>CAMWWU010000117.1 GCA_947178025.1 uncultured Alistipes sp. | reverse complement strand
CGGTAACATGAGGAACCATACTAAAGGAACACAGCATTAAGAAGCCACTGTTGTCCAAGCCAGAAGCTTGAGGAACAGTGTTGACTCTCCTTACAGTTTCTGTCTGCTTAACTTCATTGTCACAATGTCTCTATCAGAGTCCCTCTCAAATCAGCTTTTGTTGGTATCAGGATTTCTCTGGAGGACTCAGAAAAGTCCTCTCCATGCCTGAGATTCCTATGCTAATATAAACTCCATTGATTCTTTTCCTTGGGTGTATATTTCTATTATTTTCGGTTGGTTATCTTAATGGTGAAGCGGGCAGCAAGCGAGATGCGGGGAGGCGACACGAATCGCCTCCCCGCTTCCCGTTCGGGCCGGGAACGACTCCGGCTACACGCCGCTGAACATCGAGAAACCGCCGTCGACGGGCAGATTCACCCCCGTGATGAACGATGCGGCATCGCTGCACAGGAACTGGATGGCGCCGTTCAGCTCGGAAAGGTCGCCGAATCGGCGCATCGGCGTATTGGCCAACACCTTATGGCTGCGATCCGTCAGCGATCCGTCGGGGTTCAGCAGCACGGCCCGATTCTGGTCGCCGATGAAAAAACCGGGAGCCACGGCATTGACACGGATCCCGTCGCCGTACTTCAGCGCCATCTCCATCGCCATCCATCGCGTGAAATTCGTGACGGCGGCTTTGGCGGCCGAATACCCCGGCACATTGGTCATCGACTGCAAGGCCGCCATCGACGAAATATTGACGATCGCCCCGCTCTTCCGACGCGCCATCGCCTCGCCGACCACGATCGACGGATAGACCGTTCCGTTCATGTTCAGATCGACGACCCGGTTCCAGTCCTCGATCTTCATGTCGAAAATCGGCTGATCGGGACGCAGCGTCGCCCCCGGCATATTGCCGCCCGCGATATTGACGAGGATATCGATATGCCCCCAGCGAGCCACCACCTCGTCGGTCATCCTCCGGATGGAGTCGAGGTCGAGGACATCGCAAAGCACCCCCATCGCCGCGCCGCCGCGCAATGCGTTCAGCTCCGCCACCCGTTCGTCCAACTGCTCCCGCCGGATGTCGAGCGCCGCGACTTTGGCACCCTGTTCTACGAAGCTCTTGGCGACATGGCCGCCCAAAACACCGCCGGCACCGGTAATCACCGCCACCTTGCCGGCCACACTGAACTGTTCATTCATCGTCTTTTATCTTTTTCGAAGTTCGTCTTTCACTACCGCCATCATCCCCTCGATCTGCCCCAGGGCGAGCATGCGTCCGTGGAACGAGTAGCCGGGATTGTAACCGAGCCGCTCATCGCCCAGCATCGTCCGGCCGTGGTCCACCCGCATGGGCACGCGGGGTCGCTCTCGCTCGAAAATCCGAACGAGCTCGACCAAATGCCCCCGCCCTTCGAGGTGCGACGCCTCGATGAAGTCGCCGCCGGGCAGGATGTCGCAGCTGCGCAGATGGACGAAATGCGTGCGTGCGGCAAACCGTCCGGCCATCTTCACGACGTCGTTATGCGCTCCGGCGGACAACGAACCGGCACAGAATGTCAACCCGTTGTGCGGATTGTCCACCGCTTCGAGCAGCCAGGCGATGTCCTCCTCCGAGGTGACGATGCGCGGCAGCCCCAGCACCTGGAAAGGCGGGTCGTCGGGATGAACGCACAGATCGATCCCCCATTCGTCGCAAACGGGCATGACGGCGGAGAGAAAATAACGCATGTTTTCGCGCAGACGCTCGCGATCGATCCCCGCATACCGCTGCAACAGCCGGCGGAAAATACCCACGGGATCGAAATCGCCCTCCCGGATATTGCCGTTGACGAACCCTTGCGTCCTGACGACGATCGTATCGACCAGCCGCTCCCTTTCGACATCGGTGATCGTGCGGTCGAGCTCCTCGACCTTGCGGAGCAGTTCGGCGTCGTAATCCCGCTCCGCCCCCTCCCGGGCCAGTATCTTCACATCGAAATAGGCGAAACGCACCCGGTCGAAATAGAGCGACGTCGTACCGTCGGGCCACGGCCGGGCCAAATCGGTGCGGATCCAGTCGATGACGGGCATGAAGTTGTAACAGACGGTCCTCACGCCGCATCGTCCCAGATTGGCCAGGCTGACGGCATAGCGTTCGATCGCCCGGTCGCGTTCGGCCCCCGCGTATTTGATCGCCTCGCAAACCGGCAGCGACTCGACGACCGACCACCGCAAACCGAAAGATTCGATATGCCGCTGCAAGCCGCGAATCGCCTCTTCGGTCCATACTTCGCCGTTCGGCACCTCGTGCAGTGCCGTCACGACCCCCTCGACACCGATCTGCCGCAACATATCGAGCGTGATTCGGTCCTTCTTACCGAACCATCTCCAGGTCTTCTCCATAGCGGTTATTTTACGGATTTCATAGCGATTTTCATTCGGAACAAAAGTATCCGAAACGGAGGTAGGACGACAAACCCCGAGTACATAAAAATACGAAAATAATACAGATCCCCTCGCCTCTGCCGCTCTGCGGCACGGGAGGGGCCTCGCACGCGGCAAACGGGTCGCCCGAGGCGGCATCGGGGAAATGCCCGGATTTTTCGGAGCGGGACGCCTCGTCGGGAACGATTCTTGTCCCCCGTCGGAGCGTACAACCGAAAACCAGGACGATATGATCGAAAAAGTCACTCTCCGACTCTCCGACGACGGTCGGCTGCTGCCCGAAGGCGGCGTAGGCTGCGAGGAGATGAATCCCAAGGCGCTGATGCTCTACGCCGGCGCCAAATGCGCGGGACTGACCGTGCTGCAAATCATGAAGCGCGAGCGTATGGCGCCCAAGCGCTTCGAGATCACCCTCACGGGCGACATGACGACGGACACCGTGCAGGCCGAAACCGAGTTCCGGTCGTTCCGGGCCATCTACAACATCGAATGCGCCGACGACCGGGAGCAGATCAAGGCGAGCCGCGCCGTGAAGCTCGGGCAGGAGCGTTACTGCGGCATGATGAACATGCTGCGCAAGATCGCTCCGGTGACTTACGAAACGGCGATGGTCAGCACCGGCGCCGTGGCGGAGCGGGTCTGAGGCCGAAGCCGCCGAAACGAAAGCGGGCCGAATCCTCGGATTCGGCCCGTTCGACGTTACTGCGCCGTGATGCGCGCGTAGTCCGACACGGCGAGCGCGAAGCCGAAGCGGGCCTGAATGGAGTTGGTGTAGAGCTGGATCCAGCTCAGCTGCGCCTGCAATACGTCGAGGATCGTCGCCAATCCCTCGCCGTAGGAGTAGGTGCTGATGTCGAGGTTCTCGCCCGCGATGCGGAGGCTCCGTTCGGTGGACACGACCTGCGCCTGCGTCTCGACGAGCGCCGTCCAGCCGTTCATCTCCTCGCGCACCACGTCGTCGTGCACCGCCGCGGCGCTCCACTCGCTCTGCAACTGCACGGCACGCGCCGCGCCGACGGCCCGGCGGCGCTCGCCCCAGTGGAAGATCGGCACCGAAAGCTGCACGTAGACCGCGCCGTCGAGGTAGGTCGCCCCCGTGACATTGGGCGTATAGGACTGCCACGGACTCCCGATGCCGACGCTCAGCTGCGGATTGTAGGCAGCCCGGGCCGAGCGCACGGCCGCCTCGGCCTGCTCGGCCCGGAGGCGCGCCGCGGCATAGTCGGGACGCCGCAGGAGCGCCTCGCCCGGCGCCACCCGCCCCGGCATCGGCAGCGTATCGCGAATCCCGTCGGCCAACTCGACCGCTTCGTCGGGCGCCGCGCCGCGCAAAATGTTGAAGTTATGGAGCGCCACGGCGCAGTTCTGCTCGGCAGTGACGGCCTGATACTCGGCTTCGCTCAGCCGCGTGTCGATCATCAGCACGTCGCCCTTGGCGATGTACCCCTCGGCGAAACGTCGGTCGACAACGGCTTTGAGCGAGCGGATGATCCCGACATACTCCCGCATCGAGGCGTCGAAGAGCTGCATCGCCGAGAGGTTCCAGTAGGCGTAGTCGGCGGCGTAGCGGACGTCGAGCCGTGCGAACTCCTCGTCGCAGAGCGCGATGTCGTAGCCCAGCTCCGCCTGCCGGAAAGCCGCTTTCACCGCCCCGCCGCCGTAGAGCAGCTGCACGATGCGCGGCTCCAGCGAGAAGGTCCAGCGCCGCCGGTCGTCGATGCGGTGTACGTTGGCCGCGAAGCTGCCGTCGAGCGACAGCCGCGGCAGGAAGCCCGTGCGGGCCTGCTCCATGCGTTCGTAGGCCTCGTCGCGCTGCGAAAAGGCGCTCTTGAGGCGCCAGCTGTAATCGGCGACGGCCGAACGATAATCCTCCAGCGTGGTCTGCGCCCGCAGCGGGGAGGCCAGCAGCAGACACCATAGAAAAACGGGTTTCATGACTTGCGAATGTGGTAAAAAAGCGCGTAGGCCACCGGCAGCACGAGAATCGTCAGCAGCGTGGCGACGAACAGACCGCCCATGATCGTGGCGGCCATCGCCCCGAAGAGCGAATCGAAGAGCAAGGGCAGCATGCCCAGAATCGTCGTTCCGGAGGCCATCGCCACGGGGACGATGCGGCTGCGCGTCGCCTCGACCAACGCATCGTAGGGCGCCCGGCCGGCCTCGCGCAGCTGGCCGATCCGTTCGACGAGGACCACGGCGTTCTTGACGTTCATGCCGATGAGCCCGAGCAGTCCGAGCAGCGAGAAGAAGTTGAAGACCTTGCCCGTGACGGCCAGTCCGAGCACCACGCCGATGAAGATCAGCGGAATCATCAGCAGGATGACGACCGGCTCGCGGTAGTTGCGGAAGAGCAGCAGCAGGACGATGAAGATCAGCACCAGCGTCAGCGGCATGTTGGCCGCCAGCGCTTCGTTGGACTCCTGCTGGCTCTCCTGCTCGCCGAAGACCCGCATCGCATACCCCTCGGGCAGCGGGACGTTGCGCTCGATCGAGTCGCGCAGCGCCGCGAAGAGCTCCATGGTGTTGACCCCGCGGGCCGGGTCGCACTGCACCCGCATGGCCCGCTGCCGGTTGTAGCGCTTCACCGCTCCGAGCCGATAGCCGAAGCGGAATCCGTCGGTCGCCTGCCCCACGGAGCGGACCTTGCCCGCCGGCGTGAAGAGCGGCAGCGCCTGAAGGGCGGTCAGATTGTACTCCTCGCTCTGGTCGTCCTTGAGCAGAATCGGCATGAAGAGGTCGCCCTCGCGGTACTCGCCCAGGCGGTAGCCCTGCGTGGCGATCGTCACGCCCTGAGCCATCAGGCTGCGCGACACCCCCACGCGCTGCCCCTTCATCTGCGAATAGACCGGCTGCCAGGTCGGAATCCGGTTGCCCCAGCCGTTGCGGACGTTATCCGCACCGGGCGTGCGGCGCATGATCGCTTCGGCCCGGGCCGCGAGACGCTGCAAGGTATCGATCCGCTCGCCGATGAATCCGAACTCGATGGCCGCCTCGGGCACGGGCGAGAGCTTGAAGAGCGACGAGCGCAGCCACACGTCGGGGAAGTTCTCCGCGACATAGGCGCCGAAACGCTCCTCGACCTCCGCGGTCCGCCGCCGGTCGTGCAGTTCGACGAGGATGTTGCCGAAGTTGGGACGCATCGACATGCTGCTGCTGGCCAGGTAGTAACGCGGCGGCGTGGCACCCATCGTCACCGACACGCCCTTCACCTCGGGCTGCGCCTGCAACCACTGCTCCATGCGGATCATGCGACGCTCCGTCGCGCGGATGTCGTAGCCGTCCGGCAGGAGCACGTCGGCCCGGAAATAGGGTTTGTCGAGCGACGGGAAGAAGTTCTGCGGCATGCGCCCCATGGCCAGGAGCGAGAGTGCGAAGAGCCCGACCGCGACGCCCATCACGGCCCACCGCCGGCGCAGCAGCGCGGCGAGCAGACGGTCGAAACCGCGATAGAAGCGCGTGTCGTAGGGGTCGCGGACGACGGCCGGACGATGCAGCATCCGGTTGCCGAAGAGCGGCGTCTGCGTGAGGGCCAGCACCCAGCTCAGCAGCAGCGAGAGGGCCAGCACGACGAAGAGCGGCTTGACGATCTCGGCCACGGCCGACGGCGCCAGGTAGAGCGGCAGGAAGGAGAAGATGGCGATCAGCGTGGCCCCGAGCAGGCTCCAGCGGGGCCCGTCGGCCCCGTCGACGAGTGCCTGCCGCCGGTCGGCGCCCCGCAGCATCGCCTGCTGGGCGTTGTCCGTGACGACGATGGCGTTGTCGACGAGCATGCCCATGGCGATGATGAATCCGGCGAGCGACGTGCGGTTGAGCCCCTCGCCGAGGAACTGCATGAGGAGCAGCGTGCCGCCGATCGAGAAGAGCAGCGAACTGCCGATGAGCACCCCGGCGCGGAAGCCCATCACCAGCATGATGACGGCGACGACGATCGCCACCGACTCGGCCAGATTGAGCAGAAAGGTCGACGTGGCCTCGCGGGCGATCCGGTTCTCGGGATAGAGCACCGTGAGCTCCATGCCCACCGGCATGCGGGCCGTCAGCCCCTCCAGCACGCGCTCGACCTGCCGGCCGACGCTCACCACATCGGCTTCGCCCTCGGTCGAGATGCCGATGCCGACGGCCCGGCGGCCGTCGACGCGCATGAGCGTCTGCGGTGGTTCGACATAGCTCCGTTCGACCCGGGCGATGTCGCCCAGACGGTACTGCTTGCCCGCGGAGGAGAAGAGCAGCTGGTCGGCCAGATCGTCGAGACTCCGGTAGGTTCCCTCTTCGAGGATACGGATCCGCATCTCGCCGGCCTGCTTCTCGCCGCTGTCGACGACGGCGTTCTGCTGGGCGATAGTCGCCATCAGGGTCTCGGGACGGATATCGAAGTTGGCGAGCGTCGGGAGCGACACGCGGACGTCGACCACGGGCGTCTGCTCGCCGAACAGGGTCACCTTCTGCACGCCGTCGACCGTCACGAGCGACTTCTTGAGCCGCTGCGCCCAGTCGCGCAGCTCGTCCCACGTGAACCCGGCGTCGACCGAGAGCCCGTAGTAGATGCCGTAGACGTCGCCGAAATCGTCGGCGACGGTGATCGGGGAGCATCCCGACGGCAGTTTCGGCTGCACGTCGAGCGCCTTGCGGCGCAGCTCGTCCCACAGCTGGGGGA
>CAMWWU010000116.1 GCA_947178025.1 uncultured Alistipes sp. | reverse complement strand
ACCCCCCCCCTTACTGAATACGCCCTCATGCCTAGTCTGGTGGGCTCTGATATGTGTATAAGTGAAAGAGCTGCTCGCGGATGCGGGCGATGAACGGAATCAGCCGTTCGCGAATCATCTGCGCGCTCGGATTGGAGAAGGCGTCGAAGACCATCGCGTCGGCATCTTTCACCTCGCGCAGATAATCGGCGAAGTAGGGTTGCAGCCGGCAGTTGCCGCTGCATCCGAGGTTGCAGAAACAGAGCCCCGTGCTGCGCTCGATCTGCATCGGGTAGCTCATGCCGGCGCGCGAGGTGCTCATGCCGTGCGTGAAGCTCGATCCGAAGATGACGATCTTGTGGCGGAACGGGTTTTCCGACGGCGCGATCGAGGCATCCTCCGCGATGCCGATTTTCAAGGAGGCCAGCTCGCTGTAGATGGGCAGATACAACAGACACTCTTTCTCCGAGGTGTCCATATCCTGGATGAGCGTGAAGGCGTCGCCGCGTTTGCGGGGCGCCATCGAAGCGGCGTAGAGCCACTCGCCGTCCTGCCGGATGTAGAGGTCGAATCCGGCATCGGATATACCGGCCGTGTTGTCGCCGCGACGGGCGTAGAGGTAGGTTGCCAGGATGTCGATGCGGGGCGAGTCGGTTCGGAATGTCACGGCCAGGCCCGCCGAGCAGCGCACCTGCTGATTCTCCTCGGGGGTGAAGCCTTTGTAGACCGCCGTGTCGATGCGATGATAGGGATGGGAAGTCGGCAGAGCCCGACCGATCAGATTCAGGTCGGCGGCATCGACGAAGCGCATCTGCGCAACGGTCGTACAGGTCGTCGCACAGGCGGCGAGAAGCAGAAAAAGACGTTTCATTCGGATTCGATTTCGTGAGCGGTTCAACTCGCGAAAGATACGGATAAACGGGGATAAAAGCAAGTTTTTTCCTATCTTCGGCTTCGCCTTAGATACTCCCGCTCGGCAAATTGCAAGCGAGCTTGCTTTTGCTCTCGCTTATTCGTATCTTCGCGGCATGAAGAAGAGCATTCTGTTCGTATGTCTCGGCAACATCTGCCGCTCCCCGGCCGCCGAGGGCGTGATGCGCCGCATCGCGCAGCAAGAGGCGTTGGATCTCGAAATCGACTCGGCCGGCACCTACGGCGGCCATGCGGGCGAGCTGCCCGACAGCCGGATGCGGAGCGCCGCGGCGAATCGCGGCTATCGGTTGACGCACCGTTCACGGAAGATCCGCGAGGAGGATTTCGACGCATTCGACCTGATCGTCGTGATGGACGACATGAATTACGAAGCCGTACACCGGCTCGCGCCGTCGCCCGAAGCGGCGCGCAAGATCTTCCGCATGGCCGAGTTCCTGCACGCCCATCCCGGCCGCACCTACGTGCCCGATCCCTACTACGAAGGGCGCGAGGGGTTCGAAGTCGTGCTGGATCTGCTGGAGGACGGCTGCCGGGAGCTGGCGGAGTATCTCAAAAATCCAGTCCGAAGCTGAAGCTGTACGTATTGCGCAGCGCCGTGTCTCTTTTCGCGAAAAGGTAGGCGAAATCCAGGCGCAGATGCAGGAACCGCACCCCGGCGCCGACCGATGCGAAACTCGGGCAGTAGGCGGCGCGTTCGCCGTAGTGGTATCCGGCCCGCAGCTGCACCAGCTGCATGAGGTTGTATTCGGCGCCGACCGACAGCAGGAATCCCTGCGCGGCAGCCGGATCGAAGCAGTAGCCCAGATCGGCCCCTACGGTCACTTCGTGCGCATCGCTCAGATAGGTGTCGAGCGCGGCTCCGGCCGTCAGGTTCGTCGGCAGGGTATACGCCGAATCCCCGACATATCCCCCCAGATCGGCCAGCCGGGCGCCGGCCCGCAGCGTCGCGTAACGCCCCGCCAGTTCGAGCGGCTGCGAGAACGCCGCGCACAGATCGACCGCCACGGCGTCGGCCGACGTTTCGGGACGCTTCAGATGGGTGTAACGCCCGACGACACCTACGGCCCAGCGACCGCCGATCTTCCGCGAATATCCCAGATCGACCGCCATGTCGTTGTCGCCCGCCTCGCGGATATGCTGCCGCCAGCCGGCCTGCACCAGATTGTCCGTGCCGATGCGGGCGGCTCCCGTCACGGCGTAGGCATCGAAGTCCGCCGATCCGTAATAGGAGGAGGAGAGCTGCGTCTGATCGCGCGAAAAGAGCCCCATGGCCGCATTGTCGTAGATGGCGTGCGACGCCGACAGTGCGGTCATCGTCACGCCGCCCATGCCCAGCGCCTTGGCGTCGGGCGTCGGCAGCAGCGGCTCCTGCGCCCGGACGCAAAGGATGCCGGCGCAGAGCAACAGAGTAAGAATCGGACGTTTCATAACCGCAAATATAACAAAAAAGATGCACAAGCCCGCATCCTGCAACGAAAAGCGGATCGACGAAGAGTGTCGATCCGCTTTCTTGCATTTCTTCCGGCCGCCGGCGGCCGCACGTCTTAGCAGTTCATCGCACCGCAGCAGTGGATCACCTGGCCGCTGACATACGACGAGAGATCCGAAGCGAGGAAGAGCGCCACCTTGGCGACATCCTCCGGCGTACCGCCGCGACGCAGCGGAATCTGCTTGTACCAGCCCTCTTTCACCTCGTCGGGCAGCTTGTCGGTCATGTCGGTGATGATGAAGCCCGGAGCGATGGCGTTGGCGCGGATGCCGCGGGGGCCCATCTCCTTGGCGATCGACTTGGCCAGACCGATCATGCCGGCCTTCGAAGCGGAGTAGTTGCACTGTCCGGCATTGCCGCTGACGCCGACCACCGACGACATGTTGATGATCGAACCGCTCTTCTGACGCGCCATGACGGGCACGACGGCGTGGATGAAGTTGAATGCCGACTTGAGGTTCACGGTCAGCACGGCATCCCACTGAGCCTCCGACATGCGCATCATCAGGCCGTCCTTCGTGATGCCGGCGTTGTTGACCAGAATGTCGATGCGGCCGAAATCCTTCATGATCTCGTCGATCACCTTGTGGGTGTCTTCGAAGCTGGCTGCGTTCGATGCGTATCCCTTGGCCTTCACGCCCAGAGCGGCGATCTCGGCTTCGGTAGCCTTGCCGTTCTCGTCGATCGTCAGGTCGGTGAACGCAACGTCGGCGCCTTCGGCGGCGAACTTGAGTGCGATGGCTTTGCCGATGCCGCGGGCTGCACCCGTCACGACAGCGACTTTTCCTTCCAGTAATTTCATAGTCTTCAATTATTTTGGTCGTTGAATCTTTGCGTTTCAGCGCCGTAAAGATACGAAAAAATCCTGAAGACCGGCCGTTCGTCTCCGAAAACTTTCGCAAATGTCGTCCGGGCCGGACTATTTCCGGATCGTCGTCGAATTTTGATTGTAGGCTTTGGCGACGCACCGCCACCGGCCGTCGATCTTGAGCAGCAGCAGGTAGTCCGTGAAGTCGATCCGCCCGCCCCAATTCTCTGCGAGCACCCGGACCACGGCCACCGTCTCTTCGACGGAAACGACATCGACTCGGGCCTCGAAGCCCTCGCCGGCGCCTACGGCGTCCACATTGCGGTAGAACTGTTCGATGGAACCGTGCTCCAGCTTGCCGTCCAGATATCCGAACAGCACGGCTTCGTCGACGAACAGCTCCCGGGCGTGCGAACTGTCGCCCTCGGCCACACTCTTTACGAACTTCATGGCGGCCTGCTCGACCGCCCGATACTCGGCTATACTTGCCCTCATATGCACTGAATTTTGGTTATTATGTTTTGCCGCAGTCGGTGCGGCCCGCACGGCTTCCGGAGCCGTATTTTTACTTTTGCAAAGTTAGCGGGCGGCTTCGATCCGCACAAGTAGCGAAAAATTATTCGGGTACCGAAAATTTCTTCGGTATGCCGCGCCATCGGAATATTATGCGTATCTTTGACTGCGCCGAAAATCACAGACCGCCCATGTACGAACGCAAAATCCCCGTCGATCTCGATTGCCCGCTGCGGCTGACCATGAGCCTGATCGACTCGAAATGGAAATCCTGCATCCTGGACGAACTGCGCCGCGGACCGATGCGTCCCAGCGAACTGCACCGAGCCCTTCCGGAGGCATCGCCGCGCGTGCTCGACATACAGCTCAAGGAGCTCGCGGACGACGGACTGGTCCTGAAGACGATCTTTCCCGAGCTGCCGCCGCGCTCCGAATACGCCATTTCGCCGCTGGGCGAGAGCCTGATTCCGATCATCGACGCGATGCTCGAATGGGGCGAGAGGAACAAACGGCTGTTCGAAGCGAAATACAAGAAGTAGACGGCTCGGAGAATTTTCGTCGCGGCGCATCCGAATTTCGCCGAAATTGTTTAACTTTACGCCTCGATTACGCAAACTTTAATCCCGATATCATTCCTATGAAAAGAGACACCCGAATTTTCGAACTGATCGACGCCGAGCGCAGTCGCCAGATGCACGGCATCGAGCTCATCGCCTCGGAGAACTTCGTGAGCGATCAGGTAATGGAGGCCATGGGCTCCGTGCTGACCAACAAGTACGCCGAGGGTTATCCCGCCGCCCGCTACTACGGCGGCTGCGAGGTCGTGGATCAGGTCGAGGCACTGGCCATCGAGCGCATCTGCCGTCTCTACGGCGCCGAGTACGCCAACGTGCAGCCCCACTCGGGCGCACAGGCCAACATGGCCGTATTCTTCGCCTGCCTCCAGCCCGGCGACACGTTCATGGGGCTCGATCTGGCGCACGGCGGCCACCTTTCGCACGGTTCGCCGGTCAACATGTCGGGTAAATATTTCAAGGCCGTAGGCTATCGCCTCGACGAGGCGACCGGCACGATCGACTACGATGCCATGGAGCAGCTGGCTCTGGAGTGCAAGCCGAAGCTGATCGTCGGCGGCGCCTCGGCCTACTCGCGCGAGTGGGACTACAAGCGCATGCGCGAGATCGCCGACAAGGTGGGGGCGCTGCTGCTCGTCGACATGGCCCACACGGCGGGTCTGATCGCCGCCGGACTGCTCGACAATCCGGTGAAGTACGCCCACATCGTCACCTCGACGACGCACAAGACCCTGCGCGGTCCGCGCGGAGGCATTATCCTGATGGGCAAGGACTTCGAAAATCCGTGGGGTCTCACGACGCCCAAGGGCGCGGTGAAGATGATGTCGCAGCTGCTCAACTCGGCCGTCTTCCCCGGCATCCAGGGCGGACCGCTCGAACACGTCATCGCCGCCAAGGCCGTCGCTTTCGGCGAGGCGCTCGATCCGAGCTACAAGGAGTACCAGACGCAGGTGCAGAAGAACGCCCGCGCCATGGCCGAGGCTTTCGCGAAGCGCGGCTACAAGATCGTCTCGGGCGGCACGGACAACCACCTGATGCTCGTCGACCTGCGCACGAAATTCCCCGAGCTGACCGGCAAGCTGGCCGAGAAGTGCCTCGTGGCCGCCGACATCACGACGAATAAGAATATGGTGCCTTTCGACAGCCGCTCGCCGTTCCAGACGTCGGGCCTGCGCTTCGGCACGCCGGCCATCACGACCCGCGGCCTGAAGGAGGACAAGATGGACTGCATCGTCGAGCTGATCGACCGGGTACTCCAGGATCCCGAGAACGAGGAGAACATCGCCGCCGTGCGTCGCGACGTCAACGCGCTGATGGCCGACTATCCGCTCTTCGCCTGGTAGCGATGGAGGAGATCATCGATTTCCTGCGGCGGCTCTCCGAGAACAACGACCGCGCGTGGTTCGACGCCCACCGGGCGGAGTGGACTTACGTGCGCGGACAGGTCGCGAACCTCGCGGCGCGGCTCATCGACGGCATCGGCTCGTTCGATCCCGCGGTACGCGGGCTCCGGCCGCAGGACTGCACCTACCGCATCGCCCGCGACACGCGCTTCTCGCACGACAAGACGCCCTACAAGAACTGGATCGGCGTTTTCGTGGCGCCGCGCGGCAAAAAATCGGGCTATGCGGGGTACTACCTGCACCTCTCTCCGGTCGAGGATACGCTGATCGGCGGCCGGCACATGCTCATCTCGGGGCTCTACTGCCCGGAGGGGGCCGTGCTCCGCTCGGTGCGCGACGAGATCTTCGACAACGGCGCCGGATTCCTCGACGCCGTAGCCGCCGCCCGCGGCTTCGAACTCGACCGGCGCAACTCGCTCAAACGCACGCCGCAGGGCTTTCCCTCCGGCAGCGAATACGACGACCTGCTCCGGCTCAAGGAGTTCTGCATCGCCCGTCCCGTCGACGAAACCTTCCTGTCGGGCGACGATGCCCCGGATCGCATCGTCGAGGAGTTCCGCCGAACCCATCCGTTCGTGGATCTGCTCAACCGGGCGGTGCGATACGCCTACGAAGAGATGATGTAACAAGAAACCGGCGACCTGAAAAGGCCGCCGGTTTTTCTGGCGGTCGGGCCGCACGGCTGCGAATGCAGCCGCTTTATTCCACGGTCACCGACTTGGCGAGATTGCGGGGCTGGTCGACGTCGCGGCCCTTGTAGACGGCGATGTAGTAGGCCAGCAGCTGCAAGGGGACCGACACGACGATCGGCATCAGACACTCGGTGACCACCGGCACCTCGATCGTGTAGTCGGCCGACCGGCGGACATGCGCGTCGTCGCGGGCGATGACGGCGATGATCCGTCCGCCGCGCGCCTTGATCTCCTCGATGTTGCTCGCCGACTTCTCGTAGGTGTGGTCCGGCGTCGCGATGGCTACGACGGGCATCTCGGCGTCGATCAGCGCGATCGGTCCGTGCTTCATCTCGGCCGCGGGGTAGCCCTCGGCATGCACGTAAGAGATCTCCTTGAGCTTCAGCGCCCCCTCCAGGGCCGTGGGGTAGTTGTATCCGCGTCCGAGGTAGATGAAGTTGTGGGCGTAGGTGAAGATTTTGGCCAGATCGGCGACCTGATTGTCGACCTTGAGCACCTCCGCCATGGTTTCGGGCAGCCGCAGCAGCGCCCGGGACACCTCTTGATAATAGGCTTCGTCGACCGTCCCCCGTTCGCGTCCGACGGCCAGCGCCAGCATCGCCATGACCGTCACCTGCCCCGTGAAAGCCTTGGTCGAGGCGACGCCGATCTCCGGCCCGACATGGATGTAGGCACCCGAATCGGTCGCCCGGGCGATCGAGGAGCCCACGACGTTGCAGATGCCGAAGACGAAGGCTCCGGCCTTGCGTGCGAG
>CAMWWU010000115.1 GCA_947178025.1 uncultured Alistipes sp. | reverse complement strand
GGCCAGTGCAGCAGGTAGGCGGCCAGCAGCAGCGCCAGACCCGCGGCGCAGAGCAGGAATCCGCCGGTCTGGATCCTCACGTGGTTCCAGCGGTCTACCAGCAGCAGTCCCAGCACGAAGCCGGGCAGAATCGAGAGGTTGATCCACGCCGTCGTCGCCACCGACTCGGTGATCCGCCGCATCCCCTCGGCCGAGGCGCTCTCCAGCCCGAGGGCCATGACCAGCACCGGCAGGAAGACCCCGATGCCGTAGACGCCCAGCCCCTCGCAGGCCCATGGCACCCCGCTGAATATCACCTTTTTCAGATTGCCGCCCCGAAACAGATCGCCCCAGCCGGCTTCGCGATGCTCCCGCTTGCGGGGATGGCTGCCGATCGCGGTGACCCGCACGTCGGGCCCCAGGAAGTAACGGACCGAACGCTCCGCCTCGGCATCGCGGTCGCGGGCTTCGAGCCACCCCGGGCTCTGCGCGAAGCGGATGCGCAGCAGGAACATCAGCAGCCCCATGCCGGCGACGATCAGCAGCAGGTCCGGCCAGCGATGCGGATCGTCCCAGCGCCTGAGCAGCACGAGGCAGAGCACCGCGGCGCCGATGTTTCCCAACGACGACGAGGCTTTCGCCACGCCGACCATCAGCTGTTTCCACCGCCGCGGCATGATCTCGGAGATATAGTCCGAATCGAGGCTGTAGCCGCCGCCGATGCCGAACCCCATGCCGAAGAGTCCGACGGCCAGCCAGGCCGGCGTGGCGGCATGCCAGGCAACCAGCGCCGCCGCGACGATCAGCAGCGGACACGCACGGAAGAAGAAGAGGTAGCCCCACCGATCGCTCCAGGCCCCGATCAGCAGCGAGCCGATCATGATGCCCACGAGGCTCGTCGCGGCGAGCAGCCCCTGCTGGAGCGACGTGAGTTCGGGGTGCAGCACGAGCTGCATCATCGGCAGCACGACGCCCACCAATGTCGAGAGCCCCGCGCCGTTCACCTGTCCGAGCGAGGCGACGATCAACACCCGGAAATGCCCCCAGCGCAGGGGCATCGTATCCATATCGACAGTCTGTCCGGTCATAACGCCCAATTTTCACCGCCGCAACGCGCGGACGATCCGCCTCCGGCGTCCAAAAAACATACCGGTTTGATTTCTCCCGACAAATCACTACCTTTGCGAAACCCGCCCGCGGGAGGAGCCCATGGAGAACTGGAAACGCACATTCGCCGTCATCTGGAGCGGCCAGCTGATCTCGATCCTCAGCAGTTCGGTCGTGAGCTACGCCATCATCTTCTGGATGAGCCTCTCGACCGGTTCGGCCGAGGTGCTGGCCCTGGCCGCCATCGCCGGCAAGCTGCCCCAGTCGCTGCTGGGCATGCTCTTCGGCATCTACATCGACCGCTGGGACCGCAAACGCACGATGATCTTCGCCGATGCGTTCATCGCCCTCTGCACGATGCTGCTCGCCCTGCTCTTCCGGCTGGGCATCGCCGAGATGTGGCACGTCTACCTGCTGCTGGCCTGCCGCTCGGCAGGCACGGCGTTCCACCTGCCCGCCATGCAGGCCTCCGTGCCGCTGCTCGCCCCCGAGCAGCAGCTCACGCGCATCGCAGGCGTCAATCAGATGATCTCGGCCCTCTCGAACCTCGTCGGCCCCGCCCTCGGCGCCCTTGCGATCGGCATCGCGACGATCGGCGACATCCTGCTGCTCGACGTCGCGGGGGCGCTCGTCGCCTGCGCGACTTTGGCCTGCATACACATTCCGCGCCCCGAACGAACGCCCCGTACCGAAGGGCTGCGCCGCGAATTCCGCGCAGGCATCGCCGCCGTGCGGGCCGTGCCGGGGCTGGCGTCGCTTCTCTCGCTCTCGATCCTCGTGCTCTTCTTCCTGATGCCCGTGGGGGTGCTCTTTCCGCTGATGACCCTCCGGCACTTCGGCGGCGAAGCCTTCGAGATGAGCCTGATCGAGATCGTATGGGGCGGCGGGTCGCTCGCGGGCGGCCTGCTGATGAGCCTGCACCGCTGGCCGATCAACCGGGCCGCGCTGATCTGCGCGATGAACGTCGTCGTCGGTCTGGCATTCGCCCTCTCGGGACTGCTCGCCCCGGAGGCTTTCTGCTGGTTCGCCCTGCTGACGGCCGCCGAGGGGATCGCCGGCGGCGTCTTCAATGCCTCGCTGATCTCCGTCGTGCAGACCCGGATCGCCCCCGAGCTGCTCGGCCGCGTACTATCGATCTACTTCAGCATCGGCGTGCTGCCGGCGATGCTCGGCGTGCTCGGCACCGGCGTGCTGGCCGACGGCATCGGGATCGAAACAACCTTCGTCATCTCGGGATCGGTCATCGTGCTGCTCGGCGCGACAGGCCTCCTGCTCCCGCAGGTCGTCGCACTGGACCGGGGAAAACGATGAAATCGCCGGGCCGAACCTGCCGCCGCAACGCCCGATGCTTAATTTTTATCCCCCGACATTTGGCGGTTACGCCGTAAATCGCTACCTTTAGTCTGTCCGAAGCCGCAAAACGCTCCGGCACCGAAGATGAAACCACGAAACCAGCTGATTACGTTTATGTCCATTCTGACGCTTTTCGGTTGCGGCAAACGCAACGCCCCCGCCTACCCGGCCGACACCATCCCCACCCGCGACGGAGGTTCGGTGACGCTCACCTTCTTCAAGCACGCTTCGCTGTCGATCGCGGTCGGCGACAAGATCATCTACGTCGATCCCGTGAGCGACAAGGCGGATTATGCCCGGCTGCCGAAAGCCGATCTGATCCTGGTTACCCACTCGCACTACGACCACCTCGACGCGGCGGCCGTCGATACGCTTTCGACGCCCGCGACCGACATCGTGTGCGACCGCACCTCGGCCGAGGCGTTCGAGATGAACTGCCACACGATGCGGCCGGGCAGCGTAGCCAAGCCGCGCGACTACGTGAAGATCGAGGCCGTGGCCGCCTACAACACCACGCCGGGCCACCTCCAGTTCCACCCCAAGGACCGCGAGGACTGCGGCTACCTGCTCACTGTCGGAGGCACGCGGATCTACATCGCGGGCGACACGGAGCCGACGCCCGAGATGCTGGCGCTGCGCGACATCGACATCGCGCTGCTCCCGGTCAACCAGCCCTATACGATGACCGTCGATCAGGCCGTCCAGGCCGTCCAGGCGATCCGGCCCGCGATCTTCTACCCCTACCACTACGGCGAGGTGGACGAGAAGACCGACATCGACCGCCTCGTCCGCGAACTGGAGGGCGTCGCCGAAGTCCGGGTGCGCCCCATGGAGTAGCCCGCATCCCGAAAAAAGAAGCGCTTCCCGCAGGAAGCGCTTTTTCGTTTATTCGACGTAGAGTACCAGGCCTTTGAGATACTCTCCCTCGGGGTGGTAGATGTTGATCGGGTGGTCGGCGGGCTGCGTCAGCTGGTGCAGGATACGCACCTTGCGGCCGGCGATCGCAGCGGCGGAGAACACCGTCGTGCGGAACAGCTCCTTGGAGACGGCCTGCGAGCAGGAGAACGTGAAGAGGATGCCGCCGGGCCGGATCTGCGACAGCGCCCGGGCGTTGAGCCGCTTGTAACCCTGCATGGCGTTGCCCAGCACCTTGTGGTGTTTGGCGAAGGCCGGCGGGTCGAGGATGATCAGGTCGTAGCGGTCGCCGATGTCGCGCAGATACTCCACGGCGTCGGCCACCACCTCCGAGTGCGAAGCCCCCTGGCCGAAGTTGAGCCGCATGTTCTCGGCAGCCAGCGCCACGGCGCGCTCCGACGAGTCGACCGAACAGACCTCGCGGGCCCCGCCCGAAAGGGCGTAGACCGAGAATCCGCCCGTATAGCAGAACGTGTTGAGCACCGTGCGTCCCTTGGCGTAACGCTTCACCAGCTCGCGGTTCTCGCGCTGGTCGAGGAAGAAACCCGTCTTCTGACCCTTCTCCCAGTTCACGGCGAAGCGCTCGCCGTTCTCGACGACCACCTGCGACGCGTGGTCCGACGTACCCCAGAGGTATCCGTCCACGGCGCCGATCCCCGCCTTGTAGGGCAGCGTCTGCGACGACTTGTCGTAGATGGCCCGGATGCGGTCGCCGTAGAGCGTGCGGATCGCCTCGGCGATCTCCATGCGCGAACGGTACATACCCACCGAGTGGCACTGCACGACGGCCGTCGTGTCGTAGATATCGACCACCAGTCCGGGCAGCGAGTCGCCCTCGCCGTGCACGAGACGGTAGCAGGTCGTCGAAGGATTCTCCACGAGTCCGAGCGTGCGGCGCAGGTCGTAAGCCACCGAGATCCGGGCGTTCCACCACGCCTGGTCGATCGGCTCGCGCTCGAACGACAGCACGCGCACGGCGATCGAACCCACCTGATAGTGGCCCTGGGCGATGAAGTCGCCCGACCGGGTGCAGACCTCGACAAGGGCTCCCTCGGCGATCTGCTCCTCCTGCTCGGCTTCGATGTAATCCACGGCCCCGGAGAATATCCACGGGTGGCGGCGCAGGAGCGACTCCTCCTTGCCGCGCTTGAGTATGATTCTGGGTATCATTTTTCGGTAACTTTGATCTTCGGCGTTTGCAGCAGCCGGTCGTAGATGCGGATGCAGACCCAGGCGTCGGTCGCGGCGTAGACCTGCTGCTTGTCGGTGAGCGTCGTCGCCTCCCAGTTGCTGAGGCGCTGCGCTTTCGATACGCGCTGTCCCAGCACGATGGCCGAGAGTTTGCGCAGACTCTTCTCCCCGATGCCCCACTCGGGCGCGATGGTTTGCAGATCGACGAACCCGCCGTCACGGAAGTGCCTGAGCTGCCGGAGCGACCGGAGATCGCCCGCGACGTCGGCGCCGACCTTCACCAGCTTCTTGTCTTCGAGCAGGCGCAGGATGGGCCCGGCGAGCGGAATGCGGTTGAGCCGGAAGAGGTAGCAGCGCTTCGGCGACGAGAGCTGGAGCAGCGACACGCGGAACGTCACGCCGGGGCGGAACGAGGGCCGCGTTTCGGTGTCGAATCCGATAACGGGCTGCTTGCGGAGGTACTCGCAGGCGGCGGCGATGTCGCGCGCGTGCTCGACGATGCGGATCTCGCCCCGAAATTCGATGGCTGGCAGCTGAGCGGTCTGCTCGTTGCCGATCTTCTCTGCAAAACGGTTTTCGGTATTCATCGGATGATAATTCCCGCAAAAGTAGCAAAATTTCCGATCACTTCCGAATTTTTTCGACCCTTCCGTCCGACGACGTGCGGGCCGCGCCCTCCGCCATGAGCTGCCGCAGCACCTCCGCGGCCCGTTCGGGAGCGCAGGCGAGCCCGTCGCACAGCTCTTTCGGATCGCCGGGCCCGGCATCGAGCCGGCGCAGGAGCTCCTCGCGCAGCGCCGCATCGAGCCGTTTTTCGTTTCGGCGCCGTTCGAGACAGATGTCGCAGACGCCGCACGCCTCGGGATCTTCGCCGCCGAAATACTCCTCCAGCACCGCGCTGCGGCATCGCTCGGCGTTGGCCGCATAGGCCGTCATGCGCTCGAACCGCTCGCGCATCAGCTCCTGACGCCGGGTGTAGGTTTCGGGGGCGATGTAGAGATCGGCCCGCGGCAGCCGCGCCTCGTCGAAATAGAGGATCGGCGAACGGTTGGAGGGGATGTAGCGGATCACGCGCAGCTGCCACAGCCGTTTGAGCAGCTCCTTGACCCGCTCGACGGTATAGCCGCTCCAGGTCGCCAGCTCGCCCTCGTCGATGGGGCGGAAATCGGTGAAGACGCCGTTGTAGAGGCGCAGCAGCGTGCGGATGAAGTGGTCGAGGTCGTCGCGCTTGACGCGCAGTTTGTAGAGGTCGTCGCGACTGACGCAGAACATCACCCGCGCCGGGTTGTCCTGCGCATCGGTGAGGGTCAGGTAGCCGTTCTGTTGCAGGATCTTGAGAGCGCTGAGCACGACGCCCGAATAGAGATGTTCGCGGGCGCAGAAGTCGTAGATATTGAAGAGCACCGAGGCGCCGGCCCCGTCGCCGATCCCGATCCCGAGCGAGGAGCAGATCCGCTCGTAAACCTCCTTGATCTGCTCCAGCGGCGGGAACTCCAACCCGAATCGCCGCGCGATGCGGTCGCCGTCGTCCGCCGCGACCAGCAGCAGCGCATAGGCCCGCTGTCCGTCGCGCCCGGCGCGTCCGGCCTCCTGGTAGTAGCTTTCGAGCGAGTCGCACATGGCGTAGTGTACCACGAAACGCACGTCGGGCTTGTCGATGCCCATGCCGAAGGCGTTCGTGGCGACCATCACGCGAACCTTGCCCGAGAGCCACTCCTCCTGCCGCGCGGAGCGTTCGGTATGCCCCATGCCGCCGTGGTAGGCCGCGGCAGTGATCCCCTCGTCGCGCAGAAACTCCGCGATCTGCTCCGTCCCCTCGCGCGTGCGCATGTAGACGATGCCCGACCCGGCGACGTTGCGCACCAGGCGCAGCAGCTGCCCGTTCTTGTCGTCGGTCCGCCGCACGCTGTACGAGAGATTCGGCCGCGCGAAGCTGCTGCGCAGCACGTGCGGCTCGGCGAACTTCAGGTGGTGCATGATATCCTCCGTCACGAGTTTCGTCGCCGAGGCCGTCAGCGCCAGCACCGGCACCCCGGGCAGCCGCTCCCTGAGCTCGGCGATCCGCAGGTAGGAGGGGCGGAAGTCGTAGCCCCACTGCGAGATGCAGTGCGCCTCGTCGACCGCCACGAGCGTGACGTTCATCCGCACGACCCGCAGCCGGAACGCCTCCGAAGCCAGTCGTTCGGGTGCCACGTAGAGGAATTTCACGTCGCCGTAGACGCAGTTGTCGAGGGCGATGTCGATCTGCCGCGGCGAAAGTCCCGAGTGGATCGCCACGGCCGGAATACGGCGGGCCCGAAGCCGGTCGACCTGATCCTTCATCAGGGCGATGAGCGGCGTGACGACGATGCACACCCCCGGACGGGCCATCGTCGGCACCTGGTAGGTCAGCGACTTGCCGCCGCCGGTGGGCATCAGCGCCAGCGTATCGCGCCCCTCCAGCACCGAGCGGATGATCCGCTCCTGCACGGGCCGAAACTCCGTGAAGCCCCAATAGCGCTTCAGCACCTCGCGTATGTCGACGGCAGGTTCCATATCGCAAAGGTAGCAAAATTTCCGGGGAGGGAAAAAATCTCCGGCCCGGCCGGGAAAGTCGCCCGAGCGGACGGTTTACAGCGGCAGTCCGAAAGTCTCGGCAGCCTGGCAGAGATCGTCGCAGGCCTCG
>CAMWWU010000114.1 GCA_947178025.1 uncultured Alistipes sp. | reverse complement strand
CGGGCCCCGATGGCACTCCCGTAGCGGGCGCCACGGTCATGGTCGATGGTACTCAGGTCGGCACCACCTCGAATGCGGACGGTAGCTTTACCATCTCGGCTCCCGCCAACGGATCGCTGATCGTGTCGTTCATCGGCTACGTCTCCCAGACCGTACCCGTTGCCGGCAAGACCCGCATCGACGTATCCCTCCAGGAGGATTCGAAGTCGATCGACGACGTGATCGTCGTGGCTTACGGTACGGCCAAGAAGGAGGCATTCACCGGATCGGCATCCGTCATGAAATCCGAAGATATCGGCAAACGCCAGGTATCCAACGTATCGAACGCCCTGGCCGGTGCAGTCGCCGGTGTGCAGGCCGTATCGTCCAACGGACAGCCGGGCAGCTCCTCGTCGATCCGCATCCGCGGCGTCGGCTCCATGTCTGCCAGCAGCGCCCCGCTCTACATCGTCGACGGCGCTCCCTACGACGGTTCGCTCTCGTACCTCAACTCGGCCGATATCGAGTCGATCTCGGTACTGAAGGACGCTTCGGCTTCGGCTATCTACGGTGCCCGCGGTGCCAACGGTGTCGTGGTGATCACCACCAAGAAGGGTAAGTCGCGCGACGCCGTGATCAACTTCGACGCCAAGTGGGGTACCAACTCCCGCGGCGTGCCCAACTACGACGTCGTCACGAACCCCGGTCAGTACTACGAGCTGGCCTACGCTTCGCTCTACAACAACCGCTACTATGCCGGCAGCTCGGCTGCCGACTCGCGCGCTTTCGCCAACTCGATGCTCTTCGACGCGACGAACGGCGGTACGGGTTACAACGTCTACACGATTCCCGCAGGCCAGACGCTCATCGGCGCCAACGGCAAAATCAACCCCGCAGCCCAGCTCGGCTACTCGGACGGCGAGTACTTCTACACGCCCGACGACTGGTACGACGAGCTCTTCGGCAACGGCAACCTGCGTCAGGAGTACAACGTATCGATCGCAGGCGCTTCGGACCGCATCAACTACTATATGTCGGCCGGCTACCTCGATGACGCTGGTATCGTCAAGAACTCGAACTTCACCCGCTACTCGACCCGCATGAAGGCCGACTACCAGGCCAAGAAGTGGCTCAAGGTGGGTGCCAACGTCGGTTTCTCGCACTCGATCACCGACTCGCCCACGGGTCAGACCACGTGGGGATCGTCGGCCAACCTCTTCTACCTGGCCAACCTGATCGCCCCGATCTACCCGATGTACGTGCGCGACACCGAAGGTGCCATCATGTACGACGAGCACGGCAACAAGGTTTACGACTCGGGTGCCAACACCAACCAGACCCGTTCGTTCTCGGGCGGCGCCAACCCGATGATCTCGATCGAGCTCGACAAGCACCGCACGCTGACCGACTCGTTCAACGGCACGTGGTACGCTACGGTAACGCCCGTCGAGGGTCTCAACCTCACGGCCAACATCAACGCCTACGCACAGAACCAGCGCGCCAACAACCTCTACAACTCCTACTACGGATCCTACATCGGCTCGGGTTACGCTTCGGTGGCTCAGCAGCGCGTGTTCAGCGTCAACCAGCAGTATCTGGCTTCGTACAGCAAGACGTTCGCCGAGAAGCACAACTTCGACATTCTGGCCGGTTTCGAGTCCTACAAGCTCAAGATCCAGTATCTGAGCGGCGGCAACAAGGACCTCTACAACCCGAACGTCGGCGAGCTCGACAATGCGATCTACGAAACGCCCAGCGCTTCGTCCTACACCGATTCGTACTTCACGATGGGTATCCTCTCGCGCGTGCAGTACAACTACGACGGCAAGTACTTCTTCTCGGCCTCCTACCGCCGCGATGCTTCGTCGCGCTTCCATCCCGACAACCGCTGGGGTAACTTCGGTTCGGTAGGTGCCGCATGGCTCCTCTCGAAGGAGAACTTCCTGAGCGACGCCAAGTGGATCGACATGCTGAAGCTGAAGGTCTCCTACGGTATCCAGGGTAACGACGACCTGCTCGACCAGTCGGGTTACAGCAACTACTACCCCTACCTCGACCAGTATTCGATCGGTCGTGTCGACGGCGACTTCTCGCTCGCCCTCAGCTACAAGGGTAATCAGGACATCACCTGGGAGTCGTCGCACTCGTTCAACGTCGGCGCCGAGTTCAGCTTCTGGAACGGCCGTCTGACCGGTAGCGTGGAGTACTTCTCGCGCAAGACCTCCGACATGCTCTACTACATGCCCGTTCCGCCGTCGCTCGGCTACTCCTACCAGCCGATCAACGTAGGTTCGATCCGCAACTCGGGCGTGGAGGTCGAGTTGGGCGCCAACATCTTCACGACCAAGAACTTCTCGTGGGATGTCAACGTCAACCTGATGCACTACAAGAACAAGATCCTCTCGCTGAGCGAAAACGTGGCCGAGAACGGCATCCGCGGCTCGATGTCGATCCGCGAGGTCGGCGGCTCGATCTACGACGCCTACCTGCCGACCTACGCCGGCGTGGATCCCGCAACGGGTAAGTCGCTCTGGTACGTCGATCCCGACAACGGCGACTATTCGACCACCGACGTATACGACAACGCCCAGCAGGCACGCCAGGGCAGCACGCTGGCCAAGGTCAGCGGCGGTTTCGGCACCACCCTGAGCTTCTACGGCATCGACGTTTCGGCGCTCTTCTCGTTCCAGCTCGGCGGTAAGATCTACGACAACACCTACCAGGAGCTGATGCACTACGGCGACCAGCTGGGTATGAACTTCCACAAGGACGCCCTGAAGGCCTGGACGCCCGAGAACACCGGCTCGAACATTCCGCGTCTGAACTCGGCCGACGACTCGAACCAGAAGTACTCGTCGCGCTTCCTCACCAGCTCGAACTACCTCTCGGTGAACAACGTGACCGTCGGTTACACGCTTCCTAAGAAGTGGACGGACAAGATCGGTCTGGGTTCGCTGCGCATCTACTTCTCGGGAGACAACCTCGCCGTATTCTCGAAGCGTCAGGGTCTCGACCCGCGTATCGCGCTGCACGGTGCCTCGACGGCCGACAACACCAGCTATTCGGCACTGCGCACCATCTCGGGCGGTATCAACCTGACGTTCTAATTCCGGTTAGCATAAAACACACAGAGAAATATGAAAACAACGAACAAGATATGGATTCTCGCCCTGGGGGCTGCGGTTACGGTTTCGTGCTCCGATCTCGATACATTCCCCGAGAGCGGCATCGTCACCGACGAGCAGAAGACCCAGATCGTCGAGAACAATCCCGAGCGACTCCAGGCCGACATCAACGCCCTGGCCTCGATCTTCACCGAGATCCTGCCCAACTACACCGAACAGGCATACCACAACGACTTCAGCTATCCGGCCGTATGTATCCAGAGCGACGGCAACGGCGCCGACATGGTGTCGGATAACAGCGGTTACGAGTGGTTCTCGGTAGCGTTCGAATACTCGGACCGCAACGCCAACTACGCACTTCCGCTCTTCACGTGGAACTTCTGCTACAAGCTCAACAAGCAGGCCAACGACATCCTGGCCACGATTCCCGAGGATACGGACAACGAGACGCTGAAGTACTACCGCGGCCAGGCGCTCGTAGCGCGCGCTTTCGCCCACTTCACGCTGGTGCAGCGCTTCCAGTTCACCTACAAGGGCAACGAGGACAAGCCGACGATCCCCATCGTTACGTGGGACATGCCGACCGAGCGCATGAGCGCCAATCCGCGCGCCACGAACGCCGAGGTCTACGCATTCCTCCTCAGCGACCTGACGCAGGCCATCGCCGACCTCGACGGGTTCCAGCGTCCGAACAAGGCCGCCATCGACCAGAACGTAGCCTACGGTATGCGTGCCCGCGTCAACCTGGTGATGAACAACTGGGCCGAAGCAGCCTCCGACGCCGAGAACGCCATGAAGGGCTACGGCCTGCTGTCGCTCAACGACGTTTCGACCCCCGGCTTCAACGACGCATCCTCGTCGTCGTGGATCTGGGCAGGCCTCTACGACGCCGCCATGGTATCCAACGCCTACAACATCACCTGGCAGGGTACGCTGGGCTCGTTCAACCGCGGCTATACGACCGGCCAGGGTCTCTACAAGCGCATCAGCTCGCTGACCTACAACACGATTCCCGACTCGGACGTGCGTAAGGGATGGTGGGTCAACAGCAGCCTCGAATCGCCGCTGCTCGATAAGATGACCTGGAACGGCCTGTCGGGCTCGGACATCAGCTCGCTCAGCATCAACAACCTCAAGAAGCCGTTCGTTCCCTACACCAACGTGAAGTTCGGCCCCTATCAGAATGTCTGCGGTACGGACGTCAACGCCGGCGACTGGTGCATCATGCGCGCCGAGGAGATGCTTCTGATCCAGATCGAGGCCATGGCCATGGGCGGCGACGTCAACAGCGCCCACGACCTGCTCAACAACTGGGTGCGGGCCAACCGCGACCCGAACTACAACTGCACGACCTCGTCGGCCGAGGCGTTCCAGAACATCGTATGGTGGCAGCGTCGCGTCGAGCTGTGGGGCGAGGGTCACGCCTACACCGACATCATGCGTCTGAAGAAGAACGTCGTGCGCTGCGACAAGAGCGGCAAGTCGGACTATCCCGACGCCTGGGCATTCAACATCGCCTCGACGGACGGCATCCTGCTCTATCGCTTCCCCACGCGCGAAACCAACGCCAACGGAGCTATCGACGCTGTTGCGGACAACAACAACGAAGGTAAGCTTCCGGTACACGGCGACGGCGCGGGTCTGACCGACGGATGCGTAGTTCTCTAATTTTAACCGGAAAACAGCGAAAAACATATGAAAACACTCAAGAGCTTATTATATGTCCTCGGCGCGACGCTCCTCTTCGCAGGCTGCTCCGACGACGACACCGTTACCGTAGGCCTGGAGGACGATCCGAACTGCTACGGCGTCTACTTCCCCTCTCAGGAGAACATCGGCGCCCTGGAGTTGGACCCCGCGGACACGCCGGAAGCGAAATTCATCGCCCGTCGTAACCGCGACACCGACGCCATCACCGTGCCCATCGTCATCACCGGCAGCGAGGAGGGTATCTTCGCCGCTACGGAGATCGAGTTCGACGAGGGCCAGACCGAGACCGAGTTCGTCGTATCGTTCGACGGCACCGAGATCGGCACCACCTACACCTGCGAGATCAACATCGAGGATCCGCTCTACGCCTCGCTCTACGGCGAGCGCGCCACGGGCTTCAGCTTCTCGGTAACCCGCGTGAAGTGGGATCTCGTGACGGGCCCCAACGGCGAAACCAAGGGTAAGTGGCGCGACGACCTCTTCTCGTCGCTCTTCAACCTCCCCGGAACGCCCTATGCCGAGAAGGATATCGAGATCTACGAGCGTGCCGACCAGCCCGGTTACTACCGCATCAAGGACATCTACGACGCAGCCTACATCTACGCGCTGTTCGGAGGCAACTACGGCGGCTTCACGTCGACCTACACGATCGTCGACGCCACCGATCCCGATAAGATCTATCTGCCCGAGCAGTGGACCGGCCGCTACGTCGGCAGCGACGGTGTCCTGGGCTTCGCTTCGCAGGTTCCCGAGAACAGATTCAACGGCGACGACTACGGCAAGAACGAAAACGGCGTAATCACGTTCCCCGCAAGAGGCGTGCTCGTCAACTTCGACTCCGATCCCGACGGCTGGTACTACGGCAACGGCGACGGCATGCTCCGCATCATGCTGCCGGGAGCACGCGCCTACGACTACGCACTCGCCCTTTCGGCCGGTGAAACGGTCGACGGCAAGGTCAACATCGCCGTTCGCTTCGGCGCCGACGTGGCTTCCGTTAAGTATGCGTTCTACACGGGTTCGACCAACGATGCGACCGTCGACGTTCGCGGCGGCGAGATCACCGACGGCGAGGTGGCCAGCCAGGAGCTGACCGCAGCCGGCACGATCGAGGCCCAGTTCGAAACGACGGGTGCCTACTCGATGGTAGCCGTAGCCTACAACGCCGAGGGTCAGGCCTCGGGCAGCGCCTACGTCAACTTCGGCTACGTAGCCGCCGGCGACGAGGAGGAGCAGGCCGTCGTCATGACGGTGCTCACGGAGCTCACCAACGAGTATGCCGCAATGGGTTATACTTCGCAGAATACGATGAAGGCCATCATGTTCGGCCAGAACATCCAGTCGGGCTACTACGGTCTGTTCAAGACCACGAGCGTAACGGGCCTCTCCGCTGCTCAGCTCGCACAGGCTCTGCCGTCGGCAGGCGATCCGTTCACCGCCGAGGAGCTCGCGGATATCAACTCGACCGGTTACTCCACCATGTATACGGGGCTGACCCCGGGTACGAGCTACACGCTCCTCGTTCTGGCCAACAACGGCTACTACACCAAATTATTCGCAGTAGAGAAGAGCACGGATGGTGATCCGGGTCCGCTGGATATCACCTGGACCGGCGACAACATCTACGCGATGAACGACAAGTCCGAATACTTCGGCACCTGGAATCTGTGGGGTCGCGACTATAGCGACAAGATCGACGGGCTGCCGCGCACCAAGATCTGCCAGATCACGATCTCCGAAAATACGGAGAACGACGAGGAGGATCTCGACGCCATCAACATCGACGGCATGTCGCTCGGATACAGCGCCAACGACCGGATCTACTGGGAGTACTACAACGGCTTCATCCTGACGCTCAAGCAGCAGCCGCTCGGACAATTCGGCACGTACTACCTCGGCTATCGCTTCTCCGATCACGCCACCGGCCTGGGAGCATCGACGATGGACTACATGCTCTGCGGCGGTTATGCAGATGACGGTTATGTCGCATTCACGGTTTATCCGGGCTATGCCGCAAACTACAACTTCGACAGCTACAGCGTCTACGCTTACAGCGATGTCAATCTTACTTCGGCTCTCGGTTACCTCGAATGGTGGTACGACCTGATGCTCGAGGATCCCGCCGTAGCGACGACCTCGGCTGCCCCGGCAGCAGCCGGAACCCGTCAGGGCGAAATCCACGCACTGACGGCAGCAATGAGCAAGCCGCTCACCAACTACGTCGAGCTGCGCGACCGCGCACGTGCCCACGCCGTCATCGACGAGATCATCGCCGATCGTGCGAAGGCACAGGGCTTGCAGGCAGCCAAGAACAAAGTCGCCGTCGAGGGCCAGCGCGTTTCGCGTCCCGCAGCGGCACAGACGACCTTCCAGGCCGGTCAGTTCCCGCAGCACAGCGGTTCGGCGACCGAGAAGATCGCAACTAAGGCTCTGGTTGTGAGAAACAAGTAACCTACCAGACATAACGAGAGAGGGGCCGGCACCGATGGTGCCGGGGCTTCCGGGGGAAAAAACCAAAAAAAAATGGATAACAAAAAAAGATTTGTTTTTCAACCCGAGCCATAGAGGCCAGCGCCGCCCCCCCC
>CAMWWU010000113.1 GCA_947178025.1 uncultured Alistipes sp. | reverse complement strand
TATCTGAACAACACGAAGTTCATCCACGAAGTGGAGGTGGCGGTCTACACCCCCGACTTCCGCATGCTCTACCACGACGCCGTGCAGAACGATATCGTCAAGGAGGACCTCGCGATGATCGACGATATCCTGCGAAAGCGGGAGATCGAGTTCTTCGTGGACGACTATCAGGCGGTCGGAATGGTCTACCTCTTCGAGGGCGAGGAGTATGTAGTAACCGCTGCCGCCTACGACGGCTACGGTCATGCCAACCTCGCCGAATTGAGGCGCACGCTCCTCGTGTTGCTGATCGTCGGGCTGGCGATGCTCGCTGTGGTGGGCTGGTTGCTCGCCCGCGCTGCCCTGCGCCCTATTCGAGGCATCGTGAAGGAGGCGGACGAGATTACCGCCTCGGAAATCTCGCGCCGCCTGCCCGTCAAAAAGGAAAAAGACGAACTGGGCGAACTGTGCACCACGTTCAATGCCCTGCTCGAACGGCTGGACGTATCGTTCGGCTCGCAGAAGATGTTCGTCAGCAACGTCTCCCACGAATTGCGCACGCCCCTCGCCGCATTGATCGCCGGGCTCGACCTCTCGTTGCAGAAAGAGCGTACCGGCGAACAATACTGCGCCGCCATCGCCGCTGCGTTGCAAGATGCCCGGCGTATGACGCGCCTTGTCGACGGATTGTTGAACCTCGCCAAAGCGGACTACCAGAAGGAGCGGATCAAGATGGAGGAGATCCGTCTGGACGAGCTGCTGCTCGACGTCCGCGAGTGCCTCCTCCGTGCCCGTCCCGACTATCGCATCCATCTGCTTTTCGAGCAGGAGGAGGCCGACGACGACCGCCTGATAACCGTCCGAGGCAACCTCTACCTGCTCTCGATCGCCTTCTCCAACCTGATAGAGAACAACTGCAAGTACTCCGCCGACCACGCATCCTACGTTCAGATCTCGTATTGGGACAAATGGACGGTGCTGCGCTTCTCCGACGACGGCATCGGCATGTCCGAGGCGGACAAGCAGGCGCTGTTCACGCTCTTTTATCGGGGGCGGCAGGAACAGCCCGTCGAGGGACACGGCATCGGCATGGCGCTCGCGCAGAAGATCGTCCGGCTGCACGAGGGCGAAATCGCCGTACACTCGGAGCAGGGCAAGGGCACCACGTTCGTGGTGGAACTGCCGCACGTCTGACCGCACCGGTCGCCTGCGCTCCCGCTTTCGGAAGGCTGCATCCTGCGACGGACGCAGCCTTTTGTCGTTTGCCGAAGTGCCGCGCCCGGCCTGCGACGGTTCTAATGGTTTTCTAATAGCGTTCTAATTCTTCTCTAACGGCCTTTGCCGATGATATGACCGACCTTTGCCGCGTGAAAACACGAACACAGCAAACGGAACGATCATCATTAAAAAACGAAATGCTATGTGGAAGAGAAGAAAAAAGAACCTCTCGACATTCAATGCCGAAAAGGTATTTCTGGCCGCAGGACAACCGCTGGCTGCGGTATTCAACTATTTTCAAACCTCGCCCGACGGTCTCGACAGCGCCGAGGTCGCTCGGCGGCAGTCGCTTTACGGCAAGAACGAGGTGGAACACGAGCGGCGTGAAAATCCGCTGACGATGTTCGTCAAGGCCTTCATCAATCCGTTCATCGGCGTGCTGACGGGGCTGGTCGTCATCTCCTATCTGCTCGATGTCTATCTCGCCGAACCGGCGGAGCAGGACTGGACGGCGATCATCATCATCTCCACGATGGTGGTGCTCAGCGCCATCCTGCGTTTCTGGCAGGAGTGGAAAGCGAGCGTGTCGAGCGCGGCGCTGCAACGCATGGTGACGAATACCTGCGCCGTGAAGCGTGCCGGCCGCGAAGCGGAGGAGATCGGCATCGACGACCTCGTGCCGGGCGACCTCGTGCTGCTCTCCGCCGGCGACATGGTGCCCGCCGATCTGCGCATCGTCGAATCGAAAGACCTGTTCATCAGTCAGGCGTCGCTCACCGGCGAATCGGAGAGCATCGAAAAGCACCCCGAAGTGCAGGGGAAACGATTCCGCAAGGGCAGCGTGGTCGAGCTGGACAACATCTGCTACATGGGCTCCAACGTGGTGAGCGGAGCCGCCACGGGCATCGTCTTCGCCACGGCGGGCGACACCTATCTGGGAACCATAGCCAAAAGCATCGCCGGACATCGGGCGACCACGGCCTTCGACCGCGGCATCGCCAAGGTGAGCATGCTGCTCATCCGCTTCATGCTGGTGATGGTGCCTTTCGTCTTTCTGGTCAACGGCCTGACCAAGGGCGACTGGCTGGACGCCTTCCTCTTCGCCGTTTCGGTGGCTGTGGGACTGACGCCGGAGATGCTGCCCATGATCGTGACGGCCAACCTGTCGAAAGGCGCGGTCGCGATGTCGCGCAAGAAGACGATCGTCAAGGATCTGAACGCCATTCAGAACTTCGGCGCGATGAACATCCTCTGCACCGACAAGACGGGTACGCTGACCTGCGACCGGGTCGTATTGGAACGGCACGTCAACGCCGACGGTAGTGCCGATAAGGACAAGCGGATCTTGCGCCACGCCTATTTCAACAGTTATTTCCAGACCGGACTGCGCAACCTGATGGACAAGGCGATCCTTTCGCACGTGAAGGAGCTCGACATGGAGTCGCTGAAAGAGAGTTATCGCAAGGTCGACGAAATTCCGTTCGACTTCACCCGCCGCCGCATGTCCGTGGTGGTGGAAGACCGGCAGGGGAAGCGTCAGATCATTACCAAAGGCGCCGTGGCCGAGATGCTGGATGTCTGCTCGCACACGGAAGTCGGCGGCGAAGCGGTGCCCCTGACCGACGAGCTGCGCCGCAAAGCGAAGCAGATAAGCGAACGGATGAACAACGAGGGGCTGCGCGTACTCGCCGTGGCTCAAAAGAGCTTCTCGGACAAGGGCGGCGGCTTCGCCGTAGAGGACGAGCGCGATATGGTGCTGATCGGTTATCTCGCCTTCCTCGATCCTCCCAAGCAGTCGGCCGCGAATGCCGTTCGCCGGCTGCATGAACACGGAATCGAAGTGAAAGTTCTTTCGGGCGACAACGAGGCGGTGGTGCGCACCATCTCCCGGCAAGTGGGCATCGACACGACCCGAAGCGTGACGGGGCCGGCGCTGGAGGCGATGGATGCCGCCGAAAAACGGCTCGCCGTGCAGCGTGCCACGATTTTCTCCCGACTGACGCCGATGCAGAAGACCGAAATCATCACGCTGCTGCAAGCGCAGGACAACACCGTGGGATTCCTCGGCGACGGCATCAACGATGCGGCGGCCCTGCGCCAGTCGGACATCGGCATCTCGGTGGATTCGGCGGTGGACATCGCCAAGGAGAGCGCCGACATCATCCTGCTGGAAAAAGACCTCATGGTGCTCGAAAACGGGGTCGAGGAGGGGCGCCGCACGTTCGGCAACATCATCAAATACGTCAAGATGACGGCCAGCTCCAACTTCGGCAACATGTTCAGCGTGCTGGTGGCAAGTGCCTTCCTGCCCTTCCTGCCGATGCTCTCCATCCACCTGCTCATCCAGAATCTGCTGTACGATATTTCGCAAACCGCCATTCCGTTCGACCGCATGGACGACGACTATCTGCGCAAACCCCGCCGCTGGGACTCCTCCGACCTGAGCCGTTTCATGATCTGGATAGGCCCCATCAGCTCGATCTTCGACATCACGACCTACCTGCTGATGTGGTACGTCTTCGGCTGCCAGTCGCCCGAGATGCAGACGCTGTTCCAGTCGGGCTGGTTCATCGAGGGACTGCTGTCGCAGACGCTCATCGTCCACATGATCCGCACGCGGAAGATTCCGTTCATCCAGAGCCGCGCTTCGTGGCCCGTGATGCTGATGACAGGCGTCGTCATGGCTGTCGGCATCGTATTGCCCTTCACCTCGCTGGGAGCGAGCGTCGGGCTGATGCCCCTGCCGTGGAGCTACTTCCCGTGGCTCGTACTCACGCTGCTGGCCTACTGCACCCTGACGCAGGCGGTAAAGGTGTGGTACATCCGCCGATTCCAAAAATGGCTTTAATCATGAATTCGACCGATGAAAAGAATCGTATTTTTTCTGACGCTGTCGGTGGCTGCTGCGAGCAGCCACCGCTTGGCGGCGCAGCAGCTCTCGGCGGAGTACACCACCGAGATGCAGACGGACTTCCGTCGAGCCGCCAACTGGGTAAACCTGCTGCGCGCGGACTTCACGCTGGCCGCAAGCGAACGGTTTCATTTCGATCTGGCTACCATCAGCATCGCCCGAACGAGGGACGAACGGCTGATCGACGATTGGCAGACCTTCTCCAACATCGAGGAGGAGAATCTGCCGCTCTCGCTCGCCGTAGCGGGCATTCGATGGCAAGGAGAGGCGCATATGCTGTTCGTCGGCATCCGCAACATGAACGAAGACTATTTCGTCTCGCCCGTGACGTCGCTATTCACCAACAGTTCGTGCGGCATATTTCCCACGATTTCAGCCAACGCCCCGATTGCCAACTATCCGCTCTCGTCGTTCGGCATACATTACGCCTTCGAAACGGAACACTGGCAATTCCAGACCACGCTCTACAACGGCACGGGGCATAATCGGTTCGCGGGACGACAGAACGTCTTCCGCATCTGTCCCGCGTCGGACGGGATATTCGGCATCGCATCGCTCAACTATCGGAACAATGGCAGCAATTTTAATATCGGCACTACTTTTTTTAGCGGCATCGCTCCGGAAACGGAGAAAGCCGAGAAGATGACGAACGTCGCCCTCTGGGCCTATGCGGAACTTCGGATTTCGCCGTCGCTATATGCGCTGTTGCAATATTCGGCCAGCCCGTCGCGGGAGGCCGCCTGCAACATGTACGCCGGAGCGGGCTTTCAGATACGTTGCCGCAAGGCGGAGCTCGGGCTGGTCTCGAACTGCGCCCGATTCGCAATCGGCGACGAATGGGCGACGGAGGCTACCGTAAAGATCCCGCTCGCCCGAACATGCTATCTGCAACCCGCCTTGCATTGCATCCGCAGCGACGGCAGTTGGAAATGCGCAGGAATGCTGAGGTTCGGATGCGGATTGTGAAAAAGGAGCACTCGTGTGCTCCTTTTCTCGCCCCGACATAGTTCGAATTACATTCGGCTCTGCCTTCGGCTTATCGAGATCGTTCAATACTCCGCGAAGCGGTTCAGAATACATTTTGCCGAGGTTTGTCTCCACGATGTCGAGCAATGCCGAGAGTTGTTCGGCCGTGATGCCCAGATGCAGGCAGATCAATATGTGGCCGTATGCCATCGGCTCCACACCGCCCACGCCGGCGAGAACGGACACCGTAGCGAGTTCGCGCTCGCGGTAAGTCAGCAGGTCGCGCTCGAAAAGGTCAGCGAACAGATGCTCTTTCAAAAAGCGTTCGACAGTCGGGGCGAATACGGCATATCCTGCTTTCGGAGCATCCGACGGCACACCCGATATTTCGGCAAGTACGTCGCGTCCGCGTTCGTAACGACTGCGGTTGTCTTCGGTTACCGTCGCTTCCCGACCGACGGGATCGTTGATGCCGCGAGCTTTGCGCTCGTCCACTACCTGCATGAAGGTCTGAATGGCCCGCAGGCTGCGCGGAAATCCGCAGTAGGCGTAGGCGTGAATCAACACTTCGTTCACCTCGTTGACGGTCATACCGACCTCCAAAGCCTCCGCGAGTGCCTGTTTCAGATGTTCCAGATCGCCTTTGCCCGTATAGGATGCCACTGCGACAATGGCCTGCTCACGGGCGGTCAATGTTTTGTTCGCTTCGGCATAGCGACTTTCGGTCGTGGCTTCGCGGTACTGTTCGTCGCTTACGGGATCGAGCCAGTGGGCTGCATTCGTCTGCGGATTGCACTCGATAGCCACATGGGCGAACCAGCTGTCGGGAGCGGCTCCGTGCCAGTGCACTACGTCGGGTGCGATTTCGACGATATCGCCCGGAAACAACCGGCGGGCAGGCTCTCCTTTCTCCTGATAGTAACCGATACCTGCCGTAGCGATCAGAATCTGTCCGCCTTTGTGCGAATGCCAGCTGTTGCGGCAGCCGGGCTCGAAAGTAACGTTGAACATCGGGACATTCAGTTCCCTGTGTCCGCTCAACGGTGCGAGCCACACTTCGCCCGTGAAATGGGGATTCGGGGATATTTTCTCGCCCAGCGGATAGGGCTGGCGGAAAGTTTCCGCAGGCTGCGCGTAAGTTCCTACGCATGACATGGATAACATGGCTGTAAGAAATAGATTTTTGACGTTCATATTATTTTCGTTTTTTTGCAAAAGTAATGGCGGGCATCGAAAACGGCGATATAAAAAAATCGGTAAAAACTGCTGTTTTTACCGATTGTACAAGCGTGCGAATATCCGCTATTCCCTGTAATCCGACGGCTTGATGCCCAGATTCTGCTGCACGTAGCGGCTGAAATAAGCGGGTGACGAGAACCCGAACATGTCGGAGATCTGAACGAACGTCAGCGACTTGTCCCGCAGCTGGCGGGTGATGTCGAGAATCGTATAGCGGTTGATCCAGTAGTTGGCGGCATACCCGCTGACTTTCTTCGACACCTCCGAGAGGTATTTGGAGGTTACGCACAAGCAGTCGGCGTAATAGGTCACCTCGCGATGTTCCCGGTAAGTTCCCGCTTCCAGCATTTTCAGAAAACGGTTCATGATGGAGGCGTTCTGCGTGGAGATGTCGCTTTCGCCGTAGAGGCGGGCATGAAAATCGAAGAAGTCGAGAATCGCCGCCTGCATGGCATTGACGAGCGTCTCGCGATAGAACCGGTGCTCGGTATTGGCGATGCGCTCTTCGAGCCGCTCGATGTCCCGACGGCAGACGAGCTGCTGCTCGGGCGTGAGGTGCATCACGGGATTGAGGAACAAGGCCAGCGAACCCTTCATGCCGTAGTTGCTCTGCGGCGTGCACAACTCGACGAAGCCGGGCTTCGCGTAGATGATCTTGCAGCGGAAATCGTCCGACGGTTCGACCCGCTCCACCATTTTCCGCTTGCGGATGATCGACAAGTCGCCGGCGTGCATCTCGAAATCCTGCTCGTTGAAACGGTAGCGGCACACCCCGTTCAGGCAGAGCAGATGCGCCAGATATTCCTCGTCGGAATCCGTAGGCACGACGCCCAGCCGGTCGGCGACTATTATGTCGTTTCGATATTCCATGCCGTAAACTTCCATTCGCAAATATAGAAAAAATCTTGCAGCCGACTGAACGCGGCTGCAAGATTCACCGTTTCTGAGCAAGGAATCAACGGTTTATCGCACGATTCCGATCGCTCGCAGCCACTCCTCGATGCCTTTCGTATTCCGGTCCACCGAGCCGAAACCTTCGAGGTGTTCGGCGGCCGGGGTCAGTTCGACGATGCGCGCCAGCGTCTCGTCGCGGTAGGTCGAAGCGTAGGTGCAGAACGGTACGACGGTCTTGCCGTTGAAATCATAACT
>CAMWWU010000112.1 GCA_947178025.1 uncultured Alistipes sp. | reverse complement strand
AGCAAGTACATGCGCACCTTATCGTTTATCATCGTCGTTCGTATTTGAATTGCCATCGTAAAGATAACGAAAATTTACTACATGGTGAAATTTTCCGCCGGCAATTTCCGTCCGCCTCCCGACCGGCCGAACAACGGGGTCCTGCGCCCTCCGGCCGCCCGCTCCGCCGCCTCCGCGGCACAGACCCACGCCCCGCAGACGGCCGCCGCCGTCGCGCAGGCCGACGCCGCGAACCACCACCCGACAACGGCGACGACACCCGCGGCCGCCAGCCCCGCGGCCGGCAGCAGCCACCCCGGGAGGCGCCGGCGCCCTTCCGGCATCCGGATCAGCGGCTCCCAGAGCCACCGCCGCTGCCGCCGCGGAATGCTTCGCACCAGCCGCGACGAAAATCCGCCCGCCGCCACCACGGCCTCGCGGCTCACGAGCATCGCCGGCACGCCGATCCGCGTGCGGATCAGCGCCAGCCGCCCCGCAGGCTCCGACCCCAGCTCCACGACGAGCCGCGCCACGGCATCGGGCAGCAGCCGCTGTCCGCAGTCGAGCGGCAGCAGGTAGTCGTAGGTCGCCACGGCCGCCGCCGCATTCAGCTCCTCCCCGGGCGTCCCCTCGGCCCGGTCCACGAGCACCAGCCGCCGGTAGCAACGCTTGCGCGAGCGTCCCACGGCCCGAATCCCCGTCACGGGAAGTTCGTCCGACCCGCGCCACTCGACGCGCGTCATCCGGTAGCGGGAGGCCAGCGCCTCGAACTCGACGGGCCGTCGCAGGGCGTCGATCGCCACCACCACCTCGTAACGGGCGCACTCCTCCGCCAGCAGACCGGCGACCTGTTCCGGCGAACACACCCCGCAGCAGAGCACCGAGATCCCGAACTCCTCGGGAGCGTCGCAGGCGATTCCTCCGGTCGCGACCGCCAGCCGCCGCTTCCGGGCGCCCCGGACCACGAGCCCGAGCAGCACGCAGGCACAGACGATCGCCGCCGTGCATATCGAAATCCAGATCCACATCATGCCAGCGAACGTTTATAGGATTGTACGAGCGCTTCGTAATAGGGACGCTCTCCGGCGTCGAACAGCCGCAGCAGCGCCCCGGACGCATACCCCTCGTGCGCCAGATAACGCAGCAGCGACCGGCGCTCCGGCAGGGTCATGCGGGCGATCCGGAACGCCACCTCGCGGCGCCCTAGCGACCGGCGCATCGAGCAGAGGGCATAGAGCGCCTCGCGCCCCAGCTCCGCATCCTCGGCCCCGGTCAGATAGAGGAGCTGCGCCTCGGCCTCCTCGATCCCGAAAAGGCGGACGATCCCCAGCCCCACGCGCCGCAGGTTGCGCTTCGGCGAGGTAAGCAGCGGCCCGTAGGCGATCGGCAGCAATCCCCGGCGCAGCAGCGCCAGCACCCCCGCCACCTCCGCGGCCGAGAAGGGATGCCCGTATTCGCCCATCCGCCGCAGCGCCGACGACGGATCGGCTGCCAGCTGCACGCAGAGCGCCTGGAAGCGGACGCAGCGGTTGCGGCTGCGGAGGTAGCGCCCGACCTCTTCGGCCACCGCCGCATCGAGCGGCAGCCGCGCCAGCAGAGCCAGCGCCCGGGCCCTCCGGTATCCGCCGCAGCGGCGTGCCCGGCGCAGCAGCCAGCGGTCGAGCCCGCACCCGGCGACCGCCCGCCGAAGCGGTCCGGCATCGAGCCCGCAGGTCACCGACCCGAGCCCGGCCAGCGTCTCGGCCAGAATCGTCCGCGTGCCGGGGCGCCCCAGCAGCGGAAAACGCATCGGCCCGGATCCGTACACGCAGGCGTGAAGCACCGTCTGCAAATACCTCGTGCGCAGCACGGCGTCGCGCCCCGCACGACGGCGCAGCCGCAACCGCTCCGCCGCATGGACGAGCATCAGTGCCGCAGCCACGGTAGCGGCGCAGAGCGTCAGTACGATCAGGGGAAGCATATTCATAAGGTCCGGTTCAGTTCGTCGGCAACCTTCCGCCGCAGCCGGTGCAGACTGACGGGGAAGGTCATGTATTGATTCACGCCCGCTTCGAGCAGGCTCAGCACCGTCTGCTCGGTCTGCTGCCACGCAAGGACATAGACCGCCGGACGGCGCAGCCCCGCGGGACGCACCTCGCGGAGCGGCTCCTCGCCGCCGAGGAAGAGGCCCGCCGCAAGCACGATCACCAGATCGAACAGCACGCGGCGACACTGGGCCCGCATCCCCGCGGCATCGGCCGCACAGTGCACCTCGACCCGCATGTCGACGAGCGACAGCCGGATCAGATCGCACAAAAACGTATCGTCGGAAACAATCAGTATTCGGTGCATGATCCCGTGCCGGTTTTTGTCCGGCGACGCGGGCCGCGCCCAAAACCGTGCCAGAGCCCCGGGAGGCGTAAAAAATTTGCCGGATGTATTGTTTATAAGATAAATATGCGTATATTTGCACTCCGAAATTATGTTCACATACATATTATCGACTCAATGTACGTTATAGTAGAGATTGCAGGTCAGCAATTTAAGGCTGAAAAAGGTCGGAAACTTTATGTTCACCGTCTTCAGGGCGAAGAAAACTCGTCCGTAAGTTTCGACAAAGTCCTGCTCGCAGACAACGACGGTCAGGTCAAGGTCGGCGCACCTGTTGTAGAAGGCGCCGCAGTGAAGTGCAAGATCCTGAAGCACCTGAAGGACGACAAGGTCCTGGTCTTCAAGAAGAAGCGCCGCACGGGATATCAGAAGTGCAATGGTCACCGTCAGTCGCTGACGCAGATCCTCATCGAGGACATTGTTGCATAAACCTTTAAAAACGAAGTAACATGGCACACAAGAAAGGTGTAGGTAGTTCGAAGAACGGCCGTGAGTCGGAGAGCAAGCGCCTCGGCATCAAACTGTTCGGCGGCCAGTTCGCAAAGGCGGGCAACATCATCGTTCGCCAGCGCGGTACGGTACACAACCCCGGCGAGAACGTCGGTATGGGCAAGGATCACACGCTGTTCGCACTCGTAGACGGAACGGTTTCGTTCTGCAAGAAGCGCGAAGGCCGCTCGTTCGTGAGCGTCACTCCGCTCAGCGAATAAGCGCTCCCGCTATCGCAAAAAGCGGCTTCCCTTCTCGGAGGGAGGCCGCTTCTTCTTTTTTCCCGATCGTGCGGCCGGACTTCCGACGCCAACCGTCTTATTCGGGCCGCAGCTTGCGAGGCCGCACCGGCTGATGCCTCCCCTCCCGCTGCCGGAGCAACTTTCCGCCCGGTTCTCGAAAAGCCGAATAATATACCTACCCGTATAATCGGGCACGCCCCGCACGATGGACGCCGACAAAAACAAGGGCGCGGACCGCTTGCATCACTCGTCTCTCCGGCTCTGCAAAAAACCTTCGGTTTTACGCACCTTCTCTCGCCTCGGCAGAACTTGTGCGGGGCAGTTCTGCGCTCGGCTTATCGAAAAGGTTCGAATACGGATCAGGCAAGAGGCCCGCAGCCCCGAACCGATCGGCTTACTACTCTACCGCAGGAGCGGGACGGAACGTAGCGAGCTGCTTGAGATCGTCGTAGAGGACGAGTTCGTCGCCGCGGATTTCATAGCGCTCCACCTCGTCGAGCATCCGGACGAAAGCGTCCTCGTACTCCATTTCGGGACATGCCATGCGCGTCATCCCCAGATCGCCCAGGTCGAGATCGCGACCGTCTACTTCGTAAGCGCCGAAAAAGCGGTTGCAGTTGGTCCGTCCGAAAACCATCGTATCGGCGGCATTGAACTCCAGCGTAAAGCTGTCGGCCTCGCGCGCGATCGCCTCGGCGGGAATGCCGGGCATCGAGGCGAGTTTCCACGTCGTACCTTCGAGCGGCAGGTCATGACGGCCGCAGGCGACCGCTCCGACAAGCAGCATGGCTGCTGCGAAATACTTCTTCATAACAGATATATTTTTTAATGTTTCGAAAAGTCCGAATCCGTACTCCGTTCAAATCGCGAGCCACGAAGATACGAATAAGCGAGAGCAATGGCAAATTTATTTGACCATTGCCGAGCGGGAGTATCTAAGGCGAAGCCAAAGATACGAATAAACGAGAGCAATGGCAAATTTATTCGGCCATTGCCGAGCGGGAGTATCTAAGGCGAAGCCAAAGATACGGAAAAGATCGCCTCGTCAAGCAGACAAAAAAGGGGCTGCGGCGTTGCCGCAGCCCCTCGGGAACGATCCGAGGATCGATTAGTACTCCATCGCAGCCAGACGGCGGTAGCCGTTGTAACGCCACTTGGCGTTCTGCTCGGCAGCCTGGAAGAGCTCTGCGGCCTCGCCGGGGAACATCTTCTGGAGCGAAGTATAACGCACCTCCTTCTTCAGGAAGTCCTGGAATTTCGTCCAGTCGGGCTCCTTCGAATCCATCACGAACGGATTCTTACCCTGCTCTTCGAGCTGCGGGTTGTAGTGCCACAGGTGCCAGTAGCCGCAAGCCACGGCCTCCTTGCCGACGGTCTGCGTGCGCGACATGCCGCCCTTGATACCGTGGTTGATACACGGAGCGTAGGCGATCACGAGCGACGGACCGGGATAGGCCTCGGCCTCCTTCAGCACGTTGAACAGCTGCTGCTGCGACGCGCCGATCGAAACCTGAGCGACATATACGTAGCCGTAGGTCATGGCCATGGCGCCGAGATCCTTCTTGCGGATACGCTTACCGCTCGATGCGAACTTGGCGATGGCTCCCACGGGGGTAGCCTTCGACGACTGACCGCCGGTGTTCGAGTATACCTCGGTGTCGATGACCAGGATGTTGACGTCCTGACCCGAAGCCAGCACGTGATCCACACCGCCGTAGCCGATGTCGTAGCCCCAGCCGTCGCCGCCGATGATCCACTGCGACTTCTTGACGAGCCAATCCTTCATTTCGAGGATCTTCTGGCAGTAGTCGCAGCCGCAGGCCTCCAGCATCGGAACCAGACGGGCCGACACCTCGGTCGAACGGGCCGACGAACCGCGGTTCTCGATCCACTCCTTCATGACGGCCTTCAGCTCCTCGGAGCACTGTGCGCAGTTGGCGATAGCCTCCTCCATGGTGAGCTGGATGCGGTCGCGGAGCTTCTCGATACCCACGTGCATACCCAGACCGAACTCGGCGTTATCCTCGAAGAGCGAGTTGGCCCATGCGGGACCCTGGCCCTTGGCGTTGGTGCAGTAGGGCGTCGAGGGAGCCGAACCCGAGTAGATCGAGGTACAACCCGTTGCGTTGGCCACCATCATCTTGTCGCCGAAGAGCTGCGAGATAGCCTTGATATAGGGGGTCTCGCCGCAACCGGCGCAGGCACCCGAGAACTCGAAGAGCGGCTGTGCGAACTGGAGGTTCTTCACCGACTTGGTCTTGTCTACGACCTCCTTGTAACCGACGTTCTTGGTCACATAGTCCCAGTTCTCGGCCTGCTTCATCTGCGATTCGAGCGGCTTCATGACGAGCGCCTTCTCCTTGGCGGGGCAGACATCGACGCAGTTGTTGCAACCCGTACAGTCGAGCGGCGACACCTGGATGCGGAACTTGTAGGCCTTGGTCTCGCCCAGACCCTGCTTCCACTCCAGACCCGAAGCGGCAGCCTCCTCCTCCGTTGCGAGGAACGGACGGATAGCGGCGTGGGGGCAGACGTAGGCGCACTGGTTGCACTGGATACAGTTCTCGATCTTCCACTCGGGAACGTTCACGGCGATACCGCGCTTCTCCCAGGCGGCCGTACCGTTGTCCCACGTACCGTCCTCGCGGCCGTTGAAAGCCGAGACGGGCAGCAGGTCGCCCTTGAGGGCGTTGATCGGATCGACGATGTTGCGAACGAACTCCGGACGGGCGGCGTCGACCGTAGCGGCAGCCTCCTTGACCTCGATCGAAGCCCACTCGGCGGGAACCTCGACCTTCTCGACGGCGTTGCCGCCGGCGTCTACGGCCGCATAGTTCATGTTGACGATATCCTCGCCCTTCTTACCGTAGGACTTGAGGATGGCGTGCTTCATCTCCTCGACGGCCTTCTCGAACGGAATGACGTTAGCGATCTTGAAGAATGCCGACTGCATGATGGTGTTCGTGCGCGAACCCAGACCCAGCTCGGCGGCGATCTTCGTGGCGTTGATGATGTAGAAGTTGATCTCGTTCTTGGCCAGGAAAGCCTTCATGTGGTCGGGCAGCGTCGCGCAGGTCGTGGCGGCGTCGTGCACCGAGTTCAGCAGGAACGAACCGCCCTTCTTGAGACCCTTCAGCACGTCGTACTTGTCGACATACGAAGGCACGTGGCAGGCCACGAAGTCGGGCGTCGTAACCAGGTAGGGCGAGGTGATGGGCAGATCGCCGAAGCGCAGGTGCGACGAGGTGTAGCCGCCCGACTTCTTCGAGTCGTAGGAGAAGTAGGCCTGGCAGTACTTGTTCGTCGAGCCGCCGATGATCTTGATCGAGTTCTTGTTGGCACCCACCGTACCGTCAGCGCCCAGACCGAAGAACAGGGCCTCGAACGTACCGGGCTTGGCCAGCGAGATCTCCTCGCCGACGGGCAGCGAGCGGAACGTCACGTCGTCCACGATACCTACCGTGAACTGGTTCTTGGGCTCGGCAGCCTCCAGGTTGGCGAATACGGCCAGCATCTGGGCCGGCGTGGTGTCCTTCGACGACAGACCGTAGCGTCCGCCGATGATGAGCGGCTTCTCGCAGCAGGGAATCTGCTTGCAGGTGGCGAATGCCTCCACTACGTCGAGGTAGAGCGGATCGCCGTTGGCACCGGGCTCCTTCGTGCGGTCGAGCACGCAGATGCGCTTCACCGAAGCGGGCAGCACGGCCATCAGGTATTTCACCGAGAAAGGACGGTAGAGGTGAACGGTCACCAGACCGACCTTCTTGCCCTGGGCCGTCAGGTAGTCGACGGTCTCCTTGATGGTCTCGGTCACCGAACCCATCGCGACGATGATGTTCTCGGCATCGGCGGCACCGTAGTAGACGAACGGCTTGTACTCGCGGCCGGTGATCTTCGAGATCTCGACCATCGTCTCGGCCACCATGTCGGGCACGGCGTCATAGAACTTGTTCGCAGCCTCGCGCGTCTGGAAGTAGATGTCGGGGTTCTGAGCCGTACCGCGCGTCACGGGGTGCTCGGGGTTGAGCGCACGCTGACGGAACTCCTTCAGAGCGTCGCGGTCGAGCATGGCCGTCAGAGCGGCCTCGTCGATGAGCTCGATCTTCTGGATCTCGTGCGACGTGCGGAAGCCGTCGAAGAAGTGCAGGAACGGCACGCGGGCCTTGAGCGATACGAGGTGCGCGACGCCGGCCAGATCCATGACCTCCTGAACCGACGAGGTGGCCAGCATGGCGAAGCCGGTCTGGCGCGTAGCCATGACGTCCTGGTGGTCGCCGAAGATCGACAGCGACTGGGCTGCCAGCGCGCGGGCCGATACGTGGAAGACGCCCGGGAGCAGCTCGCCCGAGATCTTGTACATGTTGGGGATCATCAGCAGCAGTCCCTGCGATGCGGTGAAGGTCGAGGTGAGGG
>CAMWWU010000111.1 GCA_947178025.1 uncultured Alistipes sp. | reverse complement strand
GAGAAGGAGCAAGAGCGGAAATTTCCTCCCCCCCCCTGAAATCCAGCTCTTGGCTGGGCGGGCCGCAGCCCCCCCCCTGGCGGAGGCCCGCATCGCTTCGTTCGCGAGCCGTCCGCAGGCTGCCGCCCGAATACCTCTTAGATTTTGCTTCTGAACAGTTGCGCGTCTTCGTCGTAGGCCCGTTCGTTCGCCGAGCGGATCGTCTCCCCGAACGAAGGATCCTCCCGGGGACGCGTCCCGGTCGGGCCGAACCGGTCGCGGCTCTCTTCGGCGGCGATCTGCGACCGGTGGTGCGGCTCCTCGGCGTGGAGGACGTTGCGGCCGGCGGGCAGCGCTTCGCGGCGGCTTCGATCGATCCCGATTCCTGCGAGCAGCCGCTCCCAGCCGCGGGCGATGTTGCGGGCGAGCAAGGCTGCGGGACGCTCCGCCGCGTCGAATACGACGTCGGCCAGCCCCGCGGCCACGGCCTCCTCGGGCGAGAGCCAGCGGCCGTCGCCGTTGTTTTCGGCCATCAGGGCCTCGAACTCGGCCGCCGGACGTCCCGACCGGGCGGCATACACTCCGGCGATGCGGACGTCGGTCTGCCGTAGCAGGTCGAGTTTCGCGGCCAGCTCCGCGGCGTTGCCCTCGGTGGCGCAGCTGGCGTTGTGGATCAGATAGAGGGCGTTGGCCGAGAGTTCGCGACACCCCTCCGATGCCGCCTGGGCGATGATCGTGGCCGCCGAGGCCGTGTATCCGTAGCAGCGGGTCGTGATCCGGGCGTTGAGCGAGCGCAGGGCGTCGTGGATGAGCAGGGCGTCGTTCACGTCGCCTCCCGTCGACCGGATGTTGACCACCACCTCCGGGGCCTCGATCTCGGCGATGCGTCGCACGGCGTCGCGGAACCGCTCGTAGGTTGCCACCCGCTCCTCGGGGTCGTCGAATTGCCACGCCTCGGGTACGCCGATGCTCCCCTCGATGTCGATGTGGCACGCTTCGGCGCGGTTGTCGATTTGAATTTCCGATTTCATGATTTTCGTGTTTTTTTCTGTTCGTAATAGAATCTCCTGGCTTTTTCGTAGGAGCAGCTGAACTTCTCGGCGGCCACGCAGAGCGCTTCGCAGCGGGGCATCCCCTCCTGCCCCAGCCGTTCCACCTCGTCGTGGATCGCCCGCCGTTCGCAGGCCCTGAGGTCTGCCAGTCCCGCCGCGAAGAGCCGTTCGACGGCCTCCTCCGGCGTCGCGCCGCGAATCTCGTCGAGGAGCGTTCGGGCGAGCAGTCGTTCGTGTCGTGTCATGGGCGGTCTTCGGGCAGTCGGGTGAAGGTGCAGCGCACGGAGGCGGCTTCGGGATCGTAGGCTTCGATGCGGTGGAGCGTCGCCGCCACGGCTCCGCAGCCCGTTTCGATGCGGAATACCGAGCGGATATCGGGAGCTCCGGTTCCCGGCGTGAGGAGCGCCTCGAACTCGTGGGGCGCGATCCGCAGCGAGAGGGTGATGCGTTCGAGCGACCCTTCGGTCCGGAGCTGCCGCTCCAGGAAGCGGTTCAGCCCCCGTATGCCGTCGCGATCCTCGAATCCGAGCGTGAACCCCTCTGTCTCCCGGTCGCCCGCGAAGTGGAACGCCGCCAGCGGATAGGCCCCCTGCTGCGAGGGGTAGCCCCACCGCTCGCCGGCCGGCAGGGAGTGCATCCCCGCGTAGCGGACGATGCGGGGCGATACCTCGCTTCCGGCCTGCGTCAGGTCGTCGCGGTCGCCGACCTGCATCAGCAGGGCCGAGGGGGCGTTGAGGTAGTCCCCGGCGGCGTTGATCGTGGGGCGGAAGAGCGGGTTGATCCGCACCTCCTCGCCCTGGAGCGCAGCCCGGGAGGGGACGTCGAAGCTCCAGGCGCCCAGCGGCTCGTCGTGCTCGGCGTCGTATCGCGCCACGGCGCCGTCGCCTTCGCGGTAGCGCCAGGTCCGCCGCTCGCGGATGCCGGTCGCGATATCCTCCCGCACCACGGGTTGCGACAGATCGCACTTCGACTGCCAGTCGGCTTCGGGCCCCGTTCCGAAGAGGTCGTCGGCCGGTTCGATGCGCACCGTCCGTGTCGCCTCGTCGGTGTGGAACCGCAGGTTGAAGAGGTGCGCGAGGGCTTGCAGCAGCTCCGCCTGCCGGATGCGGTGCTGCGCCACGTCGGCGAAGCGGATCCGGGAGCCGAACCCCGGCCCCGACCGGAATACGGGCCGCAGCGAACACTCCTTGTGGAGCGTTACCGACATCCCCGCCTCGGCGCCGAAGAGGTAGATCTGGTCGAACCTGCGCGTCGTTCCTGCTGCGATGCGCTCCGAGGCCGTCCTTACGCGCAGCTCCACGACGGTTTGCCCCGTTTCGCCGATGTGCCCGTCGTAGAGGGCCCAGTCGCCCGTGTAGGGCACCCAGCCGACCCCTGCGGCGACGAGCAGCACCGGAGCCGTGCACGCACCCGTCGCCGGAGTCGTCGCCTGCGCCGACCGGCTGGCGAACTCGCCCCACGATACGTTCGCTGCGCCGTCTCGGGTGCAGGTCAGCCGGTAGCGGCTCCCCGCGGTGTGGTCGAAGACGACGGCGCGATAGGTGCGGTTGGCCGCCAGCTCGTCGCGTCGGTCCCGGTAGCGGTTGGCCAGCGCGAACCGCATCTCGGAGCCCGGACCGAGGTATACCGAGTCGAATCCCCGCAGCTGCGTGCGGCTCAGGATGCGATGGTCCGTCGTGTAGCGGAGACGGAATTCGAATCCGACGTTCACCTCCGCGGGCGGCGTGAATGCGATCGCTCCGTTCTGCATCGCGAAGCATCCGCCGTTGTTGGCCAGCTCGGGGATCGGCTCCCCGTCGGCGTCGAGCGTCTGGGGCGTCGCCGTGTCGACGAGGTTGCCGACCGTGTTGTAGAGGGCCTTCGGATCGGCGTATACCCGCCCCGAGGAGTCCGCCGCGGCTGTCGCCGGTCCCAGCCGCCGGGCGAAGAACCCCATGCGCGCCTCGGCTGCAGCGGTGTCGGTCGAGGAGTAGGCGCCGCTCATGAGCAGCGAGCGGAAGAACTCCGACTCCAGGAACCGGCTCTCGACGGCGTAGCCGGCCTCCGCGAAGATCCGTTCGACGAGCGGTGCGATTTGCAGATAGGGGTGGTAGTCGTCCACCGAAAGCATCCGTTCGGCGGGCAGCAGATCCTGCGGGTTGCTCTGCTGCGGGTATTCGTCGCGGTGTACGGGCAGAAACCGCACGGGCGTGTCGGCCGTCCAGCTCTCGAATACCGTCGTCGGGTTGAGCGTGGCGAGGTAGTCGATCCCGAGCGTGTTGAACATCCGGCGTGCCGCCTGCTCGGCCCACTGCGTTCCGCCCTCGCGGATCTCGATCCGGAACTCCTCGTCGGATGCCGAGAGCAGCCGGACCGTCCCCTCCAGCAGAAGCGCTTCCGCGTGCGAGAGCCGGGCCGTGTGGAGCTCCTCGGCGAAGCGCGGCGCCGCATAGGGGTCGCGGGCGAAGCGGAGGGCGGCATCGTTGCGGGGCGTCGCGGGGATCGCGATCGTCAGCTTGCGCCCCTCGCGGCAGGCGTCGACGTCGGCGAGCCGGTCGGCGTCGTATCCCGGCACGGCGATGCGCTTCGTGCCGAGGTCGCAGCGGATTCCGTCGATCGTCAGTTCCATGGCTGCGGGGTTTTGCTTTTGGGGCGGATCTCGATCTCCAGGCAGCTCAGCGATCCGTGCCGGTGGACCGCAGTCCGGTCGCTCACGACATCTACGGCTTCGTACTCCTCGCCGACCAGCCACACCTCGGGCGACGAGATCGTTTCGGCGAGCGCCTCCAGCACCTCGCGCCGCTCGTAGGCCGAGCGCAGCACCCGGCGCTGCTCCGTCGAGGCGATCGCGACATGCCCCTCGGGGCCGTAGGCGCGGCGCTTCGCCGCTTCGACCGTCGCCGACACCTCGATCGGGAAGGTGTAGTGCTCGACCGATCCGGCGCGGCTGCGCCAGGCCAGCCGCACGGCTCCCGCCGGCCGGAGCGCGAGGTCGTAGCGCACCGTGCCGCACGCCCCGGCGTCGACGACGATCGTTTCGGCCTCGGGAAAGTCGTTCGTGTCGATCCGGAAGAGGTGGAGCCCGGCTCCGGGCAGGGCGAAACTCTGCGCCACGGTGCTCTCGCCGCAACGGGCGATTACGGTCACCGGCTGGGCTTCGGCGGTCAGCAGCGTCAGTTCGTCGGCCTCGCCCGCGGCGATCAGCCGCTCGCGGGGCATCGCCGTCAGCAGCGCGGGGGCTTCGACCTTCGCCGCTGCCGGGAGGAAGGTGCGGACTTCGGAGCGGGCCGACGGCTCCTCGTCGCCGGCTGCGAATGCCTCGACGACGACCGTCGCCGTGCGGTCGCCGGCCGTCCGAATCCCTGTCGGACCGGGTTCGGGGAGGTAACGGAGGGTCGGTCGGATGCAGGGGGACGCGTCGAATGCTGCGCTGTCGACAGCGACGAAACGTCTGGCGCCGAGCAGGGTGCCGTCCGCCGCATCGGCGATGCGGATCGTGATCGTCGTCGGGACTTCGTGCCCGACGGCGTAGCGGAGTTCGCCGCCGAGCGGGGCGAACTGCCGGGGTGTCCGGGTGAATTGCATGGGATAAGGGGAGGTTGAGCGTCGCCGCGGGGTGCGGCGATGTCGATAAACGGGTTGATAAAATGTGGATAAGTGTCGATAACGTCTTGCAAGACGTTGAAACCGAGCGATCGCCGGTTGTCGACAACTCGTGCCGCCGTCGCGGCTGATTGTGAATTACGGGACAAATATACGTCGGCGGATACCCCCTTGTCAAGAGGCGGCCGCACTTTTTCTACGTTTTTGAGAAAAAACTTCCGATTTTTGATTACCTTTGTCCGATCGAACCAACTCTTTAGATTTCGTATGGACGATGGCCATAGTTCCCCGTATAACCGCCGTGTCGTATCTCGACACGCTGCCGTTCGTTTACGGCGCGGAGCACGAAGGTAACTTCCGTGCCGAACTCGCCTTGTCCGACTTCTCCACCGCCATATCCGACCTCCGGGAGGGCCGCGCCGACATCGCGCTGGTCCCGGTCCATGCCGTGCCCTCGCTCGCCGGAGCGCGTATCGTCACGGGCTACTGCGTCGGCTTCTCCGGCCGCGCTACGGTCGATTTCCTGCTTGCCAACGAACCCGAATCGCCCGCCTCGGCGCTCTTCGCGGGGGCGCAGGCTCCGCTCGCGCCGCTGCTCGAAGCGAAGAAGCCCTGCGCCTACGCCGTCTGGGCGGCGCATGCCGATACGGATCCCGATTGGATCGAAGGGTTGCAGCATGCGCTCACTTTCGGGCTGGAGCACACCTACGAGGCGATCCTCGCCTGCGGCTACGGCGAGAAGCCCTGCGATGTCTACGGACACCTCTCGCGCATCGACTACATTTTCGACAATCAGAAAGAAAAGGCGCTGAAAAAGTTCTGGAACTCGGGTCTGAAGGCGGATCTGAGGGCCAATCCCGGCTGAAGAGCGTAAGCGGACTGTGCGTCCGCCTCTCTCATCACGGATTCAGGAACTTATCAGGAGAGCGTCTTATGATTACGATTTATCTCAAGCAGTACAACAAGATCATCCGGAATGCCGACACGCGGCTCTTCGACGAGCTGGGCTACGACGACATTCTGTGGATCGACATGCTGCAACCCACCATCAAGGAGCAGAAAGCCGTCGAGAACTTCATCGAGATCAGCCTGCAAACCAAGCAGCAGGTCGAGGAGATCGAGTCCACGTCGAAGTACTCCGAAACGGAGAACGCCATCGTCTCCAACGCGAACTTCTTCGTCCCCACGGGCGACTCGTTCCTCGTCGAACCCGTGTCGTTCATCATCTCCAACGAGGGCGTGCTGGTCTCGGTGCGCAACGCCGAGTTCCGCACCTTCCGCGAGACGGAGAAGCGCCTCCAGATGAACTACCGCAGCTATTCGACGGGCTACCACCTCTTCATTTCGCTGCTCGAAGTGCGCATCGACTTCGACGCCGACATGGTGGAGCTGGTCGCCAAACAGGTCGCCTCGCTTTCGAAGGCGATCAACTCCGAGGACGCCATCGACAAGGAGGTGCTGCACCGCATCAGCGCCTTGCAGGAGAGCACGATGTCGCTGCGCGAGAATATCTTCGACCGTCAGCGCGTCCTCTCGGGCATTCTGCGTTCGGAGCGCTTCCCGAACGATATCTACCCGCGTCTGCAACTGATGATTAAGGACGTTAATTCGCTCATCAACCACGCCGATTTCTCGTTCCAGCGTCTGGATTATATTCAGGACGCGGCCCTGGGTCTGATCAATATCGAGCAGAACGAGATCGTCAAGATCTTCTCCGTGGCGGCCGTGATCTTCCTTCCGGCGACGCTCATCGCCTCGATCTACGGCATGAACTTCAAGGCGATGCCCGAGCTGGACTGGCAGCTGACTCTGCCCAACGGCTGGGTCGTTCCGCTGGGCTACCTCTTCGCCATCGCGCTGATGATCTTCTGCTCGGGCCTCACGATCTGGTACTTCAAGTACAAGAAGTGGCTGTGATCCGCCCGCGCGGGGTGTACGGAAAAACGGGCGTTCCGACCGGTCGGGGCGCCCGTTTCGCATGCTTTCGTCGCCGAACTCCCCGCAGACCGCGGAATTTTCGCCGAAAATATATATCTTTGCAAGATATATACGTCCTATGCTCGAAAAATTGGCGAAACAGACCGCCGTCTACGGCGTCAGCACCATCGTGGTGAGGTTCCTGAGCTACCTGCTCACGCCTTACTATACCCGTATTTTCGAGCAGGGAACCTACGGCGTCGTCACCGACATCTACGCGCTCATTCCCCTCGCGCTCACGCTGCTGACCATGGGCATGGAGTCGAGCTACTTCCGCTTCTCGGCCAAGGCCGAAGCCGCGGGCGGCGATGTCGCGGCCGCCAAACACCGCCTTTTCGCCACCACGTGGGGCGTCACGTCGCTCGCCGCCGTCCTCTTCCTGGGCGTCGTCCTGCTTTGCCGCGACGGTATTGCGGCGCTGATGGGGCCGGCCTACGTCGCCCACCCCGAATACGTGGCGTGGGTCGGGGCGATCATCCTCTTCGACGTCTGGGCCTGCATCCCCTTCTCGCGCCTGAGGGAGCAGGGCCGCGCCCTGACATTCGTCGGGTTCAAGGCGCTCAGTGCGGCCCTCAACCTCGCCCTGGCTTTCGCGTTCGGCTCGGCGGGGCTCTTCGCCACCGATTTCGGCGTGGGATGGGTCTTCGTCGCCAACCTCGTCGCCAGCGTCGCGACGTGGGGGCTGATCCTCACGACCGTCGACCGAACCCTCCCGCGCATCGACTTCGCCCTGCTCCGGCGCGTCTTCGCCTACTCGCTGCCGCTGCTCGTCGGCGGCGTCGCCGGCACGGCCAACGAATTTCTCGACCGCCAGATGGTCAAGTACCGGGCCGCCGACGATCCGATGGCCCAGCTTCGCATCTACTGCGCCGTCAATAAGATCGCCGTGGTCATGATGCGCTTCTACC
>CAMWWU010000110.1 GCA_947178025.1 uncultured Alistipes sp. | reverse complement strand
ATCGAAGACGGCACGGCCATCGGCAACGGGCTGGCCACGGCCATCAACCGCCTGCGCGAGAGCGACGCCAAATCGAAGGTCGTGATCCTGCTCACCGACGGCGTAAACAACCGCGGCGAGATCGCCCCCGTCATGGCCGCCGAGATCGCCAAGGCCCAGGGCATCCGCGTTTACACGATCGGCGTCGGCACCGAGGGCATGGCGCCCTACCCCGCCGTGGACATGTTCGGCAACATGACCTTCGTGCAGCAAAAGGTCGAAATCGACGAAAAGACCCTCGGACAGATCGCCGAAAGCACCGGCGGCCGCTACTTCCGCGCCACGGACAAAGCCAAGCTCAAAGCCATCTACGACGAGATCAACCAGCTGGAGAAGAGCAAGGTGGAGGTCTTCGAACACATCACCTACCACGAACTCTACCTCGACTGGCTGCTGGCCGCGATCGCCCTGCTCGCCGCGGAGCTGCTGCTCGCGCAGCTCGTACTGAAACGCATTCCGTAAAAAATACAGGCTCCCATGTTCCGATTCGCCAATCCGCAATATATCTGGCTTTTATCAGCCATCCCGGTCTTCTTCGCGATCTTCTGGCTCGCGCAGCGCAGCCGCCGGCGCCGTCTGGCACGCTTCGGCTGCCCCGAAACGCTCGGAGAGCTGATGCCCGACGTTTCGAACGGCCGCGTCGCGCTCAAATTCATCCTCTTCTGCGCGGCGTTCGCCTTGGCGGTCCTCGCAGCGGCCCGTCCGCAGCTGGGATCGAAGCTCCGCGAACAGCAGTCGCAGGGCATCGAGATGATGCTCGCGATCGACGTTTCGAACTCGATGCTCGCCGAGGATTTCGAGCCCAACCGCCTCGAACGGACCAAATACGCCGTCAACAAACTCTTCGACGGACTGCATCAGGACCGCGTGGGCGTGATCGTCTTCGCCGGGGAGCCCAAGGTCCAGCTCCCCATCACCTCCGACTACCGCATGGCCAAGGCTTTCGCGCGGCGGATCGACCCCTCGCAGGTCTCGGTGCAGGGCACAGCCGTCGGCAAGGCGCTGGAGCAGGCCCTGCTCTCGTTCTCGGGCGACACCGAGCAGACGCACGGCCGCGTCATCATCCTGATCACCGACGGCGAGAACCACGACGACGACGCGCTGGCCGTCGCCCGGCGGGCCAAGGAGGCCGGAATCCGCATCTTCACGATCGGCATCGGCACCCCCGAGGGCGCCCCGATCCGCATCGACGGCGAGTACATCAAGGACGAAAAGGGCGACATGGTGGTCTCGAAACTCAACGAGCGGATGCTGGCCGAGATCGCCGAGATCACGGACGGCGCCTACGTCCGGTCGTCGAAGCAGTCGATCGGCCTCGACGAGATCGTCGCACGCATCGACGAGATGGAGCAGACCGAGTTCTCGACCGTGCAGTTCGAGGAGTTCAACGAACAGTACCAATACCTGCTCGCCGCGGCGCTCGTCCTGCTGCTCGTCGAGCTGCTGCTGCTCGACCGTCGCAACCCGCTGCTGGCCCATCTGAACATCTTCCGCGAAAAAAGTGCCTCCTGAGGCCCGATTCTTCGTTTTAAATTCGTAATTTTGCCCCGCAGGTCCGCTCTGTCGCTGCCGGCCGTCGGCCGGGAGAGGAAAGTCCGGGCAACGCAGAGCGCCACGCAAGCTAACGACTTGATGTCCGTGAGGGTATGGCAAGCGTAACAGAAAACGACCGCCCGTCGGAATTGCGCAATTCCGGCAGGTAAGGGTGAAAAGGCGGGGTAAGAGCCCACCGCGGGGGCAGCGATGTCGCCCGGCAGTACGTCCCGTGGGTTGCAAGACCGTGTATACCGGCAATCAAGGGTTGCTCGCCCGATGCCGGGGGGTAGGTTGCTTGAGACGGCAGGAGACTGCCGCCCTAGATAAATGACAGAGGCCCGGGCTCCGGCCCGGGAACAGAACCCGGCTTACAGGACCTGCAAAAACGACGAGGGAGCGCCCGAACGGGTACTCCCTCGCTTTTTTCAAAACGACCGCCTTACATCAGCCCCATCCTCCGCCGGGCGAAAGGCATCACCCAGGCCGGAGCCTGCTGCTTGGCGAGCAGCTCGCGCATGTAGTCCATATAGGGCTCGGCATGCCGGAAGTAGTGCATCAGCCCCTCGCAAAGCGAATTTTTGCGGCAGCCGTCCGAACCCGTCTCGAAACGGTGCTTCGGGCACTCGCCCCGGCAGGCGTGGTAATAGCGGCAGCGCAGGCACTCCGCCGGCAGGGCGTTGCGCTTGGCCAGACCGAACTCGATGCGCTTGCGCGAACGGTAGATGTCGGCCAGCGTCGTTTCGCGAATGTTGCCCAGCAGAAACTCGGGATAGACGAAGTGGTCGCACGAGTAGACGTCGCCGTTGTGCTCGACGACCAGCGCGTCGCCGCACGTCTCGCCCATCGAGCAGACGCCCGGCTGCACGCCGCACCACTGAGCCAGCGTGGCGTCGAAGAGCTGCACGTAGCTCTGCCCCACGTCGCTCACGACCCACTGGTCGAAGACGTCGCACAGGAAGTCGCCGTACCCCTTCGCCGTGACCGACCACTCGGCGAGCCGCGCCCCCTCGCACTCGGGCGAGACGATCAGCGGACGGTGCATCCCCGGCCGGTCGACGACGTGCTCCACGGCGGGCAGGAACTGCATGTAGCGGCTGCCGACCGTATCGCGGAAGAAGCGGTAGATCTCGGCGCCGCGCCCCTCGCAGCGCCGGTTGACGACGCTCAGCGTATTGTACTCCACGCCCGAGGCGCGGAAGAGCCCGATCGCCCGCATGACCCGTTCGAAGGTCGGCGCCCCGCCCTTCGTCAGCCGGAAGGCGTCGTGGATATCCTGCGGTCCGTCGAGCGAGATCCCGACCAGGAAATTGTTGGCGGCGAAGAGTTCGCACCACCGCTCGTCGACCAGCGTGCCGTTGGTCTGCAACGTATTCTCGATCCGCTTGCCGTCGGCGTATTTCCGCTGAAGCTCCATCGCCCGGCGGTAGAAGTCGAGTCCCAGCAGCAGCGGCTCCCCGCCGTGCCAGCAGAACTGCACCGTGTCGACCTCGTTGGCCTCGATGTACTGCCGGACGTAGGTTTCGAGCAGCTCGTCGCTCATCACGGCCTGGCGCCCGCCGTACTGCACGGCCTTGTCGAGGTAGTAGCAGTAGTGGCAGTCGAGATTGCAGGCCGATCCGGCGGGCTTGAGCATCGTCACGAAAGCGACGGGACCGGTCTGCTTCTCCGCATCGCGGAACGTAAAGATATCCTTCTTTTTCATCCCACAAATATAACGAAAAATCGCGATCGGCGCAACGGCTCCCGCCCGAAGCCCTCCGAGGCGGTCCGCAGAGCTCGCCCGCGGCACCTCCGCAGGCCGAGGCGATGCAAAATACCGACATATTGCGATTGCACGATCCGCCGATTCGCACGATCTTTGCAAAAGAAAAATCGGATTCAGCCATTTTGTAATTGTGATGTTTGTGTGGAAAAAAGCCTTCCTTCGGGGAGGCTTTTTTTACACTCCGGAGCGACGCCCGCTTTTTTTTATCGAAAAAAACGCCCCCGCGACGCCAAGAGTAGAAAATAATCGTATATTTGTGACAGTTTATCACCGATTTACGACAATTTTTCCAAACCTATAAGATATGTACGGCAAAATCAAGGAACACCTGCAGCAGGAGCTTGCAGAGATCGAGGCCGCCGGCCTCTATAAAAAGGAGCGCGTCATCTGCTCGCCCCAACGGGCCGAGATCGAGGTAGCGGGTCGCAAGGTACTGAACTTCTGCGCCAACAACTACCTGGGTCTTTCGGACAACCCGCGGCTGATCGAAGCAGCCAAGCAGGCGATGGACGCCCGCGGCTACGGCATGTCGTCCGTGCGCTTCATCTGCGGCTGCCAGGATATCCACAAGGAGCTCGAAAAGGCGATCGCCGACTTCTTCGGCACCGAGGACACGATCCTCTACGCCGCCTGCTTCGATGCGAACGGCGGCGTCTTCGAGCCGCTCTTCACCGACCAGGATGCGATCATCTCCGACGCACTGAACCACGCCTCGATCATCGACGGCGTGCGTCTGTGCAAAGCCGTGCGCTACCGCTACGCCAATGCCGACATGGCCGAACTCGAAGAGTGTCTGAAGAAGGCCCAGGCACAGCGCTTCCGCATCATCTGCACCGACGGCGTATTCTCGATGGACGGCAACGCCGCACCGCTCGACAAGATCTGCGAGCTGGCCGAGAAGTACGACGCCCTGGTGATGGTCGACGAGTGCCACTCGGCAGGCGTCCTCGGCGCCACGGGCCGCGGCATCACCGAGCTTTACGACCTGCGCGGCAAGGTGGACATCCTCACCGGTACGCTGGGCAAGGCTTTCGGCGGCGCCGTCGGCGGATTCACCACCGGCCGCAAGGAGATCATCGAGATGCTGCGCCAGCGTTCGCGCCCCTACCTCTTCTCCAACTCGCTGCCCCCCGCCGTGGTCGGCGCCGGCATCGAGATGCTGCGCATGCTCTCCGAGAGCAACGAGCTGCACGACCGCCTCGTGGCCAACGTCGAACACTTCCGCTCCGGCATGATGGCCGCCGGCTTCGACATCAAGCCCACCCAGTCGGCCATCTGCGCCGTGATGCTCTACGACGCCAAACTGTCGCAGGACTTCGCCGCGAAGTTGCAGGACGAGGGCGTCTTCGTCACGGGCTTCTACTACCCCGTGGTTCCGAAGGGTCAGGCCCGCATCCGCGTACAGGTTTCGGCCGGTCACACCACCGAACAGCTCGACCGCTGCATCGCCGCATTCACCAAGGTAGGCCGGGAGCTCGGCGTGATCGACTAAAACGCGCGTCGACATGTCCACAGCCAATCTCGACACGATCGACCGCAAGATCCTCCGCTACCTGATCCGGAACGCCCGCATGCCCTTCCTGGAGATCGCCCGCGAATGCGGCATCTCGGGAGCGGCCATCCACCAGCGGATCCGCAAGCTCCACGAAGCAGGCGTGATTCTCGGCAGCCATCTGATCGTCGACCCCAAAACGATGGGATTCGACGTATGCGCGCACATCAGCATCACGCTCAAGGATCCCCAGCTGCTCAAGCAGACCGTGGAACACCTGAAGGACGTACCCGAGATCGTCGAGTGCCACTTCATCACCGGCAAAGGCAACATCCTCGTAAAACTCTATTGCGTGGACAACGAACACCTCATGCGCACGCTCTTCGACGGCATCCTGCGGATTCCGGGCGTCGTATCGACCGAGACCAACATCTCGTTGCAGGAGGTATTCCAACGCCAGGTGAACGTCGACTTCATCGAAGAGTAACCGAGATCATCGACCGGAACGGACGGCGGGGCGCCGCCCGTTCCGTTTTTCACTCCGCCCCGACCCACGATTAACCAGGCCGGCCCGGACGCACTCCGCACCGATTCCGGTACGGCCGCCAACCGAACTAACCCCATGTATCCGAATCTACGACTCCTTCCGGCTCTGCTGCTGGCGACCGCAGCCGTGCTCCCCGTCCACGCCGCCTCAGATGCCCCGCATCACGACGTGGCGACCGTCTCGGTGAACAAACTTCCGGCACGAACCGACTTCATGACCTACGCGACCCCGGAGCAGGCCGCCACGGGCCGCTACGAGCAGAGCCCCTGGTACCGGTCGCTCAACGGCGTCTGGAAGTTCCGCTACGCCGAAATCGACAGCGAGCTGCCCGCCGACGCCACGGCCGCCGCTCCCGACCTCGCCGGCTGGAGCGACATCCGGGTCCCCGGCAACTGGGAGTGCCAGGGCTTCGGCACGGCGCTCTACACCAACCAGCCCTACGAGTTCCAGCCCCACCGCCCCACGCCGCCCGCACTCCCCGAGCGCACGCCCGTCGGCGTCTACCACCGCGATTTCGAGGTTCCGGCCTCGTGGGAGGGACGCAACGTCTTCCTGCATCTGGCCGGCGCCAAGTCGGGCGTCTTCGTCTTCGTCAACGGCCGTGAGGTGGGCTACAACGAGGATTCGAAGAACCCCGCGGAGTACCTGATCGACGACTACCTCCAACCCGGCAAGAACACGCTGACGCTCAAGATCTACCGCTGGAGCACCGGCTCCTGGCTGGAGTGCCAGGACTTCTGGCGCATCAGCGGCATCGAGCGCGACGTCTTCCTCTGGTCGCAGCCCGAGGTCGCCTTGCAGGACTTCCGGATCCGCTCCACGCTCGACGATACCTACGCGAACGGCCTCTTCGCCCTGCATGCCGACCTGGGCAACCGGCGCGACGTACAGGCCGCCGCGGAGCTGCGCTACGAGCTCTTCGACGCGAACGGCCGCAGCGTCGCTTCGGGCAGCCGCAGCACGACGCTCGCCCCCCGCGGCAGCGAAACGCTGTCGTTCGAGGCCGAGCTGCCCGGCGTCGCCGCCTGGAGCGCCGAAACCCCGAATCTCTACCGGCTGCAACTGACGCTCGCCGAGGAGGGCCGCACGACCGAAGTCGTCCCCTACACGGTGGGCTTCCGCCGCTTCGAGCTCACGACGCTCACGGCCGACGGACGCACGCTGCCCGTACTGCTCGTCAACGGACAGCCGGTGAAGTTCAAGGGAGCGAATCTCCACGAACACAACCCCGAAACGGGCCACTACGTCCCGGAGGAGCTGATGCGCCGCGACATCGAGCTGCTCAAGCAGCACAACTTCAACGCCGTGCGTCTGTGCCACTACCCGCAGGACCGCAAATTCTACGAACTCTGCGACCGCTACGGGCTCTACGTCTACGACGAGGCCAACATCGAGTCGCACGGCATGGGTTACTCGCTGCGCCACGGCGGCACGCTGGGCAACAATCCCGAGTGGGAGCACGCCCACATGGAACGCACGCGCAACATGTTCGAACGCAACAAGAACCACGCTTCGGTGACCTTCTGGTCGTTGGGCAACGAGGCGGGCAACGGCTGCAACTTCTACCGCACCTACCGATGGATGAAAGAGGCCGACAGCGAGCTGATGCAGCGCCCGGTGAACTACGAGCGCGCCGAATGGGAGTGGAACACCGACCTCTTCGTGCCGCAGTACCCCGGTGCCTCGTGGCTCGAACAGATGGGCCGCAACGGCAGCGACCGCCCCATCGTCATGTCGGAGTACGCCCACGCCATGGGTAACTCGACGGGCAACTTCGTCGGACAATGGGACGCCATCTACCGCAACCCGCACCTCCAGGGCGGCTTCATCTGGGACTGGGTGGACCAGGGACTGCTGGAGCACGACGCCGAGGGACGCCCCTACTGGACCTACGGCGGCGACTACGGCGGCGAGTACGCCCCGAGCGACGGCAACTTCAACTGCAACGGCCTGGTGAATCCCGACCGCACGCCCCATCCGGGTCTCGCCGAGGTGAAGTACGTGCAGCAGGAGTTCGGCTTCGAGGCCGCCGAGCCCGGCACGGGCAAGGTGCGCATCACCAACCGCCACTACTTCACGCCGGCCGACGGACAGTACCGCTTCGTCTGCCGCCTGATGCGCGACGGCAAGGCGATCCGCGAAAAGGAGCTCGACGTCCGCCTCGCTCCGCAGGCTTCGGCCCTCTACGACACGTTCGGCGAGGCCGACAAACGCGGCGCCGGCGAGTATTTCGTCGACCTCTCGGTCACGCCCCGCACGTCCGACGACTGCATCCCCGCCGGCTACGAGCTCGCCACGGGCCCGATCGCCCTGGGGGGCCCG
>CAMWWU010000109.1 GCA_947178025.1 uncultured Alistipes sp. | reverse complement strand
CGCTCGATGTCGACCTCCTTGAGATACTCCAGCAACTGACGACGCTTGCCGACCAGACGCAGCAGTGCGCGCTGGGTGCCGAAGTCGTGCTTGTTGCTCTTGAGGTGGTTCGTAAGGTGGCTGATACGGTACGAAAACAACGCGATCTGGCTCTCGGGGGAACCCGTGTCGGTGTTAGACTTGCCGTACTGGCCGAAAAGCTCCTGCTTTTTCTCTGCTGTTAAATAAGCCATTTGTTTATGATTATTTAAGTTCCACTCTACGACGCATCCCCCTTACCGTGGATAACGCCAGAGCGTTCGACAAAGGTACAAAGTAAATTGAGAATTAAGAATTAAAAATGAAAAAATTATTCGTTTTCCGGTGCGGAAAAATGCGGGATCGCCGAGAAAATCGTATTTTTGTACCGGAAATGGTGAATTTTATGCTGAAAAGACTGATCGCGGCGGCGCTGTGCGTCGCGTCGCTCGCCGGATGCGGCGGGCCGGATCCGAAATACGTCACGGTCGACGGTGTGATGCTCGGCACGACGCTGCGCATCACGGCCGATGTGCGCGACATCGCTCCGCAGCAACTCTACGAGGCGGCGATGGCGCTCGACCGCGAGGCCAAAGCGTCGATGTCGATCTTCGATCCGACGTCGCTGCTGAGCCGGCTCAACCGCAACGAAACCGATTCGGTCGACCGTCACATCGCCTTCAACCTGCGCCTGGCCGACAGCATCGGTGCGCTGAGCGACGGCCGCTACGACGTGACCGTCAAGCCGTTGGTCGAGGCCTGGGGCTTCGCCGGGCGGGAGCGGACCGCCGATCCGAACATCGATTCGCTGCTCGCTTTCGTGGGGCGCGGGAAGGTGCGCATCGAGGCGGGGCGCCTCGTCAAGAGCGATCCGCGCGTGCAGCTCGACTTCAACTCCGTGGCCAAGGGCTACACGGTCGATCTGCTGGCGGAGCTGGTCGAGCGGATGGGGGCCGAAAACTATCTGGTCGACATCGGCGGCGAGGTGCGCTGCCGGGGTGTCAATCCGCGCGGTACGGCGTGGCGCATCGGCGTCGAAACGCCGTTCGACGGAAATATGACCGACGGCGAATACCTCCAGAAACGCGTGCAGCTGCACGACGGTGCGCTGGCCACGTCGGGCAACTACCGGCGCTTCTACCTCGACGACGAGGGGCGCAAGGTGGCCCATACGCTCGACCCGCGCACGGGGCGCAGCGTGCTGTCGCGGCTGCTGTCGGTGACCGTCGCGGCCCCGACCTGCGCCGAGGCCGACGCCCTGGGCACGATGTTCATGGCCCTCGGGGCCGACGATGCGCTGGCCGCCGCGGAGCGGATGCCCGGGACGGCCGTCTACTTCATCCTGGCCGGTGCGGACGGGGAGTTCGAGGAGTATGTCTCGGAGGCGATGGAAAAACTGATTATGCGATGAAACAGGCTGTATTTCTGTATAATGCCCGGTCGGGTCGCGGCGATATCGAGCGCAATGTCGACCGGATCTGCGCCGTCTTCGGCGAGTTCGGCTACGCGGTGAAGCCGCAGCCGATCGACTTCGAGGCCAATCCGTTCGACGGCAACGAGACGATCGACCTGATGGTGGTGGCCGGAGGCGACGGAACGGTCAACTTCGCGCTCAACGCCATGCGGGCCAGGGGGCTCGACATCCCGCTCGGGGTGATTCCGGCCGGTACGGCCAACGACTTCGCCGGGGCGCTCGGCATGTCGCACGACCCGCTGGAGGCGGCGCGGCAGATCGCCTCGGGCGAGGAGGATCGGGTCGATTGCGGCCGGGTCAACGGGCTCTATTTCGTCAATGTCTTCTCGTTCGGGATCTTCACCACGACCTCGCAGCGCACGCCCGACGAGCGCAAGCACCGCATCGGCAAACTGGCCTATCTGATCGAGGGCGTCCGCGAATTCCGCTCGATGCACGCCGTGCCGCTGCAAGTGGTCGCCGACGGCGAGGCGTTCGACTTCAATTCGCTGATGGTGTTGATATTCAATGGAGAGACGGCCGGCGGATTCCGTCTCGCACGCCGCGCGTCGGTCAAGGACGGGCTGTTCGACTGCCTGATGCTCGAAAAGAAGAGCGCATTCGCCTCGACGCTCGCCATGGGGCGCTACCTGCTGGGCGGCAGCCCGAAGATCGTCCGCCAGCTGCGGGCCCGGTGCATCGACATCGTTTCGACGGTCAACGAGCCGACGGATGTCGACGGACAGCCCGGTGCGGAGTTCCCGCTGCATATCGAGTGTCTGCCCGGCGCACTGCGCGTGATGTGTCCGCGGCAGGAGTAGGCGGAGCATCGTCCGGAGGCGCTCGAGCCGCGCCGGGCCGCAGGTGCCGGCGGCGGATGCCCGCCTCGGTTTCGCACGGGGCGCGGCGGGCTGCTGTTGCTCCCGGTATCGGGCACTTTAGTCGGGTCGCGCAGGTCATATCCGGTGAGGGAAATTCGGATGTTTCCGAAAAATTGGTTATTTTTGTCCGAAAAACCACGACGATATGGCGGATAACGGAAAAGCGGCGCGCGGTATGCGCGAAGGGCTCCACAAGGTCTCGATCTCCCGGATCAAGAAGGAGATGAGCGACGTATTCTATCTCTCCGACGATCTGGTCATCACGGCGCTCGACGCACAGAACAACACGACGAGCGACTATCCGGCCACGATCGACGGCTTCTCGGCCATCATCATGATGGCGGGCGAGGCCACCGTATCGATCGACATGGAGAACTACCAGGTCCGGCCCGATACGATCGTCTTCTTCAATCCCGACAGCATCATCCGCACGGTGAAGTGCTCGGCCAATGCCGCGGCCTACTTCCTCGCCTTCTCGAAGTCGTTCGTCAACGAGATCCAGATCGACCTGTCGACCTCGCTGCCCGTCTATATGCGCTTCGGAAAGGCGCCGGTCCTCGAAGTCCGCAAGCAGGACGTCGAGGAGATCCGTCAGCTCTTCCAGCTCATCAAGACCATGCTGCGCAGCGACAAGGAGCGCTACCGGCACGAGATCATCCGCACGCTCTTCACCACGGCTTTCTACATCATCACCGAGATCAACCAGCGCGAGCAGCCGGGCGAGGCGAAGCAGGGGCGCTGCGAAGTGCTCTTCGACGAGTTCATGTCGCTGCTCCAGCAGTACAACAAGCGCGAGCGCAACGTGAGCTTCTATGCCAAGCAGCTCAATATCACGCCCAAATACCTCTCTTCGGTGGTCAAGGAGGTGAGCGGCAAGACCGCGGCCCGCTGGATCGACGAGTCGGTGATCCTCGAAGCCAAGGCGCTGCTCAAATACTCGGGCATGAGTATTCAGGAGATCGCCTATCACCTCAATTTTTCCACGCAGTCTTTCTTCGGCAAATATTTCAAACAACATACGGGGACCTCGCCCTCGCGCTACAAGCGCAAGGGGTAGCCGCCGGCCGCCGCAAGCGGCGCCGCGCCGGTCGGTCCCGTTTTTGCGGGATGTCCGGCGGGCGGCCTCGTCGCCCCCTCTTCTGAAAAACACGATTCGATGACAACCAATGCGAAAGAACACTACACGGCCGACGAACTGAAGATTCTCGACCTGCTGTCGCAGAATTTTCCGACGATTGCGGCCGCAGCGACCGAGATCGTCAATCTGGAGGCCGTCCTGAACCTCCCGAAAGGCACCGAGCACTTCCTGACGGATCTCCACGGGGAGTTCGCGGCGTTCCAGCACGTGCTGAAGAACGCTTCGGGCGTGATCCGTCAGAAGGTCGACGAGATCTTCGGCAATACGCTCCGCGAGGCCGAGAAACGCGAACTCTGCTCGCTGATCTACTACCCGGAGGAGAAGCTCGAACTGGTCAAGCGGCAGGAGGAGGATCTCGACGACTGGTACCGCATCACGCTCAACCAGCTCATCGAGGTGTGCCGCAGCGTGTCGACCAAGTACACCCGTTCGAAAGTCAACAAGGAGCTGCCGGAGGACTTCTCCTACATCATCCAGGAACTGCTGCACGAATCCGGTTCGCGCGACATGCTCAACAAGCAGGACTACTTCAACGCCATCCTGCGTTCGATCATCTCGGTCGACCGCGCCGACGAGTTCATCGCGGCGATCAGCCACGTGATCCAGCTGCTGACGATCGACCGGCTGCATATCATCGGCGACATCTTCGACCGCGGTCCGGGGCCGCACATCATCCTCGACACGCTGATGCGCTACCACAAGTTCGATATCCAGTGGGGCAACCACGACATCCTCTGGATGGGGGCCGCGGCCGGGAACGAGGCGTCGATCGCCAACGTGCTGCGTATCTCGGCCCGCTACGCCAACCTCGACGTGCTGGAGAACGGCTACGGCATCAACCTGCTGCCGCTGGCCCGCTTCGCCATGGAGACCTACGGCGAGGATCCCTGCGAACGCTTCTATCCGCGCATGTTGCAGAACGCCCGGCTGAGCGAGCGCGACGCCCGCCTCACGGCGCAGATCCACAAGGCGATCGCAGTCATGCAGTTCAAGCTCGAAGGGCAGCTCATTAAGCGGCACCCCGAGTACCGCATGGAGGGGCGTCTGCTGCTCGACAAGATGGACCTCGGGAGCGGGACGGTCGAGGTCGACGGGGTGCGCTACGCCCTCGACGACCGTTTCTTCCCGACGGTCGACCCGGCGGATCCCTACCGCCTGACGCCCGACGAGGCCGAGGTGATGCAGCAGCTGCGGGGGGCGTTCCGCAACAGCGAGAAGCTGCAGAAGCACATCCGCCTGCTTTACAGCAAGGGAAGCCTCTATCTGGTGCTCAACTCCAATCTGCTCTACCACGCCTCGATCCCGATGACGGAGGCGGGGGCGTTCAAGCCGGTGGAGGTCTGCGGCGAGGTGCTCGCCGGGCGCGAGATGCTCGACCGGGTGGACCGGGTCGCCCGCAAGGCCTATTTCGGCCGCAAGGGTTCGGAGACGCGGCAGCAGGCGCTCGATTACATGTGGTATCTCTGGTGCGGTCCCGACTCACCGCTTTTCGACAAGGACAAGATGGCGGTGTTCGAATCCTACTTCGTCGACGACAAGCGGGCCCGCTCCGAGCGCAAGGGGGCTTACTACCGCCACATGGAGGAGCCGGCGACCTGTGCGATGATTCTCGACGCCTTCGGGCTCGACCCGACCTCGGCGCACATCATCTCGGGGCACATCCCCGTCAAGCAGGGCAAGGGCGAGAGCCCGATCAAGGCCGGAGGCCGTCTGCTGATGATCGACGGCGGGTTCTCGAAGGCTTACCAGTCGGAGACCGGCATCGCCGGCTACACGCTCATCTATAACTCCCACGGTTTGCAACTCGTGCAGCACCAGCCGTTCGAGTCGCGGCGGCGCGCCATCGAGGAGGGACGCGACATCCTTTCGACCAAGTTCGTGGTCGAGGCCACGGCCTCGCGGCTCACGGTGCGCGATACGACCGTAGGCAAGGAGTTGCAGTCGCAGATCGACGACCTGCGGCGGCTGCTCGCGGCCTATCGCAGCGGCGTGGTCAAGGAGCGGAAGTGACCCGGCCGACGGATTCGTGCGCAGTGCTCCGGGCCGCGCATGGAGCTGCGGTCTCTTTCGGGACCGAACGAAAAAAAGGCCGTCCGAATTGTTCGGACGGCCTTTTTCGTCGTATGCGAAGGCTATTTCGCCTTGGCGGCTTTCGCGCTCTTCTTCGCACCCTTGGCGGCTAACGCCTCGTCGAGTTCGATGATGAAGTCCGAGAGGACGTTCATGTAGTTGATGAACGCGTCGTATGCCGAGTCGTAGGGGTTGAAGTAGGAGTGTACGTCGCCGTCCGAGAGCCACTTCGTCGCCATGTAGTAGAAGTGGTCGGAGGTTTGCAGGAAGCTCCATACGTAGTCGAAGTCGGGATTCTTCAGCGCGGCGACCTTCTCCTTCTGGGCGTAGAGCTTGGCGAAGGCCTCGTTCTGCAACTCGTTGCCGAGCCATGCCGTCACGTCGCGCTCCTCGTCGGCCCACGACATCACGTGCGGGCAGTGCAGCACGGCGACGGGCTGGTACTTCTTGGCGGCCTCGCTCACGGTGGCGAACTCCAGGGCGCCGTTGCCCAGCACGGCCTTCGGCAGCGCCTTCATGAAGTCGAAGATGCCCGTGTCGGCGGTCTGGTGCTCGCCGAAGGTCTCGTAGTCCATGAAGAGGTTGATGACCTCGCCCGGCGTCTCCTCCGAAGCGAGCCACTGCACGTACTTGTCGGTCGTCAGGGGCCACTGGTCCCAGCTTCTGTTCGAGAAGCGGAACGCGATGTCGTCCGAGAGCTTGTAGTTGCGCATCAGCAGACGCAGCTTCTGGTCGATGGCGTTGGCGTAGACGTAGTTGGGCGACTTCCAGCCCAGCACGTGCTTGGCGCCCTCGGCCAGCATCGTGCGGAAGCCCATTTCGGCGACCATGGCGCCGATCTCGTCCGAGTAGATGAGCTCCGTGTTGCGGAATGCCGCGGGCTTTACGCCGAACTCCTTCTTGAGCATCGCCGTATGGAGCTTCACCTGCTGCGTGAAATCCTCCTTCGAGGCCAGCGCGGCCAACGAGTGCGAGTAGGTTTCGGCCAGAAACTCCACGCATCCCGTAGCCGCCAGCTCCTTGAACGAGTCGAGCACCTCGGGGGCGTAGGCGCGGAACTGCTCGACGGCGATTCCGGTGATCGAGAACGAGCAGCGGAACTTGCCCTTGTTCTCCTTGATGAGCTTGAGCAGCAGGGCGTTCATCGGCAGATAGCACTGTCGGGCGACTTTCTGCATGATCGAGCGATTCATCAGGTCGTCGAGGTAGTTGTGGTCCTTACCCATGTTGAAGAAGCGGTACTTCTTCAGACGCCAGGGTTGGTGCACCTGAAAATAGAGGCAAACGGTTTTCATTCGGTGGTTTATTTTGATTGTTTTTCACTCTCTTCGATAGCCGCCTCGTAGACCTTCTTGATCTTGGCTGCGGCGTCGTTCCACTTGAGGTTGGTGACCTCTTCGAGGCCCTTGGCGGCGAACATGCCCGAGAGGGCGGGGTACTTGATGAGTCCGTACATGGCGTCGGCCAGGGCGTCGACATCCCAGTAGTCCACCTTGACGGCGTAGTCCAGAACCTCGGCCACACCGCTCTGCTTGGAGATGATGACCGGGACGTTCGAACGCATCGCTTCGAGGGGCGAGATGCCGAACGGCTCCGAAACCGAAGGCATGACGTAGACGTCCGACAGCTGGAACATCTTGTGTACGTCCTCGCCGCGCAGGAAGCCCGTGAAGTGGAAGCGGTCGGCGATGCCGAGACGCGCCACGCGGCGGATGACGTGGTTCATCATGTCGCCCGAACCGGCCATTACGAAGCGCACGTCGGGGACCCGCTTGAGGACCTTGGCGGCCGCCTCGACGAAGTAGTCGGGGCCCTTCTGATAGGTGATGCGGCCCAGGAAGGTGATGACCTTGTCTTTCACGCCGCGCTCGGGTGCCGCGCCGCTGTTCTCGGCGAAGCGCACGGCGTTGTGTACGGTCACGACCCGCTCGGCCGGCACGCCGTAGCGGTTGATGACGATGTTGCGCGTGAGGTTCGACACGGCGATCACGCGGTCGGCGGCGTGCATGCCGGTGCGCTCGATGGCGTAGACCTGCGTGTTGACGTTCTCGCCGCTGCGGTCGTACTCCGTAGCGTGCATGTGCACCACCAGGGGTTTGCCCGACACGCGCTTGGCGGCGATGCCGGCGTAGTAGGTGAGCCAGTCGTGGGCGTGGATCACGTCGAACTGCCCTTCGAGCTGCTTGGCCACCTGGGCGGCGACCACGGCGTAGCGGGCCACCTCTTCCATGAGGTTGGCGCCGTACTTGCCCGAGAAGGTGTAGCGCTG
>CAMWWU010000108.1 GCA_947178025.1 uncultured Alistipes sp. | reverse complement strand
CCGATGCCGAGCTCCGAGCAGTAGGTCAGGTCGTAGGCGATGGGGGTCTGGCAGCGGATCTCGTAGCCCAGCTCGACGGGGCGGCTCTTGACCTTGAGGCCGAGCTCCTTGACGCGCTTCTCGATCATCTCGTTGAAGATGTGCGCCTTCGATACCTTGCCCAACTCGGGGTGGCCGTGCTCGTCGTAGGTGAAGTGGATGCCGCTCTTGCGGATCTCCTCGTCGCGCAGGGCGTGGAACACACCCTCGGAGATGACGGCGGCGCCGTAGTCCATATTCATCAGCTTACGCTTGATGATCGACGAAATCACCAGGTTGACGATCTTCTCGACGGTGATCTCGGTCTTGTCGAACATCTCGGGGATGACGATCATCGGGTAGTGGCAGGCCTCGCCGATACCGAATGCCAGGTGACCGGCCGAGCGGCCCATGGCAGCCAGCACGAACCAGTTGCCGCTGGTGCGGGCGTCGACATAGACGGCGCGGGCGATGACGGCCCCCTTGTCCTTGGCCGACTCGTAGCCGAAGGTCGGCGTACCGGCCGGCAGGGGCAGGTCGTTGTCGATGGTCTTCGGCACGTGGATGTTGGCGATGGGATACTTCTTCGCCTCGAGGAACTTGGCGATGCGGTTCGCGGTCGAAGCCGTATCGTCGCCGCCGACCGTCACGAGCAGCTTGACGTTGTTGTCGGTGAAGAACTTGAGGTTGAAGTTATTCTCGAAATCCGAATCCTTCGGCTTGAAACGGCTCATCTGGAGGAACGAGCCGCCCTGGTTGAAGATGCCGTCGGCCATCGGATAGTCGATGTCGACGGTGCGGGGTGCGGGGTTGAAAAGGCCCGTGTAGCCCTCGTGGAGGCCGATCACGCGGTAACCCTTGCGCAGAAACGTCTTGGCGACGCTGCCCACCACGGTGTTCATGCCGGGAGCCGGTCCGCCGCCGGTGAGGATTGCGATTGCTTCTTTCATGATTTTGATACGGTTTATGATGAAAATCTGGTAAATTTCCGTAAAGGCGCCCAAAAGTACGCTTTTTTTTTGAAACAGGCAAGAAAAAAAGGAGGTGCTCGACCTCCCTTTCAATCATGTGCTGACTATCGTTTACTCCACGACGGTCACGTTGACGGCCTGCTCGCCCTTGGCTCCTGCGCCGATTTCGAACTCGACCGCCTGACCCTCGTTGAGTGACTTGAAACCTTCCGCTGCGATACCCGAGAAATGAACGAAGATCTCTTTGCCGCTCTCCTCCGTAATGAATCCGTAGCCTTTCTTGCTATCGAACCATTTAACTTTTCCTGTCATAAAAAAAAGTGAATTAATGAATGTATACGGCAAAGTAACGCAAAAAACATTGGCTTTCAAAACTTTTTGACATGTTTTTTCATATCGGAAAGAAAATTGCTATCTTTGCGGCAGGATTATTTCAACGGTAACGCGACCATGAACAGAAAACTGAAACTCGCCGCGGCGGCCCTCCTGGGCTTTTCGGCCGCCTGCTCGTCGGTAAAGAATGCGCCCTCGCGCAGCGAGAGCGAAGCGCCGGCCCCCGACACGATGCAGCTGGAGCATCCGCGCGTGCGGGTGATGTACGGCGTGCGCGTTCCGGGCATCGCCCCCGCCCCGTTGCAGGACAGCGTGAAGATCGCGGACGAGAAGCCCGATCCCGTCGCCGAACGTCCCGAAGAGGAATAACCCATGCCCCGCCGCAAGCCGGGCCTGCGCAAACGGCTGGCCCTGAACATCTTCTCCGACCTGTACGCAGACCATGTCGCCGCACACCGGCTCGACACGCTCTTCTGGGAGTGCACGCTGCGCTGCAATCTCTCCTGCCGCCACTGCGGAAGCGACTGCCGCGTGGATCCGGGCGTTCCCGACATGCCGCTCGAAGACTTCCTGAAGGTCCTCGACGAGCAGATCACCCCCCATGTGAACCCCGCGGAGGTGCTCATCATCTTCTCGGGCGGCGAGGTGCTCGTGCGCGAAGACCTCGAACGGGCCGGCGCCGAAGTCACCCGCCGCGGCTATCCGTGGGGCATGGTGACCAACGGCATGGCGCTGACGCCCCGCCGTCTGGAGAGCCTGATGCAGGCCGGACTGCGCAGCATCTCGGTGAGCCTCGACGGCTTCGAGAAGGAGCACAACCGCCTCCGCGGCAACGCCCTGAGCTACGACCGGGCGCTGAACGCCATCCGGATGATCGTCCGCGAACCGGCGCTCACCTACGACGTAGTGACCTGCGCCACGGGGGAGCTGGTCCCCAATCTGGAGGCTTTCCGCGAGATGCTGATCGCCGAAGGGGTGACGCATTGGCGTCTCTTCTCGATCTTCCCGATGGGCCGCGCCAAGGAGGATCCCGCCCTGCGCATGACCGATGCCGAGTTCCGGGCGATGCTGGAGTTCATCCGCCGCACCCGCCGCGAGGGCCGCATCGACGTCAGCTACGCCTGCGAGGGATTCCTGGGCGGCTACGAGGCAGAGGTCCGCGACCATTTCTATCAGTGTATCGCCGGCATTTCGGTCGCCTCGATCCGCGTCGACGGTTCGATCTCGGGCTGCACGTCGATCCGCGCCAACTTCCATCAGGGCAACATCTACCGCGACGACTTCTGGGACGTCTGGCAGAACCGCTTCGAGCCCTTCCGCAACCGCGAATGGGCGCGCCGCGACGAGTGCGCCGACTGCGGAATGTTCCGCTACTGCCTGGGCGGCGGCATGCACCTGCACGACGACGACGGCCGCCTGCTCTACTGCCATTATCATCGGCTGTAATTTTTTTTCTCAAAAAAAATTTGTTCGGGGGGGGGATTTCGTATCTTTGCGATATACCTCTTAAAACTCACTGCCATGAAAAAGACGTTACTGTGCGCCGCTCTGCTGCTGGCACTCGGCGCGACGCTTCCGGCCGAAGCGAAGAAACCCAAGGACCAGGAGTTCCGCCACGTCGTCGTCACGCTCGTCTCGGGCGAGCAGGTAGAGGGATACCTCCACCGCGGCTGGCATGCGGAAGGCTCGCTCCTGAAGAGAGAGAACTACTCTTTCAAGATCGTCCCCACGCCCGAGAGCAAAGAGCCCGTAAAATACACGGCCGACGAGGTGGCGAGCGTCGAGTACACCGAAAAGACCGAATCGGCGCCCGACGGCATCCGCTGGGAGTCGCACCCGATCGCCGCCCCGGGGCTGTCGGACCGCAACCGCACGATGCGCCGGATGGTCTGCTGCGACGCCGCCAACGACCGCGCCGCGCTCTACTGGTGGAAGACATGGGACGTGACGACCAACGCCAAGGGCCAGACCCGCCGGCTGATCACGGTATACGGCATCCGCTTCGCCGACGATGAGATCGTCTACCCCTTCTCGCTCGTCAACACCGTACTGCTCAAAGAGAAGAAACCGGGGCTCAAAGAGTTCAGCAAGGAGTGGTTCAAGGGCCCCGAGGGCAAGCAGCGCAAGCGGGAGGCCAAGGAGGACGCCACGTGGATGCTGCGCCTCTACGACGACTACCTCGCCTCGCAGGCGCAATAACCCACGATCATGCAACGCACCCTGCTTCTGCTTGCTGCCCTGCTGCTCACGGCGGCCGTCGCAACGGCCGGCCAGCTGGTCGAGGGCATCGTCTACCTGCGCGACGGCACGACCGTAGAGTTCACGGGACGGGACCGCATCCGCCTGCCGCGAGGCCGCCGCGGTCTGAAGATCGTCCGCAACGCCTTCGACAAGAAGACTCGGACGAAAGAGACCATCCCCTTCGAGCGGATCGACTCGATCCGCAGCTGGGCCCCATACGCCCCGCAACACTCCCGAAAGTTCCTCCCCACGGCCTCGCAGGGCTGGATGTGGGTCTACTTCGAAACGCCGCACCTGCAAGCCTGCGTCTACTCGAAAAAGGGCTACGACATCGACGCCAAGGGCGGCATCCGCTTCCGCCAGCGGCGCCGCTTCCTCAGCCGGTCGCGCGTGGCTTTCTATCTGCGGAAGCGGGGCGACGCCGAGTGGTTCTGCGCCGGCCCCACGGACCGCAACCCGACCGACGCGTTCCGCAAACGCCTCGCCCGCTACGCGGCGGACGATCCCGCGCTGGCCGACCGCATTTGCCGTTCGAGCTCGATCCGCGGCAAGACGCTGCGTATGCTGCAAGATTACAACCCGCAAAAAACCCGATAAGAAAATGAAAGAAACCGAAAACCAGGTCTTCGAGCCGATGCCCGAGACCCCGGCGGAGCCCGAAACGACGGCCGCCGCCACCGACGACGAACTGCTCGCCGAAGCGCGCAAAAACATCCGCAACGGAGTGCTCTGGTGCGTGGGAGGTTTGGCCGCGAGCTTCCTCTCCTATCACTTCGCCGAAGCCGGCAGCCGCTATGTCGTCGCCACCGGCGCCATCATCTGGGGCGCCATCCAGGCCCTCCGGGGCGTCGGCGCCGCCGTGAAGATCCGGCGGCAGCGCAACGAAAGCGATGCCGCGCGGCGGCTGATTCTATCGGCAGCGACGGCCGCCGTACTCATCGGCGGACTCACCTACTACTCGATCCGGACGATGCGCAGCAACACGATCGACCTGCTCGACACGGAGCAGATCTACACCGCCGAAGGACTCCGCATCGCGATTCCGGCCGGATACACGGCCATCTCCGAAACCGCGGAGCCGGAAACCGATTCGACCTACGCCCACAGCTACATGTACGTTACCGACGGACGATGGGAGTTCAACACCCAACGCGTCGTCGGCATCCTGGCTCCGGACGTGGAGTGCATCGCCGATATCTCGGACTACTGCCTCGGCCGCGACTCCGCCTACTACGACGGCGGCATCGTCGCCCCGACGCAGCCCTACGCGCTCGGCGGGCTCGACATGCTGTGCAGCGAGGGGCGCCGGACGGAGTATCCCGACGACATCTTCACCAACTACGACTTCAAGCACGGGCAGACGCTCATCACCGTCGGCATCATCTACCCGGCCGAAGAGTACGGCAAGCCGGAGACGCGCCGCCGGGTCGAGGAGCTGCTCTCGGGAATCGCACTCGAAGCGGACTCCGCCGCCGAATCGCAGGAATAACCCCCGAAGATTCGGAAAATTCCGCTTTCCGCACTATCTTTGCATCGAACAAACCGGCCCACCCCGCGGGCCCGACCGAAACCGTCATGCGCCGTATCGTATCGCTCCTCGCAGTCGCCCTGCTCGCCGCCTCGTGCGGCGGAGGCCGCACGCCGAAACCGGCGGCAGCACCCGCGCTGCCGCGCGTCTTCCTGCCCGCCATTCCGCCCGCGAGCCTCGCAGCAGGGGAGCGCGCCGAGTGGCTGAAACACCACTACTGGGATCGTTTCGACTTCGCCGACACGCTCTTCATCGCCGAGGTCGACACGGCGCAGATGGTCGAGGCCTACGCCCGCTACATCGCGCTGCTCTCCGACGCGCCGACCGACGGGGCGCCGATGGACTCGCTCATGCGCCGCGCCTCCGCATCGCGGCCGATGCTCGACTACTTCGCCTGGCTGGGGGCCGAGGTGCTGCACGATCCCAATTCGCCGCTGCGCAACGACGAGTTCTACATCCCCGTGCTGCGGGCCGTGCTGGCGGCCCCCTGGTACGACGAGTACGAACGCCTCGCCCCGGCCTGCGAGCTGAAGACCGCCATGCAGAACCGCATCGGCGAGCGGGCCAACGACCTGCGCTACACGCTCGCCTCGGGCGCCTCGGGCACCCTCTACGGCATCCGGGCCGAATACGTCCTGCTCTTCATCAACAACCCGGGCTGCCCGATGTGCCGCGAGATCCGCGAGGCGATCTCGGCATCGCCGATGCTCTCGGAGATGATCGAGCGGGGCCGGCTGAAGGTGCTGGCTCTCTACCCCGACGAGGACCTCGCCGAGTGGCACGCCTACCGCGACCGGATCCCCGCCGCCTGGATCAACGGCTACGACGCCGGATGCGTCGTCCGCGCGACGGACAGCTACGACCTGACGGCCATCCCCTCGCTCTACCTGCTCGACAGCGACAAACGCGTGCTGGTCAAGGATTCGACCGACGTTCCGCAGATCGAGGAGACGATCGACCGACGGAGTTGACATAACCCCCGCTTATCGGACTATAAAAAAAGATAATCGGATTTGCTGCGACAGTTCGCCCGGTTTTGCTATCTTTGCAAGCGTAAACAGGAAACCAACACAATCCAAACAACACACAATTATGGCAAAGAAATGGCGTTGTACCGTATGCGGGTACATTCACGAAGGTCCCGAGGCACCCGAGCAGTGCCCGATGTGCAAAGTAGGCGCAGATAAGTTCGTAGAGATCGAGGAGCAGGAGGGCGATCTGGATTTCGTCACCGTTCACAAGATCGGCGACGGCAAGGGCGCCGATGCCGAGCTCTGGGAGGGTCTCCAGAACCACTTCATCGGCGAGTGCACCGAGGTCGGCATGTATCTGGCCATGAGCCGTCAGGCCGATCGCGAGGGTTATCCCGAGATCGCCGAGGCTTACAAGCGTTACGCCTGGGAGGAGGCCGAGCACGCCTCGAAGTTCGCCGAGCTGATCGGCGAGGTGGTATGGGACACCAAGACCAACCTCTACAAGCGCATGAACGCCGAGTGCGGCGCCTGCGAGGACAAGATGCGTCTGGCCCGTCTGGCCAAGGAGCAGAACCTCGACGCCGTACACGACACCGTACACGAGATGGCCAAGGACGAAGCGCGCCACGGCAAGGGCTTCGAGGGTCTCTACAAGCGTTACTTCGGCAAATAAGCCGTTCGGACGCATCCGAAACACAAGGGGCGGCTTCCCGCCCTGCCTTTACGAACCATCCTGCGACTCGCGGGATGGTTTTTTCTTGCGAAGGTCCCGGGGATCGCGCAGCCTCCGCCCCGGACGAAAGGCCGGAAACTCAAGCCCCGACTACCCCGCCGGCATGCAGCCGGGCGGAGAACGGCCGGAAGAGCGCAGCCTGCGGAGGTTCTCGCGCCCGCAAAGAGCGGATCGTCGCCGGGGCAGGCTGCGGCCCGCACACGGACTTTGCCGCACAAAAAAAGACGGTCTTTCGAACCGTCTTTTTCGTGGAGGTGGCGGGAGTCGAACCCGCGTCCAAACAGGGAGCCCGAGGGCTTTCTACACGCTTAGCCGCCGTTTCGTCCTTCTCCCCGAGCCTGGCAGGCGGCAACCGAACCCGGGTCCCAGTTCCTTGAATTTCGCACGCCGGCCGGAACGATCCGACGCACTATCTCTGAATGAATGATACCCCGTATGGAGAGCGATTAAAGAGCGGAACCGCTCCCCGGGATACTCGTCGCCCGACCTCCTCGGGCCAGGCGATTAAGCCAATTTTCCTTGAAAATTAGGCAGCGAGTGCATAGCTGTTGTTGCCATTTGATTGTCGAGCGTCGGGATTTACGAGCCGCCGCACAGCGCTCGGCGTGCTTACGATCAAACTCTGCCTGCTGTCAAAACCGGGCACCCCCGATCTCTTCGGCACGGACAGGAAGCCTGCTGAAGCCGATGCAAAGATAATACAAATTCGGCAAATAGTTCCGAACGACCCGATTTTTTGCGTCCGGCGAGGCGCGAAGGCCGGTAGTTCCGGATATTTTTCGTACCTTTGACTCTGCCTTAGACGCTCCGCCTCGGGAAAAGGCAAGCTCGCTCGCTTTTTCTCTCGGCGCATCCGCATCTCGGGCTCCGTACCGAAGGTTCCGTCCCGACGCGATCGCAGCTTTTGCCTGCGACGTGCAGGAACCGTCGAAACGATTCTAAACGACATGCGATGAAAGAGAAATATGTTGTACGGCTAAAGGACGCGGCGATTTACCACGCCGACGATCCGTTCGGCCGGCAGTCGGAAAAA
>CAMWWU010000107.1 GCA_947178025.1 uncultured Alistipes sp. | reverse complement strand
CACGGAGCGGACGGAGGATTGTCCGATGAACTTCCTGGCCAACGGCGACATCGCCAGGCTGCGGAGGCTGCGGCGCTTCGAGGAGTTCTACGGCTTCCGGTTCGCGAATGCCGTGCTGGAGTTTCCGGACTACGACGATGCGGAGCTGGAGTGCAAGATTCTGCTCGACACGATCGCTTCCGAATCGCCGTCGCTCACGCGCGAGGAGAGCACGCGTCTCTTCTACGAGGTGGAGAAGGATTACACCGACATCGGGAGTAAGCTGAAACGATTCAAGGAAATCCGTGAAAATCCGCATTATAACGCCGTTCAGGTAAAGTTTTCCTACGCCGTTACCTGCCATAAGGCGCAGGGCGGTCAATGGCGTGCGGTCTTCGTCGACCGCTGTCTGTTCGGCGACGAACGCATGACGCGCGACATGATGCGCTGGCTCTACACGGCGCTCACGCGTGCGACGGACAAACTGTATCTCGTAAATTTCGACAAAGCGTTTTATGAATAGCGAACTGCACCCGCTCGAACCGTTTCTGCCCGCCGGCGCCCGTCTGCTGATGCTGGGCAGCTTTCCGCCCCAGCGCATCCGCTGGTCGATGGAGTTCTTTTATCCCAATCTTCAGAACGACATGTGGCGTATCGTAGGCTACCTCGCCGCGGGCGACAAGGCGCACTTCCTGACGCCCGACGGCAAACGCTTCGACCGCGATCGCATCGAGGCTTTCTGTCGCGAGCGGGGAATTGCGCTGTATGACACGGCAACAGAAGTCATTCGTTTGAAAAACAATGCGTCGGACAATTTTCTTCAAGTAGTTCGCGAGGTCGATCTCGCGGCTTTGCTGGCGCGGATTCCCGACTGCCGGGCCATCGTCACCACGGGGCAGAAGGCGACCGACACGCTGTGTGCGATCATGGGATGCGGAGCGCCTCCGATCGGCGGGGCGATCGAGACGGATTATGCCGGGCGGCGGCTGAAACTGTGGCGCATGCCCTCGTCGTCGCGCGCCTATCCGCGTCCGGTCGAATGGAAGGCGGAGTACTATCGCAACGTGTTGGCGGATAGCGGAATCATATAGCATACGGTGCGGAAAGTATCGAAAAAATCCGTCCGGAATCTTGCGAACGGCCGATTTTTCCGTTATCTTTGTATGTAAATCATATACAATATTCTATTGTGGCAGAAGAGAAGAAAATAGAGAAAAAATATGTCGAGACGCCGCTGATGAAGCAGTATTACTCGATCAAGGCGGTGCATCCCGACGCCATCCTGCTGTTCCGTGTCGGCGACTTCTACGAGACGTTCGGCGACGACGCCATCAAGGCGAGCGGCATTCTGGGCATCACGCTCACCCGCCGGGCCAACGGCGCCGCGACCTTCGTCGAACTGGCCGGCTTCCCCTATCATGCAGTGGACACCTACCTGCCGAAACTGGTCCGGGCCGGCGAGCGCGTCGCCATCTGCGAGCAGCTCGAAGACCCGAAACTGGTCAAGGGGCTGGTCAAGCGCGGCGTCATCGAATTGGTTACGCCGGGCGTCGTGCTGGGAGACAACATCCTGGCCAACAAGGAGAACACCTACCTGGCATCGGTCTACTTCGGCCGCAAGAACACGGGTGTGGCCTTCCTCGATATTTCGACCGGCGAGTTCTACGTCGCCGAGGGCACGGACGCCTATGTCGACAAGCTGATTTCGAACCTCGCGCCGAAGGAGATCATCTACCAGCGCGGCTACGAGGATCGTTTTTCCGACGCCTTCGGATCGCGCCACTACACCTACCGCCTCGACGAATGGGTCTTCTCGGAGGAGGTCAACCGCGAGAAGCTCTGCAAGCAGTTCGCGACGCAATCGCTCAAGGGCTTCGGCGTGGATCACTTCACGAGCGGTCTCTCGGCAGCGGGAGCCATTCTCTACTACCTCGAATTTACCGAGCATCGCGACACGGCGCATATCACCTCGATCGCCCGCATCGAACAGGACGACTACGTGTGGATCGACAAGTTCACGATCCGCAACCTGGAGCTTTTCGCCTCGAACGGCGCCCGCGAGCGGGGGAGTTTCGCGGAGGTCATCGACCGCACGCTGACTCCGATGGGCGGACGCATGCTCAAGCGGTGGATCGCCATGCCGATCCGGGATCCGAAGCGCATCGACGAACGGCTCGACGTCGTGGAGCGCTTCACGAAGGACCTCGAACTGGCCGATGCCGTGCGCGAGCAGGTGGCGATGGTCGGCGACCTGGAGCGCATCGCCTCGCGCGTTGCGGCGGGTCGGGTGACGCCCCGCGAGCTGGTGCAGCTCAAAAATTCGCTGACGGCCATCGAGACGCTCAAGGCCGCGCTCGAATCGACCGACGACGACCGGCTGCACGAACTGGCCGGAGCGATCGACACGCTCGCGGAGGTGCGCGACCGCATCGCCCGCGAGATCTATCCCGATCCGGTCAACAACCAGATTCAGAAGGGCGGTGTGATCGCCGACGGGGTGAATCCCGAACTCGACGACCTGCGCCGCATCGCGCTGCACGGCAAGGACTACCTTTCGCGCATCCAGCAGCGCGAGAGCGAGACGACCGGCATCCCGTCGCTCAAGATCAGCTACAACAACGTCTTCGGCTACTACATCGAAGTGCGCAACACCCATAAGGACAAGGTTCCCGGGACGTGGATCCGCAAGCAGACGCTGGCCAATGCCGAGCGTTACATCACCGAGGAGCTCAAGGAGTACGAGCAGAAGATCCTGGGGGCCGAGGAGAAGATGCTCGTGCTGGAGCAGCGGATCTACGGCGAACTCATCGCCTCGATCTGCCGGTCGTTGCAGCCGCTGATGCACGATGCTGCCGCCGTGGCCAAGGTCGACTGCCTGCAATCGTTCGCCCGGCTGGCCTGCGAACGCCGCTACGTGCGTCCGGTGCTCGACGACGGCAAGCGCATCGAGATCCGGCAGGGCCGCCATCCGGTCATCGAGACGCTGATGCCCGTGGGGGAGGAGTATGTCCCCAACGACGTGATGCTCGACGACGAGCAGCAGCAGATTATGATGATCACGGGCCCCAACATGTCGGGTAAGTCGGCGCTGCTGCGCCAGACGGCGCTCATCATTCTGATGGCGCAGATGGGGTCGTTCGTCCCAGCGGAGTCGGCTCATATCGGTGTCGTGGACAAGATCTTCACGCGCGTCGGGGCCTCGGACAACATCTCGCAGGGCGAGTCGACCTTCATGGTCGAGATGCTCGAATCGGCCAGCATCCTGAACAACATCTCCGACCGCAGCATCGTGCTGCTGGACGAGATCGGCCGCGGCACGAGCACCTACGACGGCATTTCGATCGCCTGGGCGATGGTCGAGTATCTGCACAACCACCCGACGGCCCATGCCAAGACGCTCTTCGCCACGCACTACCACGAACTGAACGACATGACGACGATGTGCCCGCGGGTAAAGAACTTCCACGTCGCGGTCAAGGAGGTCGGCAATCAGATCGTCTTCCTGCGCAAGCTGGAGCCGGGCGGTACGGAGCACTCGTTCGGTATCCACGTGGCCCGCATGGCCGGCATGCCGCTCTCGGTCGTGGCTCGCGCGGGGGAGGTGCTGCGCAACCTCGAACTGGACAACGCCAACAACGAGATCGGCCCCGGGCGCAACATCCGCGAGCGCGGCAGGAAGCTGACGGCGCAGAGCGTGAAGGAGGCGGCCGACTCGCCGACGCAGGGGATGCAGCTCTCGATGTTCCAGCTCGACGACCCCGTGCTGGTGCAGATCCGCGATCAGATCCGGGGACTCGACATCAATGCCTTGACGCCGATCGAAGCACTGAACAAGCTGAATGAAATCAAGAAGATAACCGGATTATGATCAAGCGATGCTTCATCTCGGTGCTCCTGCTTGCCTGCGGGGTGTCGGCCGCGGCACAATCGCCCGAGGTGTGGCGGAAACTGCGCTCCCGATACGATGTCGTTTATCCCTATGTCGACGACGGAACGATCATGGTCAATCGCGGCGGACAGCGGGTAGCCATCCCCGGAGCGCCCAACGGCAAGTACGGGTACGTCGATACGCTGGGCCGGGTGCTGATCCCTCCGATCTACGACCACGCCACGCGGTTTCACAACGGATTCGCTGTTGTGGCGAAATCGGGGCTGCAGGGGGCAGTCGCCCGAACGGGTAGGCCGATCGTTCCGTGCGAGTGGCAGCATCTGGGGCGTTTCGAGGCCGGGGTTTTCATCGGCAGACAAGAGGTCGACGGACGCGCGCGATTCTCTCTGGTGGATACGGCCGGACGGGCGATTCCGCTCGACTGCGATTTCTGTGCCAGTGAATTTTCGAACGGTTATGCGGTGGCGGGAGTCGGCGGTTATGCGGCCGACGATACACCGTCGCAGGCCGGTCTGATCCCCACGCGACCGGTCGAAAAATTCATCGGAAAATACGGCTACGTCGCACCCGACGGACGGATGGCAATTCCTGCTCAGTTCGATGAGGCGCGCGATTTCGACGACGACGGGCTGGCCCGGGTCGGCATGCGGGGAACGTACTATGTGAAGTGGGGATTTATCGACCGTGCGGGTCGGACGGTCATTCCGTGCAACTATTACAGCGTCGATCTCTTTTACAGGGACCGGGCGTTGGTGAGCAAGGTCGTCGCAGGCGGCAAGCTGGCTTTCGGCTATATCGACCGCCGGGGCCGGGTGGTGATTCCCTGTCGATATGACGAGGCTACCGCATTCAAGCATCCGAACACTTGGGTAGGCCGCGACCGCAACGGGGAGATGGCTTATTCGCTCATCGACCGCAATGGGAATCCCGTGCTGGAGTACGAGGTCCGGTGTTTGCAGGACGGAGGGGAGTTCGGGCATGCCGTTGCGGCCTATCCCGATGCCTCGGGAGTTCTTCGGTTCGGCATCGTCGGCATTTCGGGGAGAATTCTGGTGCCGTTCGAATACGATACGATCACGATCTTCACGGACCTCGATCCGGAGACGGGACAGCGGCAGGCTCGGGCGCTCGCGGTGAAAGGAGAGACGGAGTACACCATAACGCTCTCGCTGCGGCAGTGAGAGGCTGGGCGATCTCTTCCAGGGATCGGAGCGTGCGAAAAAGGAGGGCGACCTTGCAGGTCGCCCTCCTTTTCGTTGTGGAAGAGATTAATACACGCCTTCTTTTTCCCGTATGATGCCGCGATCGTATTTCCCGGAAAATTTGCTTTCGTAAATTACCAGTTGATCGAAGTTGGGTCTTCCGACCTGTACCTGGCCGCTGGAGAAGACGTACAGATTGGCGTTTTTGAAGGTCTTGTTCCATATTTTCCGACCGTCGCTGTCCGTGACCTGTACTTTGACCTTGTATTTGTCCGTAAAGAAGTGATCCGGCCGGATGGATTTGATGAAAACCGTCACGTCCGAATATACTTCGCCTTCGATGTCCAGCGACAGAACCCTGCGGACAACCTCCGCATCATCCAGCGGAGCCGACTTTTCGCTTTGGTCGTTTTGTGCGAGGAGCGGCGTGTGGAGCGAAAGCAGCAGCACGAGCAGCGTGAGGATTTTCTTCATGGCCTTTGCGGTTGGGGCGGTTACTTGTTGTTCTCGATCAGCGACCGGATGTTCTGAATCAGCATCTCGACGGCTACGGAGTTGAATCCTCCCTCGGGGATGATGACGTCGGCGTACTTCTTCGAGGGCTCGACGAACTCCTCGTGCATGGGCTTCACCGTCTGCGTGTACTGCGAGATGACCGACTGCATCGTGCGGCCGCGCTCGCAGACGTCGCGCAGGATGCGGCGCGCCAGCCGGATGTCGGCGTCGGTGTCGACGTAGACCTTGATGTCCATCATGTCGCGCAGCTCCTTGTTCTCGAAGATCAGGATGCCGTCGACGATGATGACCTTCGAGGGCTTCACGCTCACCGTTTCGGGCATGCGGTTGTGCTCGACGAACGAGTAGACCGGATGTTCGATCGGCACGTTCTCCTTCAGCGCCTTGATGTGGTCCACCATCATCTGCGTGTCGAACGCCTGCGGATGGTCGTAGTTGAGTTTCGTGCGCTCCTCGTAGGTCAGTTCGGGATGCGCTTTGTAGTAGTAGTCGTGACAGAGCGTCACCACGTCGTCGCCCCGGAACGCCTCTTGCAGGCGCTTGACGAGCGTCGATTTGCCCGAGCCGGTGCCTCCGGCTACTCCGATAACGGTAACTTTCATGATGTCAGCGAGGTTTTGTGGGTTATATAAAGAAAAGGATCGCCCCGACGGGCAATCCTTTCCGATTTCGTTTATGCGTCGATATTCGCGTAATGGGCATTCTTTTCGATGAACTCGCGGCGGGGCGGCACGTCGTCGCCCATGAGCATCGAGAAGATACGGTCCGCCTCGGCGGCGTTCTCGATGTTCACCTTGCGCAGGATGCGCGTGTCGGGATTCATCGTCGTCTCCCACAGCTGGTGGGCGTTCATCTCGCCGAGACCTTTGTATCGCTGCACGTGTGCGCCCTTGCCGAACTCCTCGGTGATGGCGTCGCGCTCCTTCTCGGTCCAGCAGTAACGCTCCTGCTTGCCCTTCTTCACGAGGTAGAGCGGCGGGGTGGCGATGTAGACGTGTCCGTTCTCGATCAGCTCCTTCATCTTGCGGAAGAAGAAGGTCAGCATCAGCGTGGCGATGTGGCTTCCGTCGACATCGGCATCGGTCATGATGATGATCTTGTCGTAACGCAGCTTCTCCAGGTTGAGCGCTTTGCTGTCCTCCTCGGTGCCGATCGTCACGCCCAGCGCGGTGAACATGTTCTTGATCTCCTCGTTCTCCCACATCTTGTGCTCCTGCGCCTTCTCGATGTTCAGGATCTTACCGCGCAGCGGCATGATGGCCTGGAAGTTGCGGTCGCGGCCCGATTTGGCCGTACCGCCTGCCGAGTCGCCCTCGACGAAGAAGATCTCGGCGATCGAACGGTCGCGGCTCGAACAGTCGGCCAGCTTGCCGGGAAGTCCCACGCCCGACAGCGGCGTTTTGCGCTGCACGGCCTCGCGGGCCTTGCGGGCGGCGTGGCGGGCCGTTGCGGCCAGCACGACCTTCTGCACGATGGCCTTGGCGTCCTTGGGATTCTCCTCGAGGTAGTGGCCCAGGGCCATGGTCATCGCCTGGTCGACAGCCGCCGACACATCGTCGTTGCCCAGCTTGGTCTTGGTCTGGCCCTCGAACTGCGGTTCGGCGACCTTCACCGATACCACGGCCGTCAGGCCCTCGCGGAAGTCGTCGCCGTTGATGTCGAACTTGAGCTTCGCGAGCATGCCCGAATCCTCGGCGTATTTCTTCAGCGTGCGGGTCAGCGCACGGCGGAAGCCCGTAAGATGGGTGCCGCCCTCGATCGTGTTGATGTTGTTGACGTAGGAGTGGACGTTCTCCGAGAACGAGTCGTTGTACTGCATGGCGACCTCCACCGGAACGCCGTTCTTCTCGGTGTCGAGGTAGATGATCGAGTCGATGATCGGCTCGCCGCGCGTGGCGTCGAGGTACTTCACGAACTCCTTGAGACCCTCCTCCGAATAGAAGTGATCTTCACGGAGTTTGCCCTCGTCGTCTGGGCGTTTGTCGTAAAGGTTCAGGTGGATGCCCTTGTTCAGGAATGCCAGCTCGCGCAAGCGGTTGGCCAGGATGTCGTATTTGTAGATCGTCGTGTGGGTGAAGATCTCGCCGTCGGGTTTGAACGTCACGATCGTACCGCGGTCCTCGCATTCGCCGATGATCTCGACCTGCGACGTGGGGGTACCCTTGCTGTACGTCTGGCGGAAGATCTTGCCTTCGCGGTGGATCTCGGCCACGAGGCGCGTCGAGAGCGCGTTCACGCACGAGACGCCGACGCCGTGCAGACCGCCCGACACCTTGTAGCTGCCCTTGTCGAACTTACCGCCGGCGTGGAGCACCGTCAGCACGACTTCGAGGGCCGATTTGCCCTCCTTCTCGTGGAAGCCGGTCGGGATGCCTCGGCCGTTGTCCTTCACCGTGATGGAGTTGTCCTCGTTGATCGTCACGTCGATGTCGGTGCAATAACCGGCCAGCGCCTCGTCGATCGAGTTGTCGACCACCTCGTAGACCAGGTGGTGGAGACCCTTCTCGCCGATATCGCCGATATACATGGCAGGACGTTTGCGCACCGCTTCCAGACCCTCCAGGACCTGGATGTTCGATGCGGAATATTCCTCTTCGTGTTTCTTAACG
>CAMWWU010000106.1 GCA_947178025.1 uncultured Alistipes sp. | reverse complement strand
AACGGGTGTCGACACCGTATTTGTGGTGGTAGTAGTTGCCCAGCATCTCGCCCGTAACCTTGCAGACACCGTAGATGGTCGTGGGCTGCATGATCGTATCCTGCGGCGTCTTGTCCTTGGGCGACGAGGGTCCGAACGCACCGATCGAACTGGGCGTGAAGAGCGCGCAGTGATGCTGACGCGCCACCTCGAGCGAGTTGTTGAGCGCCCCCATGTTGACATTCCAGGCCATCTGCGGGTTACGCTCGCCGACAGCCGACAGCAGCGCCACGAGGTTGAAGATCGTGTCGATGTGATAACGGGCCACGATCGAAGCCATCGCCGTAGCGTCGAGCGCATTGAGCACCTCGAACGGGCCGGCTTCGCCGAGCGCCTTGCATTCGCGCATGTCTGTCGCCACGACGTTGTGATCTCCGTAAATCTTGCGGAGGTAAACCGTCAGCTCGGAACCGATCTGACCTCCCGCACCAACGATAAGTATTCTTTTCATAATTAGGGTTTAAGTTGTAAAACTTATGTAAAGATAGAAAATATCTTGTGAAAATCGCATATTTTTTTGGTCTTTTCAATTTTCTTATGTACTTTTGCACCACTCAACGAGGAAAACGCTGTTGTAGCTCAGTGGTAGAGCACTTCCTTGGTAAGGAAGAGGTCACGAGTTCAATCCTCGTCAACAGCTCTCGATCAAGCGATTGCCGAACAAGGCAGTCGCTTTTTTCATGTCCCGAACTCGGACTGCCACACTCCGGGCACCGCGAGGCTCCCCGCATGATCCGCATGCGCATGACGGAGATTCTCTATACCATCGGTTTTCTGGGCGGATTCCGGGATTATCGCCGCAATTCGGATTTCATCGCCCATGCACTCGATCATTACTCCGGGCGCAACGCTCGCCTGCGAGTCTTGGTGTCGCCGACTTTCGAGAGCGAAACGCGCCTTGCGACACGCATTATCGCCGCCCGGAGATCGAGGTCGTCTCGGTAATCGCATCCGCACACCTGCGAAGCTATGAAAGAAGCGGTACGAGTTCGACGGTTGCGCATCGCAATCGGCTCATCGCTGCGTCCGACCGCTATCTTGTTCTCGACGAGACATCGTATGGCGGTTACGCTGAGCAGCTTGGCAATATACTCTTCGAACGATGCGATCGGGTGCTTTATAACGGCGACGAGCCGCACCGAGAGCAATTCATGCGGCGTGTCTGCCGACTGGGCATTCCTACTCCGATCGCGTTTTTGCCCCGTTATACGGTTCAGTAACCCGACGTGCGGCGGACGCTCGATGCCAGTTTAGCCTATCTGCGGGCCCATGCTTTTCGCGTGTCGGCAGAGAAGCTGCCGCAAGTGTTGCTGCGCAGCTGGACGGCGCAACCCGGGCAGGAGCGTTATGCCGATATCTCCGGTCTGGACGACGTGGCGGCCGTATTCCGGTTGGACGACAGCAACATACGGCTCAAGGCACTCGCTTATGCGCTGGCCGTTCATGCGAACTTCCGGGCCGACCCGGAGTGCTTGGACGCCGGCAGCGTGCATGCGCTGTACCGCCTTTTTTGCCGCCAGCTGGATCGGATCCATGCTCGCGCAACGGGACAGCCGTCCGAACGGTTCGAGTTGTTCGACTTCGACAGCCAGCTGAAAGACCTGCACCGCCAATCGCACTGAAAATCCCTTCGGACAGACAAAAGAAAACACCCGACTTTACAAACGTAAAGTCGGGTGTTCTTGCGGAGAGAGAGGGATTCGAACCCCCGGTACAGTTGCCCGTACACCGCATTTCGAGTGCGGCCCGATCGACCACTCCGGCATCTCTCCAATGCCCTCGGTTCCTGAAGTTACTTCGAAAAACCGTTGTTTTGGGACTGCAAATATAGACATATTTTTTGTTTTCGCGCATTTTCCGGCGAAAAAAATCGCATTTTTCGTAAAAATCCCGCCGAAACTCCTTTCGAGGCCCCTGCGAAATGATTATCTTTGCCCTCGGAGAAGCCCCGGAGCCGGCGTGCGACATCGGTCGCATGCGCTCCGCGCTCCGGACAAAACCGATCGCCATGCCGCAGAATATCACCCTGACGCTGACCCCCAAGCAGGCCGCCGACCCGAAATGCTACACCCCGATCGCCGCGAAGCGGCTGGGGATTCGCGAACCGGACATCGCGCTCGTGCGGGTCGTGAAGCGTTCGATCGACGCCCGGCAGCGTCAGCCGAAAGTCAATCTTTCGCTCGAAATCTACATCGACCGCGAGCCGCAGCCCGCCCCCGTGCACTTCGATTACCCCGATGTCACGGGGCGGACCGAAGTCGTCGTCGTCGGATCGGGCCCCGCGGGGCTCTTCGCGGCGCTGCGGCTGATCGAACTGGGGCTGCGTCCCGTCGTGCTGGAGCGCGGCCGCGACGTGTCGGCCCGCAAGGTCGACATCGCCCGTATCAACCGCAACGGCGCGGTCGATCCCGAGTCGAACTACGCCTTCGGCGAGGGCGGTGCCGGCACCTTTTCCGACGGCAAGCTCTTCACGCGCAGCAAGAAGCGCGGCGACTACAACAAGGCGTTGCAGACGCTCGTCTTCCACGGGGCGACGCCCGAAATCCTCTTCGACGCCCATCCCCATATCGGCACCGACAAGCTCCCCTACATCATCTCCCGCATCCGGCGGACGATCGTCGAGGCCGGGGGGCTCTTCCTCTTCGGGAAGCGCATCACCGACCTGGAACTGCGCGACGGCCGCGTGCGGGGCGTCCGCTGCGGCGACGAAGTGATCGAGGGAGCCGCGGTCGTGCTGGCGACGGGCCACTCGGCGCGGGACATCTACGAGCTGCTGCACCGCCGCGGCGTGCGCATCGAGGCCAAGCCCTTCGCCATGGGCGTGCGCATCGAGCATCCGCAGGCGCTCATCGACTCGATCCAATACCATTGCGAGACGCGCGGGGAGTATCTGCCCGCAGCCTCCTATTCGCTCGTGAGCCAGGAGAACGGCCGCGGCGTCTACTCGTTCTGCATGTGTCCGGGAGGGTTCATCGTCCCGGCGATGACCGATGCCGCGCAGTCCGTCGTGAACGGCATGTCGCCCAGCGGCCGCACCTCGCCCTATGCCAATTCGGGATTGGTGACCGAGATCCGCCTCCAGGACTTCGAGCATCTGCGCGCCGAGTGGGGCGAGCTGGCCGGACTGCGCTTCCAGCAGCAGTTCGAGGAGCTGGCGCGGCAGTACGGCGGCGAGCATCAGATCGCCCCGGCGCAGCGCGTCGCCGACTTCGTGGCGGGGCGCGCCAGCCGGACGCTGCCGTCGACCTCCTACGTGCCGGGCGTCGTGCCGTCGCGCCTCGACCGGTGGATGCCGCCTTTCATCGCCCAGGCGCTCCGGAGCGGTCTGGCGACCTTCGGCCGCCGCATGCGGGGCTTCGTCACCGACGAGGCGATCGTCGCGGGCGTGGAGTCGCGCACCTCGACGCCGGTGCGCTTCCCGCGCGACCCCGAAACCCTCATGCACCCCCAGATCGCCGGGCTCTTCCCCGCGGGCGAGGGTGCCGGTTACGCCGGGGGCATCATCTCCGCAGCGCTCGACGGCGAACGCATCGCCGAGGCGGTGAAAACCTACATCCGTTAAGCCTATGTCACCCAAAGTAAGCATCGTCATTCCCGCCTACAATGTCGAGGCCGAGCTGCCCCGCTGCCTGGAGAGCGCCGCAGGGCAGAGCCTGCGCGAAATCGAGATCGTCTGCGTCGACGACGGCAGTCCCGACCGTTCGCTGGAGATCATGCGGGAGTATGCGGCGCGCGATGCGCGGTTCCGGGTGATTTCGCAGCCCAACAAGGGGCTGGGCGGAGCCCGCAACACGGGAGCTGCCGCCGCGAAGGGCGACTACATCCTCTTCGTGGACTCCGACGACTGGATCGACCCCGACTACTGCGAGCGGCTCTACGAGGCAGCCGTGCGGCACGATGCACCCGTCGCCTGCGCGTCGATCCGCAAGATCCGACCTTCGTCGGCCAAGTGGACGGCGCATTTCGTCGAGGAGCGGGTCTGCGACGATCCGCAGACCCGGTTCGCGGTCTGCAACTGTCCGCCCGACTTCCACGTAGTCAACAAGCTGCTGCGCCGGGAGATGGTCGAGCGGCTCGGGCTGCGCTTCCGCGAGCATGTGCCTTACGAAGATGTCGAATATACGATGCGGGTATTGTGCGAGGGGGGGCGTCTGGTGACGGTGCCGGGCCCCTGCTACCGCTACATGGTGCGGGGCGGCTCGATCACCAAGAGCGTACAGACGCCGCAGAAGCAGGCCGCACGCTACCGGGCCCACAAGGAGTTCGTCGCCTACTGCGACGCGCACGGCATCGCGCTGGCGCGCAAACACCGGACGCTGACCAAGCGCTACTATGCCTGGTGCGGAATCACGCTGCTGAAGATCAAGGATCGCGACGGGCTGCTGATCGCGCGGCTCTTCGACTGCATCCCCGTGTGGTTCCGCCGGAAATAGATCAAAGATACCGATCGACGCCTTTCGTGCAGCGCACGGTGCCCTCCTGTCGGGCGCGGTGCCACACCGCCTGGTTCGTCAGCTCCTTCTCGCGGGACGAGAGGGGATGCCAGATATGGAAGACGAAGCCGGCGAATTTGAGCGTGTGCTGCCTTACGCCCCGGTTGCGCAGCCGGGCGACCAACTCCGAATCTTCGTGCCCCCAGCCGGTCATCTCCTCGTTGTAGCCGTTGACAGCGAGCAGGTCGTCGCGCCAGAAAGCCATGTTGCAGCCCCGGATATGGTCGCCGCGCTTCTCCTTGAAGATCGACCGCAGAGCCGGAATGCGGATGCCGTTGAGGATGTGCTCCATGCCGGGCGTGTACCACGCGACGCGGGCGCAGCCCGTGCGGAGCAGCCGGGCGGCCAGCTTTCGGCCGATCATGGCGCGGCTGCCGCTGACGAAGGCTCCGCGCTCGGCGAATGCCGCATGATCGCGGATGAAGTGGCGGTGGAGGATGACGTCGCCGTCGATCTGGACGATGTAGTCGCCTTCGGCCGCCGCGATCGCCTTGTTGCGGATCACCGTGAGGCGGAAGCCGTCGTCCTCGTGCCAGATATGACGGACGGGGACGGCCGACGTGCGGGCGAACTCCTCGACGAGGCGGCGCGTCGGGGCGCCCGAACCGTCGTCGGCGATGAGGATTTCATGCGGCGGGGTACTCTGGGCGGCGACGCTCCTCAGGCAGAGGTTCAGCGCTTCGGGCCAGTTGTAGGTGGCGATCAGCAGCGATATTTTCATGGGTTACACGTTGATGAATTTCAGGCTCAGCCAGATCCAGAAGCCGCTTTTGTAGCGGAACACCCACCGCGAGCGCCGTGCGACCTTGTAGTCGCGCTCGTCGCGCATGAACTCCTTCCGGAATGCCTGCCGGTACTCCGAATAGGCCGCATTGACATACATGAGCGTATGGCGCACGTTGTCCGGGGCCCAGCAGTGGCGCAGCGTATGGCAGCAGCACGAGAGGTGGATGCGGAGCGTCAGGTAGCGGTTCTCGGCATCCAGACTGCTGAAGGTCTTGTGGAGTTTGCGGTAGCAGTAGAGCTTCTCGGCGGAGGGTTTCTTGCTGTGCAGCAGGCCGGAGTCCTGAATCCGGTAGTGGTAGGTGCGGCGGTTGCGCACGCAGACCCGGGAGACGAAGACGCAGTACTCCGCCGAGAAGAGTTCGTCCTCGTGCAGACGCATGTTTTCGTTGAACCGCAGATGATGCCGCTCGATGAGCTTCCGGGAGAAGATCTTGTTCCACGTCCAGCCGAAGTAGGTCTGCCGGCGCAGCTGCGCCAGCGCCCGGCTGCAACGGATGCCGGAGACGTCGACCTCCTCCAGTTGCAGGTCGTAATCCAGGTAGGCGTTCGTAAAGCAGATCGATTCGTCGTCCATGCCGCAGGCGAGCAGCTGCTCCAGGTGATCCGCATCCACCCAGTCGTCGGCGTCGACGAAGACGACGTAGGCGCCCCGGGCGTGGTCCAGACCGCGGTTGCGGGCGACGCTTACTCCGGCATTGGACTGCCGGAAGAGCCTGACGCGCGAATCCCGGGCGGCGTAGCGCTCGCAGATCTCGGCCGATTCGTCCGTCGATCCGTCGTCGACGAGCAGCAGTTCGAAGTCGGACATGGTCTGTCCGAGTACGCTGTCGATGCACTCGGCCAGGTACTGCGCTGCGTTGTAGATCGGTATGATGACGGAAACGGTCATTTTTCTGCTTGCCTCTGTCGCTCTTTTTATGCGAATATACGCAATAAATCTTTCATATCATAATAAATGGACGATCGCCCGAATACTGCATCGCCGGCAGGAATCTTTTTCTATCGTGCGTCTCGTCCGCTGCAAAAGCATGTCGTACAAAACGATACGCCGCATGGGACGTCGGGCATTGTTAAAATTTTTGAAGAAATCTCGAAAATTTTTTAGTAAATGTTTGCGCGGCCCGATTTTTCGCCTTATCTTTGCAGCGAAGTTTTAAGGTTCATTTAGGTTAGTAGTTTTAGGTTGGTGAGGAAACTGTGGAAGAGGATTTCGGTCCGATTCCGGGTTTCCTTCTTTTTTTGTCCGTATCTGTCGCCGGGCCATTCGATACGGGCGAACCGGCACCGGCCGAAAGTCTCCGGCGACGGCCGCGACAGATCGTCCGTCTCTGGCGCGATTCGCTCCGGATGCGCTGCCGGGCGCGATCGCAGCCGTTTTTTTGCGCTCGGCGACCGAAAAGCCGAAATCCCCTTTCAACGATATGCCAAGTCCCCTTTTGTCGCTGCTTAGCGTCCGATCGGCGGATACTCAGCAGGTTATCGGGATTCCCGCGCCGAGCGCCCGCAGCGGTTAATGTTACGAAATTGTTAAATATATTTAGGATATTCCTAAAATATTTGCGTAACTCGAATTTCCGCCTTATCTTTGCAACGAAGTTTTAAGGTTCATTTAGGTTAGTAGTTTTAGGTTGGTTGAGGAGATCGGCAGGTTGTGACGATTCGTCACTAAGACTGGCAGGCGGTGCTCGCCGAAAAGTCGAATACCTCCGGTTAACCTCGTTTTTGGAGGGGGTGGTTCCCCGCCAAAAAAAGGTCAGAGTCGTGAGACTCGGGCCTTTTTTCTTTTTGGGGCAGTCCGTAAATTCGGGTGCCGGGCCACACCTGCGACTGCGCGCCTCTTCGGATGCGGGCTTGCGCCCGAATGAAAGCCTGCCGGCTCTCTCGGAGCCGTCGAAAACGAGTTCGATTCGGCGAACCGCAGCCGCCGGCTGCGCTATCGCAGCCGGTCGAGTTCGTCGCGATCGAAACGCACCTCCACGGCTCCCGTGGCGTAGCAGGCGATTTCATAGGGATTGTAGTAGAACGAGATGTTGCCCTCGGGGGCGACGCGGAAGTTGTCCGTGACGAAAATATCCGCCGGGAAGAATCCGTTTGCCTCCAGCACGGAGTCGGGGGAGTCGTACTCCTGTCCGTCGGCATACGTCTCGGCGAGTTTCTCCCGGATCCGCTCGCGGATGCGGGCGCGCGACGGTTCGTCGAAGAGGTCGGCGATCGCCAGCTCCTCGCCGCTTTTGAGCGAGTAGGTGTGGTATTCGGTCGAATACATGCCGTGTGCGCCGCCCGTGTAACTCTCCCGGTAGATCGTATAGGTCAGCAGCGTGTCCGTCGTTTCGGCCTTCGCACTTGCGGAGATCGCATAGTCGGCGACGAACGGTCTGATTGCACTGCCGGGAGCGGGCAGGAAGTCGGCGGCGATCTCGGCCAGGGAGGCGTCGACCGCTTCGCGAGCTGTCGCAGGGCGGCTGTCCAATCCGAAGAAGTAGTCGATATTGGCTTGCTCGATGGTTTGCAGGGCGGGATTGCGGTCGGCGTTGGCGATCGTCACGAAGTCGTACACGACCCCGATTCGTGTCTCGGGAGGTCCGAGCAGCGTGTCGACCTCGATATGCCCGAAGAGCGGACGGGCGGTTCGGGTGCAGGCGGAAGCGACGAGCAGGGTCGCCATAAGCGGCAGAAAGTGTTTTTTCATGGTGCGGAGCATCTGTTTATGAGTAAAGGTAGTGAAAAATATGTGCCGGAACGACTATTTTGCAGAAAAATGTATATTTTTTCGTGAAAAATTTTGGAATTTCTGAAGAAGGCCTTATCTTTGCACCACCAAACAAAACCGGTGGATTCATCTAAGGGTTAGGATACATGCCTCTCACGCATGACATAGGGGTTCGAATCCCCTATCCACTAC
>CAMWWU010000105.1 GCA_947178025.1 uncultured Alistipes sp. | reverse complement strand
CGCGGCCCGTGCGGCCGCCGAACATGATGATCTTGGCGCCCGGCGCAGGACGCTCGCGGCGGACGTTCTCCGCCTTCACGGCGCCGACCACGGCGCCGACTTCGAGACGCTTGGCGACGTATCCGTCGTCGTAGATCTCGCGCACGTGGGTCGTGGCCAGACCGATCTGGTTGCCGTAGCTCGAATAGCCCGCCGCAGCCTTCTTCGAGATGACGCTCTGGGGCAGCTTGCCCGGAAGCGTCTCGGCGACGGGCTGCCAGATGTCGCCGGCACCCGTGACGCGCATCGCCTGATAGACGTAGCTGCGGCCCGACAGCGGGTCGCGGATGGCGCCGCCCAGACAGGTCGAGGCACCGCCGAAGGGTTCGATCTCCGTCGGGTGGTTATGCGTCTCGTTCTTGAACTGAAGGAGCCACTTTTCGGTCCGGCCGTCGACATCCACGTCGACGTAGACCGAGCAGGCGTTGTTCTCCTCGCTCACCTCCAGGTCGTCGAGCAGCCCCTGCTTCTTCAGGTAGCGGGCGCCGATCGTCGCGATATCCATCAGGCAGACGCTCTTTCGTTCGCGGCCCAGTTCGCGGCGGATGCGCAGGTAGAGCGCCAGCGAATCCTCGATTTCGGACTTCAGGAACGACTCCTCGACGGTGATCCCTTCGAGCTCGGTCGTGAAGGTCGTATGGCGGCAGTGGTCGCTCCAGTAGGTATCCAGAATCCGCAGCTCGGTCTCGTAGGGGTCGCGGCCCTCGGCGCGGAAGTAGCACACTACCTCGCGCAGGTCGTCGGCGTTCATCGCCAGCCCCATCCGCTTGCAGCAGGGCTCCAGGTCGGCCTCCGCCATCTCGCGGAATCCGTCGAGCACCGGCACGGGTTTCACCTCGGCGCGCTCCGGCGCTCCGAGCACCGAGAGATCCTTCTCGCGGGCCTCCACGGCGTTGATGTAGTAGCGGCGGATCCGGTCGATCTCCTCGTCGGTCGTCCGCTCGCCGAAAACCAGCAGCTTCGAGGAGCGGATCTCGACCTCGGCTTCGGGGTCGATCAGCCGCACGCAGTCGACGGCCGACGCGGCCCGCTGGTCGAACTGTCCGGGCAGGAACTCCACGGCGAGGTACTTGCGGCCCGCGAGGTCGCACGTGTCGGTCACCTCATCGGTCACCACCTCGCCGAAGACCGAATAGCGGCTCTTCTCGAGCAGCTCCTCCGAGAATCCTAAGAGGTCGTAGACGCACAGCAGACGCAGTTCGTCCAGTTGCAGATTGAGATTCGCGTTCAGTTCGCGGCGCAAGCTCTCGGCCTCGACCCGGAAACGCGGCAGTTTTTCGACGAAAATACGGTAGTTCTTCATTTATATGTGTTTTACTCTTTACTTGTTTTCGGACAGCTATACGAACCGGCCGGCCCAGTCGCGCGCGTACTCCTCGACCGTCAGGCCGACATAGGTGATGTGCCCCATCTTGCGCTTGGGACGGCTCTCGCGCTTGCCGTAGAGGTGCACCGCCACGCCCGGCCGCCCTTCGGCGGCGATCCGTTCGGCCGCTTCGAGGTCCTGCCCCAGGATGTTCTTCATCACCGTAGGGGCCACGAGTTCGGGCTCCCGCAGCGGCTCGCCCACGAGGTAGCGGACCAGTTCGCGGAACTGGTTGGTCGTCGCCCCCTCGATGGTGTAGTGCCCCGAGTTGTGGGGGCGCGGCGCCATCTCGTTGAAGTAGATCTCGCCGTCGCGCACGAAGTACTCGATGGCCAGAATCCCCCGGTAGCCGCAGTCGCGCATGAAGCGCTCGCTCTCGGCGCGCATGCGGGCCGTCAGCGCGGGGTCGACCTCGGCCGGCACGATGCAGAGGTCCAGGATGCCGTCGCGGTGGACGTTGCGGCCCACGGGAAACGAGATCACCCGCTCGTCGTCGGCGACCAGCACGACGCTCGCCTCGAAATCGAAGGGCACGAACTCCTCCAGGATGCACGGCACGGCGAGCAGCGGCAGCGCGCGATCGATGTCGGCCTCCGAGCGGAGCACCGCCTGACCGTGGCCATCGTAGCCCAGCGTGCGGGTCTTCAGCACGGCGGGAAGCCCCAGCCGCTTCACGGCGGCACGCAGCGACGCCTCGTCGTCCACGGCTTCGAACCCGGGGGTCCGCAGTCCGTGTTCGCGGGCGTTGCGCTTTTCGCGCAGGCGATCCTGCGAATCGTAGAGCGGGCGATAGCCCTGCGGAATACGGTAGCGCTCGCACAGCGGCACGAGGATCTCGCCCGGCACGTTTTCGAACTCGTAGGTCACCGCATCGCTGCGGCGGCACAGCTCCTCCAGCGCCGCCGCATCGTCGTAAGCCGCGACGATGCGCTCGTCGCAGACGGCGAAGGCCGGCGCCTCCGCGGCCGGATCGAGGCAGATCGTCCGCACGCCCAGCTCCCGGGCCTGCTCGGCGATCATCAGTCCCAGCTGACCGCCTCCTATGATACCGATGGTCTTCGACATACCCCTTACAGTTCCGCTTTCAGCACATCGGCGGTCTGCTTCGCCCGGAAAGCCTCCAGCCGGGCAGCCAGCTCGGCGTCGCCCAGCGCCAGGATCGACACGGCGATCAGCGCCGCGTTCTTCGCCCCGTTGATCGCGGTCGTCGCCACGGGCACGCCCGCCGGCATCTGCACGATCGAGAGCAGCGAATCGAGGCCGTTCAGGGCCCGCGACTTCACGGGAACGCCCACCACGGGCAGCGTGGTCATCGAGGCGACCATACCCGGCAGGTGCGCGGCGCCTCCCGCCCCGGCGATGATGACGCCGATACCGCGCTCGCGGGCCGTCTTGGCGTATTCGCACAGCAGATCGGGCGTGCGATGGGCGCTCACCACCCGTTTTTCGAACTCGACGCCGAACGCTTCGAGCGTCGTCACGGCGTCGACCATCACTTCGTAGTCGCTCACCGAGCCCATGATAACTCCGACTTTCATAGTATCGTTTTTTCTGAATTTTCAAAAAAACAGACCGCCACGACATCGCATGTCATGGCGGTCCGATATCATCCGAGCACTCCGCACGCGGGCATTCGACGCCCCCGGCCGCGCAGACGCTGCTCCTGCGACTGCTGTCGACGGCGCGCCGACGAGTAGAACGCAGCGGCGCGGCCCTCGCGTTTCTTTCGTTCGCGCTGATCGATATGGCAGCAGAAAATCATCTTCAATTCAACCTAACTCCGTCGTCTTGCGGACGACGATACAAAAGTACTACAATCCGGCCTACTTTCAAAATTCCCGGACAGATTCTATCGACAAGTTATCCACAATCCGGCTATCGGGCCTTCGCTTCGCAGTAGGCACAGCGGCACGTACCGTCGGCATGGCGGCGGAAGAGCTGGTCGACATCCTCGGTCGAGGAGATGCAGCGCCGGTTCGGGCACACCTGTTCGTTGACCAGATACTCCTCGCCGAAGACCGGCGTGCGCTCGAAGGGACGGTTCTCGTCGGCCCAGCGCAGCAGGGTCAGGATCAGCGCCATGCGCACGAACTTGCCGTTCTCGACCTGCCGGAAGTAGGCTGCCCGAGGGTCGTTGTCGACCTCGCGCGTAATCTCGTTGACGCGCGGCAGGGGATGCAGGACGATCATATCCTCCCTGGCGGCGGCGAGCTTCCCGGGATCGAGCACGAAACTGTTCTTCACGCGGTCGAACTCCTCCTCGTCGAGGAAACGCTCCTTCTGCACGCGCGTCATGTAGAGCACATCCAGCTCGGGCATCACCTCCTCCATGGTGCGGACCTCGCGGAACGCGAGTTTCGACGCGGACTGCATCTCACGGAGCATGTAGTCGGGCAAGCGCAGCTCTTCGGGCGAGATGAGGATGACCTCGATCCCCTCGTAGCGCGCGAGGGCCTTGATGAGCGAATGGACCGTGCGGCCGAACTTCAGATCGCCGCAGAAGCCGATCGTCAGGTGATCGAAACGCCCCTTCTCGCGCTTGATGGTCAGCAGGTCGGTGAGCGTCTGCGTGGGGTGGGCATGGCTGCCGTCGCCGGCGTTGATGACCGGAATCCCGGCATACTGCGACGCCACGAGCGGCGCCCCCTCCTTGAAGTGGCGCATGGCGATGATGTCGGCGAAGCAGCGGATCACGCGCACGGTGTCGGCGACGGTCTCGCCCTTCGAGACGGACGACGAGTTGGCGTCCGAGAAACCGATGACCTGCCCGCCGAGCTCCAGCATGGCCGACGTGAAGCTCAGCCGGGTGCGGGTCGAGGGTTCGTAGAAGAGCGTGGCCAGCTTCTTGCCCTTGCACGCTTCGCTGTATTTGGCTCGGTCGGCGATGATGTCCTCCGCCAGCGCGACGATCCGCTCGGTCTCTTCGACGGTCAGATCGGTCGGGTCTATCAGATGTCGCATACGCAAGAGTTTAGCGGTTCATCCACGACTCGTCCGACGGGTTATTGCGGAAGGCGATCAGCCGGGCCTTGTCCTCGGGGCGGATATACCCCTCCTCGGCGGCCACCTCGACCAGCGCGTCGAGATTCGACAGGCTGTGGTTCACCACCCCGGCGGCCTGCATGCGGTCGATGCCCTTCTGCATGCCGTAGGTGAAGATCGACGCCACGCCGAGCACCTCGGCGCCCGCCTCGCGCAGCGCCTCGACCACCTCGATGCACGAGCCGCCCGTCGAGATCAGGTCCTCGATGACCACGACCTTCTGGCCCTTTTCGAGCCGCCCCTCGATGCGGTTGCCGCGTCCGTGGTCCTTGGCGCCCGAACGGACGTAGCCCATCGGCAGGTCCAGGATCGTGGCGGCGATGGCCGCATGGGCGATGCCGGCGGTCGACGTGCCCATCAGCACCTCGGCCTCGGGGAATTTCGTGCGGACCGTTTCGGCGAGCCCCGCCTCGACGTGTTTGCGCACCTCGACGGCCGTCAGCGTCAGACGGTTGTCGCAATAGATCGGGCTCTTGATGCCGCTGGCCCACGTAAACGGCTGCTCGGGGCGCAGAAATACCGCGCCGATCGACAGCAAATCCTTAGCGATTGATCTCTCCATTTGGTTTATCGTAGTGTTTTTACATTTCGTTTCATTCCGTCGCCCGGCGCAGCACCTCCTCCACCTCTTCGGGATAGATGCCGCCCTCGTGGACCTTCACGCCGTCGACGTAAAAGGTCGGGACGTAATAATAATCGTACCGGTCGGCCACGTCGGGCCGCTCCGACTCCTCGATCAGCTCGATCCCGACGGCCTCCAGCTCGGGATGCGCGGCCTTCGCCTCGTCGATGTAGCGCAGCGCCCGCTTGCAGAAGGGGCAGTTGCGCAGATAAAAGAGTTTTACGGGTTTCATGACTGCTGTATTCGGTAAGAAGCGGCTCCGGGGAGCCGCCCGTCGCCGGCTACTCGCCCAAAAACTCTGCCATGCAGCGGCGATAGGCCGCCACGGGGTCCGCCGCCGCGGTGATCGGACGCCCCACGACGATGAAGTCGGAGCCGATCTCCCGGGCCCGGGCGGGCGTCGTCACGCGCACCTGGTCGGCGACCTCCCCGTCGGCGAAACGCACACCGGGCGTAATCGTCAGGAACTCCGCGCCGCACGCCTCGTGCACCATGCCGGCTTCGAGCGGCGAGCAGACCACGCCATCGAGTCCTGCCTCGCGCGTGTTGCGGGCGTAGTGCACGATCGTGTCGTCGATCGAGGCGTCGATGAGCAGCTCGCGCCGCATGCGCTCCTCGCTCGTCGAGGTGAGCTGCGTCACGGCGATCAGCAGCGGCCGCGTGCCGTCCTCGCGGGTGAGTCCCTCGCGGGCCGCCTTCATCATCTCGACGGTACCCGCAGCGTGGACGTTGCACATGTCGACGTCCAGACGCGACAGCACGGCCATCGCCTTGCGCACCGTGTTGGGAATGTCGTGCAGCTTCAGATCGAGGAAGATGCGGTGGCCCCGGCGCTTGATCTCACGCACGATGGAGGGTCCCTCGGCATAGTAGAGCTCCATGCCGATCTTCAGAAAGGGTTTGCGCTCCTCGTCCCGGAACAGGTCGAGGAAGCGGAACGTGTCCTCTGCCGACTTGAAGTCGCAGGCGATGATTACGTCGTGTAACTGTTGCATATTATTCCGATTGTTCATTCGTTATCCTGATTGAGCGGTTTCAGGCCACGACACCGATGATGTCCGACAGCCGTTCGATGCCCAGCCGCTCCATTTCGGCGGGCAGCGCCTCGACGATCTCCTTCGAGGCGTAGGGGTTCACGAGGTTCGCGGCGCCGACCTCGACGGCCGTGGCACCGGCCATCATCATCTCGATGACGTCGCGGGCCGACTGCACGCCGCCGCAGCCGATCACCGGCACCGAGCAGGCCTGCGCCACCTGATAGACCATGCGCACGGCCACGGGGAAGATCGCGGGGCCCGAGAAGCCGCCCATCGTGTTGGCGATCACGGCGCGCCGCCGCTGCATGTCGATGCGCATGCCGAGCATCGTGTTGATCAGGCAGATGCCGTCGGCTCCGGCCTCCTCGCACGCCCGGGCGATCGCGACGATGTCCGTGACGTTGGGCGAGAGCTTGATGTAGACGGGTTTCGTCGTCACGGCCTTCACGGCGCGCGTCACCTCGGCGGCCGCCTCGGGCGAGGTGCCGAACGACATGCCGCCGTGCCGCACGTTGGGGCAGGAGACGTTGACCTCGATCAGCCCGACCTGCTCCTCGCGGTCGATGCGCTCGCAGCAGTAGGCATACTCCTCGACCGAGAAGCCCGAGATGTTGGCGATCACGGGCTTATGGAAGAACGTGCGCAGCCGCGGCAGCTCTTCGGCGATCACGGCCTCGATGCCCGGATTCTGCAACCCGACGGCGTTGATCATCCCCGCCGTGCACTCGGCGATGCGGGGCGTGGGGTTGCCGAAACGCGGCTCGCGCGTGGTCCCCTTGAACGAGAACGAACCGAGCACGTTGATATCGTAGAACTCGCGAAACTCATTGCCGTAACCGAACGTTCCGCTGGCCGGAATCACCGGATTATCCAGCTTCAGACCGCTCAGCACTACCGACGTATCCAACATGATATGCTATTTAATTAAAGTCGTTAACCAATTTTCCAATCGACCGGTCGGCTGCGGCCCGCCGGCCCCGAAGAGCCGGAATCGCCGCTATCGGAGGCAGTTCATCGCTTCGAACTCACCAGACGACCTCCTCCTTCGCAAGCACCGGGCCCTCCTTGCAGATGCGTTTGCTGCCGTACTTCGTCTTGCACGAGCAGCCCATGCAGCCGCCGAATCCGCAGCCCATGCGCTCCTCGAAAGAGAGCTGCCCCGGCTGCGCCGTCGCCTCGCTCAGCGCCCGGAGCATCGGCAGCGGACCGCACGCGAAGAAGTAGTCGAAGTCGAGCCCGCATCGGGCGATCGCCGTCGTCACGAAACCCTCGACACCGCGCGAACCGTCCGCCGTGGCGACCGTCACGTCGCACCCCAGCGCCCGGAACTCCTCCTCGTAGAAGACCTCCGCCGCGGTGTTGAATCCCAGCACCACCTGCACGGGCTTCCCCTCGGCGAGGAGCCTGCGCGCCAGGTTGTAGAGCGGCGGGACGCCCACGCCGCCCCCGACGAGCAGGGGGCGCTGCGTCGCAACCCCGGTCGAGAAGCCGTTGCCGAGCCCCGTGAGCAAGTCGAGCTCCGTGCCCGGCGCCATGCGGCTCATCCGGGCCGTGCCCTCGCCCACGACCTTGTAGACGAGCGTCAGCGTCTGCGCGTCGCAGTCGCAGACCGAGATCGGACGCCGCAGGTAGAGCCCGTCGATCGCGATGTTGACGAACTGCCCCGGCGCCGTGATCCACTGCGTATCCCCCGCGAGGCGCATGCGCCACACGGAGGCCGTCAGCGGCTCGTTTTCGAGTATGCGGTATAACCCTTTCCTGTACATGGCCGATTATTTCGAGTCGATGGTCGACACCCGCAGCGTGATCTCCTCCAGCACGTCGAGCAGCACCTTCACCGTTTCGAGCGCCGTGAAGACCGTCACGTTGTTCTCGACGGCCGTGCGGCGGATTTCGTAGCCGTCGAGCCGCGTGTCGTGCTGGTTGATGTCGATCGTATTGATGACGTAGCTGACGGGTCCCTGCCGCAAGGCATCGATGATCTCGGAACTGCCCTCGCTGAGCTTGCGCCGTGTGCGGGTGCGGATGCCGTGGTCGCGCAGGAACGCGGCGGTGCCGGTGGTGGCCTCGATGTTGAAACCCAACTCGTAGAAACGCTTCACGAGCGGCAATGCTTTCTCCTTGTCGGGGTCGGCGATGGTGACGAAGATCGTACCGTAGTTCGAGACGTTCATGCCCGTGGCCTGCAGCGCCTTGTAGAGGGCGCGGGTGAGCTTGTCGGCGTAGCCGATCGCTTCGCCCGTGGACTTCATCTCGGGCGAGAGGTAGG
>CAMWWU010000104.1 GCA_947178025.1 uncultured Alistipes sp. | reverse complement strand
GGGCGCAAAGCGCCGGGCTCAACGTCAGGGCATTGAACGTAGAGATGCAGACCGCCGCGGCCATCGTAACACCGAACTGCGTATAAAATTTACCCGTCGCCCCGCCGATGAAACAGACCGGCACGAATACCGCCATGAAGACCAACGAGGTGGTAACCAGCGCGTGCCCGACGCCCTGCATGGCATCGACGGCAGCCGTGCGGGACGAGGTGCACCCCGCATCGAATCGGGCCTGCACGGCTTCGACCACGACGATCGCATCATCTACGACCGTGCCGATGACCAGCACCAGCGCGAAGAGGGTCAGCATGTTGATGGAGACTCCCGCAAAATAGAGAAAGGCGAATGTCCCGACAAGCGACACGACGATAGCCGCGGCGGGAATGATGGTAGCCCGCAGGTTTTGCAGGAAAAGCCACACCACCAACACGACCAGCAGCATAGCCTCGACAAGCGTTTCGAGGACATTCCGAATCGAGGCATCGAGAAAACTCTTGATACTCATCAGGTCGACCAGCTCCATGCCTGCGGGCAGTTCTTCGGCGGCCTCGCGGATCATGGCATCGATTGCCTTCACGACCTCGTCGGCATTCGAGCCGGGAGCCTGCGCGATCATACAGTTCGCACCGGGGTGGCCCGACAATTCGTTGCGCACGGCATAGCTCAGCGAACCGAGTTCGATGTCGGCCACGTCGCGCAGGCGCAGCATTCCGCCGTCGGGCGTCGAGCGAAGAACGAGGTCGCCGAACTCCTCCTCGCTTTCGTAGCGGCCGCGGTATTTCAACACATATTGGAACGCGTTGTCGGCATCGGCACCCAGCGTACCGGTCGGTGCTTCGATGTTCTGCTCGTCCAGCACGGCGACGACGTCGGCCGGCACCAAACCGTAGGCGGCCATGCGGTCGGGCTTGAGCCAGATGCGCAACGAGTAGTCCGACCCGAAGACGGTGATGTCGCCGACGCCCGGGATGCGCGCCAACTGCGGTTCGATATGGATTTTGAAATAGTTGTAGAGGAATTTCTGGTCGTAGCGGTCGTCGGGACTGTACAGGGCGACGATCTTCGCCGTGCTGTTCTGGCTTTTGCGCACCGAGATACCGGAACGAATCACCTCGGCGGGCAGGAGACCCTGTGCCTGGGCGATGCGGTTCTGCACGTTCATCGCCGCGACATCGGCATCGGTGCCGGCACGGAAATAGACCGTCACGGTCGCCGCACCGTTGTTCGTCGCCGATGAAGTCATGTAGTTGATGTTCTCCACACCGTTTATGGCCTCCTCCAACGGGACGACGACGGCGCGCTGCACGGTTTCGGCATTGGCTCCCGTGTAGGTCGCCGAAACGCGCACGGTGGGCGGCGCGATTTCGGGAAACTGCTCGACGGGTAGCTGCACAAGGCCGATGATGCCAAGCAGCACGACGAGGACGGATAGAACGCCCGAAAGAATCGGACGGTCGATGAATGTTCGCAGAGTCATAACGCTTTACTTTTGCTTTTCGGCAAAAGTAAGCGTTGTCGGAACCGCTCGGAGGCACCTTTCGGAGCAACACGAAAAAACGAAGCGAGAACGCGAAACGATTACAACTTCTCCCAAATCCCGTCGGGATCGGTTTCACCCTCGAAGTAGGAATGCTGCTCGCTGCGGCGGAAGGTCTCGCCACCGGGAACGAGAATGATTTTATCCGAATCGGGGTATTCGCAGACATCGTGGCCGATGTAGGAGCGCATGTCGAGATAGGTGCACGGCGCGTCGGTATGATTGCGAAGCTGATGGGCTCCGCTTTCGCCCGCCTCGAAAAAAAGAATATCGCCCTCCGCGACCGTTTCGAGACCGGCGGGAGTGCGCAATGTCGCCGAACCGGAGAGCATCAAGAACAGTTCCTCGGCATAGCGGTGGAAGTGATAAGGTGCATTGTACTGCCCCGGGGCGAGCCGCCGCAGATCGAAATTCAGGTATTGCGGGTCGATGCCCTTCCGGGCGCGTGAAATATCGGTAAACAGTCTGAATCCGTCGATTTTGCCCGGATTGGGCTGAAAATCGCGCTCCTCTTTGCGAATGATCGTTGCCATATGATTCTTCTTAATAATTACCTTCCGTCATCCACGCCTTGAACTCCTGCGCGCGGTTCTTGCTGACATAGACGGGCTCGGGCGTCTCCACCGAAAGTTTCACCAACAGGCGGCTGTCGAACCACACGACAATCTCCCGCACGCCATCGCGCGCGAGGAGATACTGCTTGTTAGCCCGTATGAACCGTGCAGGGTCGAGCATCGCCGCAATCTGTTCCAGCGTCTTGGCATAGACGTATCGCGTGCCGTCTTTCAAAATAATCTGCGTCTGTTTGTCGCTCGTGTAGAAGCAGGCGACCGCATCGAGTGCAACGGGCAGCAACTTATCCCGATACGGCACCAGAATCTTCTCCTTGTAGACGGGTTTCGGAGCCAACGCCGCAAGCCGCGCCATATAGCCGACCACGTCCGTCGGCATCCAGTGGCGGAACTTCTCCAACGCCCGCCGCAGCTCTTCGAGTTTGATGGGCTTGAGCAGGTAGTCGAGACTGTTGACACGAAATGCCTCGACGGCATATTGGTCGTAGGCCGTTGTGAAGACGATCGGCGTCTCCACCCGCATCCGCTCGAACAACGCGAAAGCCGAGCCGTCCGAAAGGTGGATATCCATGAATATCAAATCCGGCTGAGGGTTGCTCCGCAGCCACGCCTCGGTCTGCCCGACGCTTTCGGTATTGCCTGCGATTTCGATTGCAGGGTCTATCGCGTGCAGCGTATCCGCCAGATTCTCGTAAGCGGCGGTTTCATCTTCGACTATCAGGACTCGCATGGTTCGTCTGTCAGAGGGAGCGTAACGCAGAACGTCGCTCCGTCGGTTTCTACTCGTATCTCTTTGTGCATCATCAACTCGAAGCGGTTGCGCAGATTCTGCAAACCGGTTCCGTTCGTATCGGGCGGCGTCATCTTCGGATATACCGGATTGGATATTTCCAGTTCGTCGCAGTCGTTGAGCCGGATGGATATGTTCATCCGGTGGTCGCTGTCGATCCTATTGTGCACCGTAACATTCTCCACGAGCGGCAGCAGCGACAGCACCGGCAACCGCAGGCGGCGCTTCTTCGCGGGGACATCTATTTCAAAAGCGAGCTTCCCCTTGAACCGCACCTCCATCACATGCCGGAAAGCCCGAATGAATTCCAGTTCCTCGTCGAGCGAGACCAGCCCCTTGCGGTCGCTTTGCAGGATATAACGGAAAATGTCCGATAGTTGCGAGACATACGACAACGTATCGTCGTCATTCCCTTTGCGCACGAGCGACTGGATGCCATTCAGCGAGTTGAAGAAAAAGTGCGGATTGATTTGGTTCACGAGTGCGTCGCAGCGACTTTGCAGACGCTCGATTTTCAGGCGTTCGATCTCCTGCTCCTGCTCGCGGCGGCTATCGTACAATACGGAGATATAGCCGATGAAGGCGCACAACAGACAGGCCACGAAGAATTGGAACAGCAGGATATTGCCGACATAGCCTGTCTGAACGCCCAGCAACGGCAATCCGTAGGAGAGCCCGACGAACACGGCGCACCATGCCAGCGTGTAGAGGAAATTCCGAGCGAACCGCCGGACGAACGACACGTTCCCGATGCGCCGCAGATTGTAGCGCAGCTGGAAAAAGAACAACCCGTAGAACCACGCCATCCGGAATGCGAAAAACACCCAGAATCCCGCTTCTTCGCCCTCTGCCAGCCGTTCCAGATTCCACGGAATCCACACGATATTCGGATAGGTGATGCACAACGTGCATACCGCCGCGACGAGCGGCAAACGGCGGGGTATGTAGGAATCCGAATTGTTCATCATTACAAAAATAGATAAATTATCAGATGTCCAGCTCATTTTGTTCTGCAAAGCGAAAAAATGGCGCCGAAAACGAATCATAATCGTCCGACTTCGGAGGAACGATTTTACCCCGTTGGGGCCAAGGCGTTTGAGTTACTCAAAAGGTATCGAGTAACTCGATACACACCTTGCCATGTTCTGGCGAACATACCTCCTTTCGAGTAACCGAAAACATTTCGAGTTACTCAAAGGACACCTTGCTGTTAGCAGATGCTGACAAAATACGAAGACTGTTTTATCGATTGATTGTCGTATTACCGAATCTTGAACATCGGATGAAATATCTATCCGCAGATTGGTTGGTACGTTGCGACATTGGTACATACCAACCGATTTACATACCAATACACAAACATATAACAACAATAACGGGCAGACTATTCTGCCCGTCGTGCGTTCTCTTTTCATCGGAATTACCGCTTATTGATTCAATAGTAATACATCCCCCGAAAACATCTGCTCGTTCATCTTACGCATTTCTTTACCGATGAGCTGTTCCGAGAATTTGGCGTAGCGCCGTGTCATATTGGTATTCGAATGTCCGAGAATCTTTGCCAGTACGTCGATCGGCATTCCATATTCTACCGCCAAACAGGCGAACGTATGACGGGCAACGTGTGTGGTCAGATTCTTCGAGATGTTGCATAAATCGGCGATTTCTTTCAAGTAGGCGTTCATCTTCTGATTGCTCGGAACCGGCAATAGTTTACCTGCCGTTCGTCCCTCCGTATCCTGCTTGTATTTCCTCAGCACGGCCAACGGGTATGGCAATAGCGGAATGCGACTCATGACGGCCGTCTTTTCTCTTGGCTTATAAATCCATGTCGTTCCATTGTCATCCGTGCGGATATGTTCCTGCCGCAGATGTTCTGCATCCGTGAATGCCAAACCGGTCAGACAACAAAATGCGAAGACATCCCGAATTCTGTCGAGTCGTTCGTTGGGCAACTTTTTACGTATGAGCGTCTCTAATTCCTCTTTTGTTAGATGGTCTTTCTCCTTGTTGTGTTCCTCTTTGAGTTTGTAGTTCCGAAACGGGTCTTTCTCGATCCACTCATTGCGCAAACAGTAGCGGGTAAAGTTCTTGACGCAATCGAGCAGGTTCACGGCGCCGTTGTGCTTACAGTTATGGGCTGTTTGCAAAAACGTATTAAAGCCGTCGAGAAACTCGTAACCGACAGCCGAGAGCAAAATATCCTCTCTTTTGTAGTGTGCAGCGACATATTCTTTCAGATACCGCAGTACCCTATGATATTTGTTTGCTGTCAATTGAGTAATCCGCACGCAGACTTCCGCCTGCCGCTTGTCGCAGTATTTGGAGAACTCTGCGAGAAACATAATCGAAAGCGTGGTAGGATTTTGCAACCGCTCCTTGATCTGAATACAATTACCCTCGTAGCCTTTGGAAATCAACTCCTGCCGCACGGCGAGAATCCTTGCGCGGTAATCGTCCAGATAAGAATTGACTTGCTGACATAGCTTGTCCTTGCCGGTCGCCCGCTCTTTGGATTGGTTCCATTTGTCTGCGGGAACCGAACACTGGATGTAAATCTCTTTGGAGATGCCGTTGGTGGTAATGCGGGCCAGAATAGGAGTCAGTCCCGCCTTGTTGGTGCGTGCCTTACGCAGAAAGTAAGTTACGCTGAATCGTTTTCTTTCCATCGTCCGAATACATTTTGAGTTTGACAATCATACGATTGAAAAGCCCGAAACGTTCGGCGCAAACCAATGTAATTCAACGCACTGCCGAAAAAGTGTGGTACATTTCTACCGCTCGCACCCATGTACTACGATTCGGTACACGGAGAAGGTGCTTTTGCTTGCTGCTTCTTGTTATGGCACAAAAACGAAACGATCCCGCATATCGTTGATATACAGAATCGTTTGCTTCGTGTTGCGCAATCTTGCCCAACAAAAAAGGTCCTTCGAAAAGGACCTCTGAGCGGAAAACGAGACTCGAACTCGCGACCCCAACCTTGGCAAGGTTGTGCTCTACCAACTGAGCTATTTCCGCATTGTCGTTGTTTTGCGATTGCGAGTGCAAAGGTAGATAAAAAATCCGAAGTTCCAAATTTTATTCGAAATATTCTGCGATTTTTTTTCGAGGCGGGCTCTTTTCCGTCGGGCGCGTGCGAATCCCGCAAATATGCGTTATCTTTGTGATATGAATGATCGAATCGAACTTTTCGCCGCATTGGGCGACCGTTTGCGTGGATTCGGCGCGGATGCCGCAAGCCGGGAAGTCATTGCCCGGGCCTGTCGGGCGAATGCGTGGTTTACGCCCGAGGAGGTGGTGAGGGCCGTGCGTGCGTTGGCCGACGATATGTTGCGCGCCGACGTGTTGGCGGAGTGGCTGAGGCGTTATCCCCTGCCGGCGAGGCGGCCGCGACGCGTGCTGGTGGCGATGGCCGGGAATATCCCGCTGGTCGGATTCTTCGATCTGCTGTGTGTCGTGGCTTCCGGGCACCGTTGTCTGGTCAAGCCCTCGGCCAAGGACACCGTGTTGACGGAGTATGTCGTCGAGGCGTTGCGCATGCTGAATCCCCGGATCGCATTGGAGTATTACGACGGATCGCAGCCGGTCGAGGCCCTGATCGCTACGGGCAGCGACAATGCCGCCCGGTATTTCAAGGCTCGTTATGCGGATGTGCCGATGTTGTTGCGGGGCAGCCGGCAGTCGGTCGCCGTGCTTTCGGGAAGGGAGACTCCCGGGCAGTTGGGCGGACTGGCCGACGACATCTGGGCCTATTCGGGGCTCGGTTGTCGCAACGTGTCGCTCGTTTTCGTCCCCGAGGCGTATGATTTGCAGTTGACGATGCCTGCGATGAACGAAAAATACCGCAACAACTACCGGCAGATGCGGGCCGTGCGGGAGATGACCCGTCGGCCGTTCCGCGATCTGGGCGGGGCATTGGCCGTCGAGCAGCAGGTCTTTCCGGCAGCGTTGTGCGAAGTGGCTGTCGCGCGGTATCGCACGACGGAGGAGGTCGCGCAGTGGCTTGCGGAGCACGACGGAGAGATTCAGTGCGTCGTGACCGAGATGCTGACCCACCCGCGCCGGGCCGGTTTCGGACAGGCGCAGTCGCCGAAATTGTCGGATTATCCGGACGGGCTGGACGTGATGGCCTGGCTGGCCGGGTTGTGAGTTTTTTGTTTTCCCGGAAGTTTCGGTTATATTTGTAATACCTAAAAAAGATTATTTATGTCGATGGTTTTTCGATTCCGGATGTTGAGCGACGAGAACGACCGCTTCGTGCGCGATTACGAGGTGATGTATGACATGACGCTGCTCGACCTGCATAATTTCATTCTCGAATCGCTTGAATACGAACCCTGCATGGCTTCGTTCTTTACGGCCGATGCCCGATGGGAGAAGTTGCGCGAGTTCACGCTCATGGAGATGGGCGACGGCTCGGAGGAGGGGCCGCAGGCGATGGACCAGGTGGCGCTCGGGCAGATCATCCACAACCTGCGCGACCGGCTGATCTATCTGTTCGATCTCTTCGGCGACCGGGCCTACTTCCTGGAGCTGACCGGTGCCTACGAGGCGGAGCCGGGGACGCACTATCCGCGCGAGATCTACGGCCGGGCCGATGCCCCCGATCAGTACGACCCCTCGAAGACGGTCGTCGAAGAGGAGGGCTCGATCTTCGACGAGGCGATGGCGGGTTTCGACGATTTCGAGGGCGACGACAGCTACGACGATGAGTACTAAACGGTTGTTGGTCGTCGTCGGCCCCACCGGATCGGGCAAGACGGATCTGAGCATCCGACTGGCCCGGCACTACGGTGCGCCGATTCTGTCGACCGACTCCCGGCAGGTGTTTCGGGGCATGCCGATCGGAACGGCCCAGCCGACCGCCGAGCAGCTGCGGGCTGCCGAGCATCACTTCATCGCGTCGCACGAGATCACCGACGACCTGAGCTGCGGGGAGTACGAGGTGCAGGCGCTGGCCCGGCTCCGCGAACTCTTCGCGAAGCACGACCGAGTAATCGCCGTCGGCGGCTCGGGGCTCTACGTCCGGGCGTTGTGCGAGGGGATGGACGAGCTGCCGCAGGCCGATCCCGAGTTGCGGGCGAAGCTGGCGGAGCGTCTTGCGGCCGAAGGGGTCGGAGCGCTGGCCGAGGAGCTCGGGCGGCTGGATCCGGCGTATTACGCGGCGGTCGATCGCAGCAATCCGGCGCGTGTGGTCCGGGCGCTGGAGGTCTGTTTGCAGACGGGGCGCCCGTTCTCCGAGATGCGGACGGGGCGACGTCGCGAGCGCGATTTCGAAATCGTCAAGATCGGAGTGACGCTTCCACGCGAGGAGCTCTACCAGCGGATCGACCGGCGTGTCGACGCCATGATGGCCGCCGGCCTGGAGGCCGAAGCGCGGGCCCTCTACCCTTTCCGGCATCTCAACGCTTTGCAGACGGTCGGTTACCGGGAGCTGTTCGAGTGGTTCGACGGCCGGATCGGGTGCGAGGAGGCCGTCGAGCTCGTCAAACGCAATTCGCGACGCTATGCCAAGCGGCAGCTTACCTGGTTTCGGCGCGATGCGGAGGTGCGGTGGTTCGCTCCGAACGACGACGAGGCGATCATCGATTATGCGGATCGCGAGC
>CAMWWU010000103.1 GCA_947178025.1 uncultured Alistipes sp. | reverse complement strand
TCGGCATAGCGCATGACGATGGGCTTGCAGCCGTCGCCCGTACCGCCGTCGTAGCCGTTGGTCATCCATTCGTAGCGATACTTGCCCCAGTACATGTTCGATACGTTGCGCATCTCCCAGCCGCCGGCGCCGTTGTTGGCATCCTGGCTCCAGCGCATCGGCACGCAGGTGATGTCGCGGCGAACGTCCTGCTTCTGATATTTCCACCACAGCGTCGGGTTGGGGCCCGTCACGCCGCCCTTCGACGATTTATCGCCGATAAAAGGCGAGTTGGCCGTGTGGGGATAGGCGTGTGCGTAGTTCCAGCGGCCGCGGCCGTCGCCGAACGGCTGCACGAACATCACCTCGCGCGAACCGGTCAGGTGCGAAAAGTCGTTGAACTTGTGCCACAGCTGCTCGTAATCCGCCTCGAGGCTCAGCGAGCCGCTGCCGATCACATCCTTCAGATGCTGGAGCGCCTTGGGATAGAGCACCGACTTCGAGAGCTCCGGACGGTTCGACAGACGGAGCGAACCGAAGTTCTTCGTACCGACCTGGCCGTCGTCGGGACGCCACGAATAACCGGCGGCGTTCATGGCGATACGAGCGTAAAGACCCTTGGCGAAAGCCTTGTTCATGCGGTCGGTGCGCATGGTCTGCGTAGCCTCGTAGGGCCAGTAGAGGTATTCGATGGCCTCCTCCAGATCGGCGAGCATCGCCGCGTAGAGATCGTCGCGGTCGGCTTTGGGATCGTAGAGCGTCTCCGAAGTCAGCGGCTCCAGGTGCAGAGGCACCTCGCCCCACATCTTCACGAGCTCGTAGTAGAGGAACGCACGATAGGTGAGCGCCTCGCCCAGCAGATAGGCCATATCGCGGTCGGAGGCCGTGTTGCCGTACTGACGCAGACCGCTGACAGCGAGGTTGGCACGCTCGATGCCGATCATGATCTCGTTGTAGCCGTTATTGGCGGTATTCAGCGAGGCGTTGTTGATCTGCGTATCGTACTCGGACATCGTATACTCCTCGACCTTGGCGCCCGACACCTTGGATCCCATCTTGAGCTCGATATCGGTATTGTAACCGTAGAAGTGGTTCAGACGGGCATTGTAGGAGTTCGTATGTGCGAAGATCTCGCCGATCGCGATCACCGAATACTCGGCCAGCTGATACTGGGAGAATACGACCGAGCTGTCGAACGACGACTGCGACTCGACCTCCAGCGCCTCGTTGAGACACGAGGTCGCCAGACCGCCCATGACGAGAAGCGCGGAAACTCTATATAATAACTTTTTCATATATGTATGTCTTCTTGAGGTTTGAAGTGATTAGAACGAAAGGTTGAGACCGAACACCCACGAGCGGCTCTTGGGGAAAGCCGAGTAGTCCACGCCGGGGGTCAGCGGAGTCGAACGACGCGTATCCACCTCGGGATCGTAACCCGTGTAGGGCGTCCAGCAGAAGAGGTTGGTACCCGTAGCGTAAACGCGCACGCGGTTCAGACGGATCTTCTTCGTCAGCCGTTCGGGAATGGTGTAACCGAGCGTCAGCGAGGCCAGACGCAGGAACGAACCGTCCTCGATGGCCCAGCTCTGAGCGACGCGCTTGGTCGAATAGGGCACCCACATGGTCTTGCCGGCATTCATGGCGGCCAGGGTCGCGGGATCGTTCACCAGTTCGCCGGTAGTCCAGTCGATGTTGGTCCAGCGGTTGTCGGGCGAGACGGTGTTCAGCGCATTCTGCCCCTGCGTGGTCTTGGTCGTCGAGAACTCGATCTTGTTGGCATTGTAGATGTCGTTGCCATACGAATAGGTGAAGTTGGCGGCGATGTCGAAGCCGTAGGCATAGGCCGTCAGCGAGAAACCGCCGGTGAAGAGCGGCTGCGTGTTGCCGATGCGCGTGATGTCGTTCGCCGTGATCTTCGTCGGATCGTCGTCGCTCAGCTTGGCGAAGCGGGGCGTACCGGGACGCTCCTGCTCGATGCCGGTGATCGGCGCGGTGCTGGCGATACCGTCCTTGAGGGTCCAGGTGCCGTTGTTATAATCGAAGTCGTCGATCGTATACATACCCTGGTTCACGTAACCGTAGATGTCGCCCAGAGGACGGCCCACCTGCACGATGTAGTCGTAGTTGATCTCGGTCGAGAACATGCCGGCCGAAGCGGTGATCTTGTCCAGACCGCCGAGGTCCATGACCCGGTTCTGGTTGAACGAGATGTTGGCATCGAAGTTGATGCCCCACTTCTCCTTGCGGACGAGCGCGGCACCCAGCGTCACCTCGACACCGCGGTTGCGCACCTCGCCGAGGTTGCGATACTGGGTCGAATAACCGCCCGTAACGGGGAAGTTGATGAGCAGGTCCTTCGTATTCGACTGGTAAACCTCGACGCTACCGTTCAGACGGCTGTTCCAGAAGCTGAAGTCCAGACCGACGTTGTGCGAGTAGGTCGTCTCCCACTTCAGGTCGGGGTTCGACATGGCCGAACCGGCGGCCCAGATCACCGTACCCTGGCTGATCCACGACGTGGCCGAAGCACCGAAGAGGGTCGAGGTCTGACCGGCGGGAATGTTGTTGTTACCGGCCGTACCGAAGCTGTAACGGATCTTCAGGTTGTCGAGCCAGTCGGCGCTCTTGAGCCACTCCTCGCCCGAGAGGCGCCACGAAGCGGCCACCGAGGGGAAGTAGCCCCACTGATTGCCCTTGGCGAACTTCGACGAACCGTCGGCACGCATCGTAGCCGAAAGCATGTACTTGCCCTTGAAGTCGTAGTTCACGCGGCCGAAGAACGAGAAGAGGATGTCGTCGTTGGCGTATTTGTTCGAGATCGACAGCGGATGCTCGCCCGATGCCATGAATTTCCAGGCCATATCCGAGGTGAAGAAGTCGGGCAGACCCTCGATCACGGTGTTCATCGTGTTCTGCGAAGTGCGCAGGTACTCCATACCGGCCAGGATGTTGAGGCTGTGGTCGGAGGGCAGCAGGTCCTTGAAGTCGTACTGCAAGGTATTGGTGTTGCGGATCTTCTCGCGGTAGATACCCTCCCACTCGGTCAGCGGCATGTTCTGATAGCCGGCCGAAGCGTAACGCGAAGCGTAGGACGACACGCCGTAGAAGCGGTCGCGGGTCTGCTTGTAGTCGTCCAGACCGGCCTCGATACGCAGGCGCAGGTTGTCGACGATCTCCCACTGGAAAGCGGCGTTGGCGTTCCAGGTCGTGCGGTCGTAGCGCGAGTCGTTGTCCCAGACGGCCTGCACGGGGTGCACGTAGTTGCTGTAATCGTCGGGGTTGTCCTCGTCGGCGATGATCGAAGAGCGGGGAATCGGCGAGTAGACGATGGCGTTCTTCAGACGCGAGTTCGACGACGACGAACCGCGGTCATCGGCGGCATTGGCGCCCGAACCGCTCACGTTCACGTCCGAATAGCGGATGTTGACGTCGATCGACACGCGCTTCACGGGATTGAACTGACCTTTGAAGTTGAGGTTGTTACGCTTATAGTCCGAGCCGATCATGATCGTCTTCTCGTCGTGGTGCGTGTAGCTGGCCGTCCAGGCGAACTTCTCGCCGCCGCCCGAAACCGACAGGTTGTGATCGAACACCGTACCCGTGCGGCCGAATACCTGCTCCACCCAGTCGTTGCCCGGCATGCCGTAATAGAGATCCATATCCTCCCACACGCCGTAGTTCGACGTGTAGTAGCTGTCCGTATTGCCCTTCAGCATGGAATACTCGTACTGCGTGCGCACGAAGTCATAGGTATTCTGCGGAACGAGGGCATTCTTGTTCGCCATGTTCTTGACACCGCCGTAGATGTTGTAGTTGACCGTGATGCGATCCTTGTTGCCGCCCTTGGTCGTCACGATGACAACGCCGTTGGCACCGCGCGAACCGTAGATGGCCGTCGAGAAGGCATCCTTCAGCACGTCGATCGACTGGATGTCCGAAGCGGGGATGTCGGAGATGCTCTCCACGGGGAAGCCGTCGACGATGTAGAGCGGCGAGCTGTCCTGCGTGATCGAACCGGTACCGCGGACGCGGATCTTGATGTCGGCGTCGGGATCACCCTCGGTAGCGGTCACCTGCACACCGGCCATACGGCCCGACATGGCTTCCGAAACCGATGCGACGGGCATCTGCGACAGCGCCTCGGAGTTGACCGAAGCGACCGAACCCACGACGTCGCGGCGCTTCACGGTGGCATAACCCACGACCACCACGTCGTTCAGCACGTTGGAGCCCTCCGACATCACGATGTCGTAAACGGTCTGCGAGGGGAGCAGCTCCACATAAGCGTCGTCGTAGCCGACGTAGCTCACCTTGAGTTTCTTCGCCGAAGCCGGAACGTCCACCTTGAAGTTACCGTCCAGGTCGGTACTCACACCGATGGTGGTTCCGTCAACCACGACCGAGGCAGCGATCACGGGTCCCATGGAGTCCTTCACGGTTCCCGAGACGGTCCGGGTTTGCGCCTGAACCGTTCCCGCTGCCAAAGAAACGAATCCCAGAACGAGCACCACGCGGAGTAGCGTCGCTCTGACGAACGAATGGAATTTCTTTGTCATAGTTAGAAGTTTTTAGTTAGTATAGTTGTTAAAAAATTTTGCGAACACAAGGCTATTCACCCGTTTTCAAATGTAAAATTAGGTGAATTAAGCCCGGCAGGCTTGAAAATTTCATCAAATCTCAGGGAAAATCTATCACCCCGCATCGGGAATATCTGAGCGCCCCGTTCCGGGCGATCCGGCGACGCGACACGCCGCAACCCCGCCCCGGGAGCCGATCCGGCGCCGCAGCCCGGAAGGCCGAAACCTTCCGGGCCGCATCGCACGCATCGCAATTATTTGCCGTAGGAGCCGCCGGCGACCTGCGCCTTCGTGATATCCTTCACCAGGTAGTGGAGGTAGATCTCCAGGTTGGAGTAGAGTCCCTGCGGATCGAGGGTCTTCTTGGCTGCGTCGGACGGATCGTTGCTGTTCAGGTCGAACAGATCCTCGTAGTAGTCGGGAATACCGTCGCCGTCGGTGTCCTTCACGCGGGCCAGCTCCTCGTCAGTAGCCGTGAGCGTCGGCCAGCCGCCTACATCCTCCTGCGAGTCGATCAGACCGTTCCAGCTGCGGGGCAGACCCGTAGCGGTCGTCTCGCCGGCCTTGCCCGACACACCCGTACCGTTCTTCACGTCGGCCAGCACGCGCCGGTCGGCGGCATCCTGGCGCAGGCTGGCGCCGCAGTAGCTCACCAGCACGTTGAAAGCGTCGTCGGCCGAATGCGTCGTCACGCTGCACGTCGTGCCGTTGGCGACGACCTCATAGCCCGTCGAAGCCCACACGGGAGCGAACGGGCAGCTGCCGCCCGCACCCGAAGTCGTGCCGGCTACGAAACCCTTCTGGTTGTCCGCCGTGACGCCGGCGCCCTCCGAAGCGTTGCGCACCGAGGTGTCGAGCTTGTTGGTGTTGTCGCCGAAATAGATCTTGTGATTGCCCATGACGCACTTCGCAGGCGTTGCGCTCACGCCGTTGCCGTCGTAATAGGTATCGCAGGAGCAGAAATACATGCGGGACTTTCCGTTCTGAACGGTTCCGGCCGCATTAGGACCGGCGCCGTTGATCGACGCGGGACCCCACTTGTAGCAGTTGCCGACGAAGTTCATCGTGATATCGACACCGCCGTAGGCGGGATAGTTGCAGAAGTTATAAATCACGTTGTTGCGGAAGTCGAGCAGACGATCGGTGCGGTTGATGCCCTTGGTCACAGCGGTAGCGCCGGGCGTCGGGCCGTCGCCGTACTGCTCGGGGCTGTCCAGACGCGGGTTGCGCGAGTCGTGGTGGGCCAGGATGTTGTGGTGGAACGAAGCCGGAGCACCGCCCCAGATACCGCCGTAGCCGTGCGTACCCTTGTTGTGCTTGCCGTTGCGCAGCGACTCGTAAGCCAGGCAGTACTGCATGGTCATGTTGCGGTTCACGTAGAACGACACGCACTCGTCGGTCGACCACGACAGCGAGCAGTGGTCGATGATGACATTCTCCATATAGCGGCCGCCCAGCGCGTCCATGCCGTCGTTTCCGGACATGTCGCCCGGACGGATGCGCAGGTAGCGGATGATCACGTTGTCGGCATTCACCTCGACGCCGTAACCCTTGATGCAGATACCGTCGCCCGGAGCGGTCTGACCGGCGATGGTCAGGTTGCCGTTGGCGATCTTCAGGGTCGACTTCAGTTCGATGGTTCCGGCCACGTCGAAGACGATCGTGCGGGCGCCCGACTTGCCGACGGCCTCGCGCAGCGAACCCGCGCCCGAATCGTTGAGGTTGGTCACGTGGTAAACGGCGCCGCCGCGGCCGCCCGTGGTATACATACCGGCACCTTCGGCACCGGGGAACGCACGGATCACGCCGTCCTGCTCATGCTCGGGAAGCTCCAGATCGAGAGCGACCGCAGCCGTGGACTTCGTGCGGAACTCGACGGCCTTCGAGAACTCCGAGTCGCTCACGTAGGGATCCTCCGCATCGGCGACGGCCTGAATCGTGAAGTAATAATAGGTCAGCTCGGCCAGGTTGCCGATCGTCACCGTCGTCTGGGTCGTCTCGCCCTCGTTCACGGCAGCACCCGTCAGGTCGGCGTTGTCGTAGAGTTTGTAGACATACTTCACAGCACCCTCCACCTGCGCCCAGGCGATCTCGGCGGAGCTGGCGGTGCGCTCGCCGATCGTAACGACAGGAACCGCGAGCACCTCGTGCCGACGGGTCGAGAAAGTCACGTAGTCGGACCAGGGAGAATCGTTTTTCGTCTCGACGGCCGTAAGCGCCATCACGCGGAAACGATAGGCCGTACCCTCCGAGAGTTCGTTCTCGAAAGCGACGCTCACCTCCTCCGTCGTGCCGCTCTTGACGACGGAGCCGGCGGCAGTCAGCTCGTACTTGTAGCCGGAGGCATCGGCCACGGCGCTCCACTCCAGCGTGGCGGAGGTATCCGCCAGCGATGCGGCGACGAGCGCCGGTGCGGGCGTCGCGAGCATGTTGCTCGAAGCGGTCACGTACTCCGACCACTCGGAGTCCGCCCAGGCCGATCCGGGCAGCGCCACGGACTGTACGCGGAAGCGATAGATCACATTCTCGGCCATCTCGAAGCTGGCCTGACCGGCATATACGTTACCGGTTTCGACCGTACCCTCGGTCTCCGACTGCCACTCCCAGGCGTAGTGGTGCGCATTGTCCACCGAGATCCAGCGGATCGTCGCCGTAGCACCCTCCACGGCCACCACGGGCTCCGGAACAGCGAGCGGAGCGACGATCTTCGGATCCTCCGAGTCGCTCTCGCTGCACGATACGAACATAGCGAGCGCTCCTGCTCCCAGGAGCCATTTTCTGATAAGTTCCATAAGGTTGAAGTTAGATTGTTGATTATTTCAGAGTTACCGCGGCTGCCGCGCCTTTCGACAGGGAGGCGTTCTCGGGCAGGATCTGCTCCGAACGCACCTCGATATCGCGGTTGCGACTGCCCGTGACCGTCAGCGCGCACGCCATGCCCTCGGGGCAGGCGAAGCCGTCGGCCTTCAGGTTGCGGACGTTGTTGATCATCAGCGCCGGGCCCTTCTCCGGAACGACGGAGACGTTGCGCAGCACGACGTCGGTGGCCTCGTTGATCTGGGCGCCGGTCGTCGCATAGATATGCGTATCCTCGACGGTCACCCGCTCGACGTTCATCTCCGGCAGGCCGTTGAAGTACATCGCACGGCGGGCGCCGCGGCACCATACGTTGCTGATATGGATATCGCGGAACGCGGGTGTCGTCTCATCCACCGGTTTGAGCGCCAGGTCGGTAGGCTCGGCGTCGTCCCCGTCGGCGATCGCCTCGGAGGCCGACTTGCCGCCGTAGAAGAGGTCGAAGAGCAGGGGCTCCTGCATGATGTTGTTCATGGCGATGCGGTCGATCCGGATATTCTCCACGACACCGCCGCGGCCGCGCGTCGACTTGAAGCGCAGGCCCACGTCGGTACCCGAGAAGACGCAGTCGGTGACGACGACGTTCTTCACGCCGCCCGACATCTCGCTACCCACGACGAAACCGCCGTGGCCGTGGAATACCACGCAGTTCTCCACCAGTACGTTCTCGCACGGAATACCGCGGTCGCGGCCGGCCTTGTCCTTGCCGCTCTTGATGCAGATGCCGTCGTCGCCCACGTCGAACTTCGAGCCGCGGAGCACGACGTTGCGGCACGACTCGATGTCGATGCCGTCGCCGTTCTGCGCGTATTCGGGGCAGCGGACCGTGATGTTTTCGACCGTCAGATTGACGCACAGCGCCGGATGGATGTTCCAGCAGGGCGAATTCTGGAAGGTCACGCCCTCCAGCAGCACGTTTTCGCAGCCGATGATCGAAACCATCACCGGACGCAGGAAGTCGTGCATCTTCTCGAAGTCCTCGCGCGTGACGGCCCACGTCGAGACGTTCTGATCGGCACCGGTCGTAGCGCCGAACCGGTAGCTCTCCGAAGGATACCAGGTCTTGCCGTCGTCGGACTTTATCTTATACACATATACGAGCCAACGAGAATAGGCAGGA
>CAMWWU010000102.1 GCA_947178025.1 uncultured Alistipes sp. | reverse complement strand
TCCGCGAGCAGCTGCCGGACACGCCGCTGATCTTCGTGTCGACGATCCATCGGGAGAGCTGCAACTTCAACCTCAAGAACCGCCGCAACGAGGCGGCCAAACGCGAAGCCGCCCGTCAGACGATGGCCGAGGCGATGAAGCGGTTCGATCGCGTCCACTTCATCGACCGGGAGGATCTGACGGGCGACGACCATGCCACTTCGGCCGACGGCACCCACCCCTCCGACCTGGGCTACTGGCGCTGGGCACAGCGTCTCCGGCCCGAGCTGCTGAAAATCCTGGAGCAGTACGGCATCCGCTGATCCCTATCCGCGTTTCTTCGCATACTCCTTCGGGAGTATGCCGAACTGCTTCTGGAAACAGCGTGCGAAATAGGAGTGGTTGTTGAAACCGACGATGTAGCACACCTCGTTGACCCGATAAGTCCCCTCCTGAAGCAGCTGGGCCGCGATCTTGAGGCGAATCAGCCGGATGTAGTCGTTGGGCGGCGTGCCGGTCAGCCCTTTCAGCTTGCGTTGCAGGTTCGACCGGCTGACGGCCATCTCCTCGGCCAGCCGCTCGATCGTAAAATCGGGATTGGTCAGTTCGCGGCGGATGATCTCGTCGACTTGTTCGAGCCATGCCGTATCCGTCCGGTTCATGCCGGCCTGCTCGTACCGCATGGCGGGATTGGTCGCGAAGTGCCTGAACATCAGCCGCCGGTTCTCCAGCACGTTGTTGATGCTCGCACGGATGTGGCTCAGCGTGAATGGCTTTTCGATGTAGGCATCGGCCCCGCAGTCCAGTCCCGCGATCTTCGAATCGAGCGAATCCTGAGCCGACAGCAGAATGAACGGCGTGTGGCACAGCATGTCGTCGGAACGCACCGCTTTGAGCAGCTCGAATCCGTCCATCTCGGGCATCACGATGTCCGAAAGCACCAGATTGACCGCCTGCCGCTCCAGACATGCCAGCGCTTCGCGTCCGTTGCAGGCCGTCAGGATGTGGTAGTGCGCCTGCAGATTGCGAGCCAGAAATTCCAGCATGTCGGCCGTATCCTCGACGACCAACACGGTCGGCTTCGACGCATCCGCCTCTTCATTATCGGCAATTTCCGGCTCCGACGCCGTTTTGCGGGGGGGGGTAGCCTGCGGCTCGATATCCAGATAAGGCAGCTCCACGTCGATTTCGCAACCATCCGAATAGTGCGGATTGATCCGTGCCGTGCCACCGTGTTTCTCGGCCAGCAGCTTGACCAGGCTGAGTCCGATCCCGACCCCCGGGCTCAGCCTGCTGTCGACCTGATAGAACGGTTCGAAGACCTTGCGGCTGGCCGATTCGGGAATCCCCGTCCCGTCGTCGCACACGGACAGACGCATGCGCCGGCCCTTTTCGTCGTCGAGCTCTTCGAGCCGGACGACGATCCGCGAACGGGCGTAACGCATCGCGTTCGAGAGGAGGTTGCTCAGTATCTTGGTCAGCGCCTCCTGATCGACCGCATACCGGAGATGCCGCTCGGGCAGTTCGGCTGCGATCGGAAGTCGCGTTCCGGCCCGGAAGCGTTCGAGAGCGGTTTCGATCAGCAGATTGATGTCGCAGCAGGTGAACGAGAGCCGGTAACCGTCCATGTCGACCTTGCGGAAATCCAGCAGCTGGCGCACCAGCTCCGTCAGCCGGTCGGTGTTCTTGCGGATGACCCCCAGATTCTTCTCGACCTCGGCATTCCATTCGCCAGTGGCGACGATCTGTTCGAGCGGGGCCTTGATGAGGCTCACCGGGGTCTTGATTTCGTGCGCCACCTGGGTGAAGAAGGTGATTTTGGAGCGGAACAGCTCCTTTTCGCGCGCCTGCTCCTGATCTTTCCGCTCGCGTTCGCGCACGCGGAGCTGGCGGCGGGCATAGACGCCGTAGACTCCCCGCAGCAGCAGCAGCAGCCCGAGCAGATAGCTTGCCTTGGCCCACCACGTCAGCCAGGGCGGAGGCAGCATCTCGATTTCGAGCCGGGCCTCCCGACGGCTCCAGTATCCGTCGTTGTTCGCCGCCTTGACCAGGAACGTATAGCGTCCCGTCGGAAGTTTCAGAAACGATACGCCGCTTTGGTCGGTATGAATCCAATCGTCGTGCAGATTCTCCAGCTTGTAGGCGTAGCGGTTCTTGTCCGGCACGACGAAGCTCAGGCATTCGAAACGGATGTCGAACGACGTATTGCGCCACGGGATGCGGACCGGCTCCGCCGGCGAGGGGATGCGCTGCCGGGGGTGCCCGTCGGTGGCCGGGAAATCGAGCGCCGAAATCGTCACGGCAGGACGGACCTTGTTGACCGACAGCCGGAACGGATAGAAGCTGTTGAATCCGTTCACGCCGCCGAACCAGAACCGGCCGTCGCGCGTGCGCAGCGACGAACGGAAATTGAACTGATTGCTTTGCAGCCCGTCTTCGTAGGTGTAGTGGTCGTAGGCCTTGCGCCGGCGCGGGTCGTAGCGGATGATGCCGTTGTTGGTCGAGAGCCACAGATGGCCCACCCCGTCGTCGAGCATGCCGTAAACGACCGAATTGAGCAGTCCGTCGGCCACCGAATAGCTGACGAACGCATCGGCGGCCGGATCGTAGCGGCAGATTCCGTTGCCCTCCGTGCCGAACCACAGCTCCCCGTGCGTATCCGTGCAGATGCAGATGACGCTGTTGCCGGCCGGCGAACCGGCATCGGCCGCATCGTGGGTGTAGTTGCGCCATGCACCGGTGGCGGCATCCATGCGCCAGATGCCGTCGCCCTTGCTGGCGATCCAGAGGTCGTGACGGCTGTCTTCGGCGATGTCGTAGACGAAAATATCCCGCAGCGCCTCCACCCGGCGGAATCCGCCGCTCGCAGCATCGAACCGACAGCACCCTTGCAGCGTGCCGATCCATATCGTTCCGCCGCTGTCGCGGAAGAGCGAGTAGACGTGGTCGTTCGGCAGCGAATGCGGGTCGGAGGGATCGTGGCGGTAGCTTTTCACCCGGCCCGTCGTGCGGTTCATCACGTCGAGCCCCTGTGAGAAGGTGCCTATCCACAACTGCTCGCCCTCCAGCAGCAGGGCGTGGAGGTTGGTGTAGCTCTTGTCGAAACCGGTGCGGATATTGCGGAACTGCCCGGTCTGCGTGTCGAGGAAGTTCAGGCCGCCGTTCTCGGTCGCGATCCACAGATTGCCCTGCTCGTCCTCGCAGAACTGGCTCACGGCATTCCCCGACAGCGCCCCCGGCAGCCCGTTGTCGTAGTACCATGCGATATCGGCCCGACGTGGCGACAGGTAGTTCACGCCGCAGAAATAGGTGCCGATCCAGATGCCCCCTTCCCGGTCGCGGCAGCAGGCGTAGATGCTTTCGTGGGCCAATTCGTCGTCGCTGCGGCGGCATTCGCCCGTCACCGAATTGAAAAGAAACAATCCGTCGTCCGACCCGATGAAGAAGGTCGCGGCCGTCAGCTGGAAGATCGTGCGGATACGCGGAATGTGCATCCGCTCTCCCTCGCCGAAATAGTAGCGGAACTGCTCCGTCCGCTTGTCGAAACGCCCCAGACCGCCGTACCACGTGCCGATCCACAACACGCCGCCGGCATCTTCGCTCAGCGAGGTGATTTCGTTGCACGCCGGGCGTCCGTGCACGGTGCCGGTCGTAACGTAGACGCTGAAATCGTCCGTCGCCGCACGGTAGCGGGCCAGGCCGTGGCGCGTGCCGATCCACATCGTTCCGTTGGAATCCTTGTAGACCACCCACACGTGGCTGTTCGGCAGCGAATGCGGGCTGCGGCCCTCCTCGTGGACGTAGCGCCGCAGCCGCCCCGTGCGCTCGCTCCAGGCGAACAGTCCCGTTTCGGTTCCGATCCACAGCGTGCGGTCGTCGTCGTAACACAGGGAGAACGCCCGCCGGACGGAGATGCCCTCTTCGGTTTTCTCGGCGAATTCGTGAAAGGTTTCGGTGCGCGTATCGAACAGATAGAGCTGCTCGGGCGTCGCGACCCAGATGCGGCGGTCGTCGCTGTGCGGACAGACGGCGACCGTGATCAGATGGTCGTGCCCGGCCATCTGCGACGACGAACCGTAGATGGCGATCTCCCTGCCGTCGAAACGGTTCAGGCCGTCCTTGGTCGCGAACCACATGTACCCCGTGCTGTCCTGAATGATGCTGCGGACGCTGTTTTCCGACAGCCCGGAGCGCACGTCGTGACGGCGATAGACATTGTTGCCGGAAAGCACGGCAGGCAGCAGCGGCAGAAGCAGGAGCAGAAGGCGTTTCATGGTGCGGAAGATCGTTTCGTGGAATAAAAATAGGAAAAAAACGGCGATTCGCCCGCATTCCGCCGAGAAAAAAGAGCCCGCACGAAGACGGGCCCTTTTCACTCGACGTCCTGCGCCGAAGCCGGTCATCGGTTTTCGGTGTCCTTCATGCAGCGCACCGAAAGCGCATGCGAACGGCCGGCCGTATAGGTGTAGGTCTTGTTCGCATAGTTGTAATAGAGGCAGCGGCCGCCGTTGTCCTTTTCGTTGGCGTAGTTGTTCACCGGCGAATTGGACCAGTACATCGCAGCGGTCTTGGTGTTGTTTGCGGTGCGGTCGCCTTTGAGGTTCGAGCCCCAGCGGGCGCCCGAGCAGGGCCAGTAGGCGTAATGCGTGCCATCGTAGCAATACTTGAGCGCATAGGTGTTCTTGCGCGAGTCATCCGGCTCGGCACCGCCCTCCACTTCGGCCAGAACGGCCGGCGACACGACGCGCCAACCTTTCGGACACGGGTCGTAAATCGACTTGCGGCCGCTCTCGGGATTGGTCGAGCTGTTCGAATCATTGGGATTGCCCCACAAATCGTCCTTGCGGTCGGTGCGCGAATTGGTCCAGGCGCCGAGATACCAGTCGGATTTGGTGTTCGCCACCCCTTCCGTGCAGAGCAGCTTGCGCGGATTCTCGATCGAGAACCGGACGCTGGTCGCGGCCGTAGCGATCGACTCGAAGCCTTTGGCGCCCCATCCGAAGAAGGTAGGACGTCCCCACTGGAAATAGACGCCGTTGGATTTCCAGTCGTCGGCCACATTGAACGCCCCCATATTGCGGTCCATCACCACCCCGCTCTTGTAGGCGTGCTCCTCCGGAGCCGGGGTCATCCATACGTTGAAGCTCCACAGCACGGTCGACGCATCCTCGCCGTAGATGGCGATCTGCCCCATCGCACCTGCGTAACCGTTCGTAATGCGGTATGCCCCGATCTCGACCGTATAATCATCGGCGACGCCAGACATCTCGGTGGGCGAACCGTTGACGTAGGTCATCTTGTGGTCGTTGTTCAGGTCGCAGTTGAAAATCGTCTTGGCATAGCGCGGCTCCTCGACCTCCGTAAAGCGGCCGCGGGCCTTGACGCTGATGCGGCGCGTATTGCCCGATGCGGTCGCTTCGAGCATCTCGCAGTTCGATTCGCCGTAGGCCCAGCCGTCGACAAGCAGACGTGTTTCGACGGGTTCGTACCAGTCGCACGAGTTGTCGGCGAGTTTCAGGTCGGCGACCTCGATGGCATTCACCGCATTCGCCTTCAGCATCCTGCCCTCGCGCAGGATGGGAATCGTCGCGGTGTGCTGTTCGTCATCGGTCAGCGTGACGACCACGTAGACCTCCTTGCCGGTCAGGTCGGCCGGCAGCGTGCAGAGCCACAGCTCCTGCTTTTCGGAGAGCGGCTGCGGCTCGGCGACCGTCACTTCGGCATAGGGCCGGAGATCCGTGCCGAGCGTCATCCCGCCCGTCGTCAGATCGATCGTGCAGTCGCCCGAGAGCGGGGTCTTCGTCTCGCGGTCGTAGAGCATCGCTCCGGTCAGTTTCCAGGCGGCGAGCTCCTTCGACGAGATCGTGAACTTGACATAGGCCGTAGCGTGCTTCAGCGTGAATCGAACGGGAGTCGTGTCGTCTTCGGCCGTAGCCGCAGCATACGCGAAAGCATAGCTGCCCGTGTGCGAACTCCGGCCGGGCTGCTGCTGGACCTGCGCAGCGGGCACCGAGGCGGCGACCGACTTGCCGTCGATCAGTTCGGCTTTGGCGTTGTACGGATAATAGATCAGGAAATCGGTCGCTCCGGCCGCGAGCGTCAGCTCGTCCTGAACGACGAACACCCCTTTGCTGTTGCCGGCCGTCTCGGCCGTAATGACGGCGCGGACATTCTCGATCTCGGCCCCTTCGGTCGTCGAGAAGAGGCCCAGCGCATCGTTGGCGCTCCAAAGCACCGGATAGATGCCGTCCTGCTTGTCGCCGATGGCCGTGCGCGTCTCGGGCGCATGCTCCCCGACGAGCGTGAAGGTCGCAACGGTATGGCCGCCCCCGGTCGGAGCCGCGGTTTCGTCTTTGCCGCATCCTGCGGCTGCGAGCAGAATCGTGCCGCATACAAATATGGTCTTTTTCATCGTATCGCTCTCTTTAAGGGATTACCATTCGTTTTCTTCGAGGCCGCCGGCCGAGTTGTCGTTGCTCCACAGCCCGTCTTCGCCCGAGGCCGTCCATGTCTCGAACGCCGAGCAGCAGGCGCGGCCCTGCCGGTTGTAGGCGATCACGGCGCTGATGTAGTCGCGGCCCGACTTGAGTTTGGTGACCGTATTGGTGTAGGGCAAGGTAACCTCCGTGCCGTTCTCCTCGACGAATTTCACCAATTTGACCTCCGTATTGTAGTCGAACGTCAGGTCGGCGACGGGATAGTTCTCGATGATCTTGGCACGCACGAACTCGCCGGTGAGGATCTCGGCCGAAACGGTCGCCTGATTCTCGGCATTGTCGGTAATGGCGATGCCGACCGTCGTGCGGACAGTCGACCGGGCTTCGTCCTTGTCATCGCAGCCCGCCGACCATACGGCGGCCGCAGCGATCCAGGACAGGAATAAGAAACGTTTCATGATTCGGATAGTTTTTTCGGATTATTTGACGATGGTGCGGTAGCGCAGAAGCGCTTCCAGAAAATAGTAGTCGGCATAGGTCAGCGGCACGTCGACCTCCTGCCCGTCGGGCATCGACCCGACGCTGTGCTTCAGCAGGAAACAGCCGTTCGTGCCGGCTTCGGCCAGGTAGTCGGGCGAAGCGAGCGTGCGGAGCTGGCGTTCGGCCGTCGCGAGGTAGCGGTCGCGGTCGGCATCTTCGAGGACATACTGGCTCAGCTCGATGAACGCCGAAGCCATGATCGCTGCGGCCGAAGCGTCGCGCGGTGCGTCGGGAATTTCGGGCGCATCGAAATCCCAGTAAGGAATGCCGTCGGCCGGCAGCCGGTCGGCCAGCATGTTCGCGACGCGGGAGGCCTGCGTGAAATAGCTCTGATAGCCCGTCTTGCGGAACATCATGGTATATCCGTAGAGCGCCCAGGCCTGACCGCGCGCCCAGGCCGAAGCATCGGCATATCCCTGCACGGTCTGGCGGCTGCGCACCGCACCGTCTTCGGGCGAGTAGTCCACCAGATGGAAGCAGGTGCAGTCCTCGCGGAAGTGGTTGCGCATCGTCGTGTTGGCATGGGTGCAGGCGATTTCGCGCAAGGAGTCGTCGCCATAGGCCTCGGCAACCGAAAGCAGCAGTTCGAGATTCATCATGTTGTCGATGATGACCGGGAACTGCCAGTCGCGGCCCTTGCGCACGAAGTCCCAGCTGCGCAGCGTGCCCGTCACGGGACTGAAGCGCGTGGCCAGCGAGAGGGCTCCCTGCCGCAGCACCGGACGATAGCGGTCGTCGCCGGTCAGCCGCAGGGCATTGCCGTAGCTGCAATTGAGCTGGAAACCGACGTCGTGATCGTTCGTCACCCACTGGATCGAATCGAGCCGCAGCGTATGCTTCTCGGCCAGCGCACGGACGGCTTCGTCGCCCGTGTATTCGTAAACATACCAGAGCGAACCCGGGTAGAAACCGCTGCACCACCAGCGGATTCCGGCCGAAATGAAGCGGCCGTTCTCGAACGACCGGGGCGTAGTCCGTCCGTCGAGCTGGCTGTCCATGGCCGTGAGCTGCGCATGAGCCCTCCGGAACACCCGCTCGGTGAGCGACTCCATCGTCTCCTGCCGGCGGCAGGAGACGAGTGAAGTCAGCAGAACAAGGATCGGCAGAAACTGTCGCATGGCTTTATTCTTTGGGGGTGAGTGTCGTGGTGAAAGTCGCCGACTGGTTCGAGGTGATCGTCGCCTCGAAGCCGACCAGGCTGATGCCCGGATTCTTCGCGTCGATATCCTTCACCGGCGTATCGTAGTCGGCCGGATCGGCGGACCAGGTGTTGTACGTGATTTTCGCACCGTCGCCTGCGGCCGTCAGATACATCGTCCTGCCGCCGTTCACGAGCACGATGCGGTTGCTTTCGACGGTCGGTACGGCCTGCGTGACCATCGTCCACCGCACCTTGGCCGCCTTGTCCGGGCGCGCCTTTACGACGTCGATAACGACCAGATTCTTCTCCTGCACGAGTTTGACGGTGCGCTGCGCCGAGGCGGCCTGGTCTGCAACGACCTCCGTCAGATCGATCACCGCCCCCAGCTCCTCGTCGCTTTCGATGACGGATTTCAGCGTGGCCGCCCCCTTGACGAGGTGCTTGGCGTCGTTGATCGTAATCGTGCTGTGGCTCTTGTTGTTCATGCGGAAGACATCCCAGCGCATCGAACTATGG
>CAMWWU010000101.1 GCA_947178025.1 uncultured Alistipes sp. | reverse complement strand
CCAGGCCGACATCCCGCTCCGCAAGCACTTCCGCGACTACTCCCGCTCCTCCCACGTGGTGAGCTACAACGACGACGGTACGGTCGAGAGCCGCGGAACGTTCCAGGGCTACGCCGACGAATCGACCTGGGCGCGCGGGCAGGCGTGGGGCCTCTACGGCTACACGATGTGCTACCGCGAGACGGGCGACGAGAAGTATCTGGAGCAGGCCGAGCGGATCGCCGACCTCATCATGAACCATCCCCGCACCCCCGAGGACCGCATCCCGTACTGGGACTACGACGCTCCGCAGATCCCCGACGCTCCGCGCGACGCTTCGGCGGCGGCCGTCTTCTCGTCGGCGCTCTTCGAGCTCTCGACGCTGGTCGACGAGGGACAGAAGTACTTCGACTATGCCGAGACGCTGCTCATGAGCCTCTCGTCGGATGCCTACCTCGCCCAGAAGGGTACGAACGGCGGATTCATCCTGATGCACAGCGTCGGCCACTGGCCCGCGACGAGCGAGATCGACACGCCGCTCAACTACGCGGACTACTACTATCTGGAGGCGATCGCCCGCTATCTGAAGCTGCGCGGCATCGATCCCCGGACGCTTTAACCGAAACAAAACCTAAACAAACCGTATATGAAAATTCAATTTTTACGCATTTCCGCGCTGTTGTTCGGTGCAGGGGTGCTCTTCACGGGATGTCTGGACGACGACTCGATCAAGTCGGGCGGCAGCAGCTCGGAGAGCAGCGAAACCGTGATTCCCGGCAACAGCGAGATCGACGCCCGCATCTTCGAGGCGCTCGATTTCGAACGTCCGGGCCTCGCCGCCGTGCAGACCTATTATTCGGCCGGTGAGTACTATCTGGCCGCCCAGGCGCTGCTGGAGTACTACCGCAGCCGCACCGACGTGCCGAACGGCAACGTCAACCTGATCGCTCCGACGATCACGGCCGACGAGCAGGCTCAGGCCGACTGGGCGCTCGCCAAGAACGACTACCGCTTCTACGTCGAGGGGTACATGGACGGCGACAAGCCCTACTCCTATCTGGCGTCGAACAAGATCGACTGGACGGCCCGCTCCGCGGATGCCGGCGAACACTACGGCGTGCACCGGCTCGCCTGGATGCTGTCGCAGGGCAAGGCCTACCGCCTGTCGCTCGACGAGGCCTACGTCGACGGGTGGATGACCGTCTTCTCGGACTGGATGGAGAACTATCCCCGCCCGGAGGGTATCGCCGACTACGAGGCCGATCCCTCGTCGCAGGGCGTCGACCCCGAGGTCGCCGAGCGGCTCTACGCCTGGCGTCCGGCCGAAGTCGCTGCGCGTCTGGAGGATCAGTGCGACCTGCTCTACTACTTCATGCAGTCGACCTCCGTCACGCCGCAGTTCTTCTCGGCTTTCATGTCCAACGTCGCCGAGCAGGCCGCTCACGTCTATGGCAACTACTCGGAGGAGAGCGCCGAGCAGACTTCGGAGGCGCACGCCATGTTCCGCGCCGGTACGATCTTCCCCGAGCTGAAAAACGCCGCCGCATGGGTCGAGACCGGTTCGGGCTCGATGAACGACGGGATCGACACCAAGATCTTCGAGGTGCTGAATCTGGAGTACGGCGGTCTTTCGCGCGTGAAGAACGCCTACGAGATCGGCGACTATTATAAAGGTATGGAGGAGCTGCTGACCTACTACCGGTCGCGTCAGCACGGACTCAACCCCAACGTGAACATCGCCACCGACGCCGCGACGGCCAACCAGCTGCTGTGGGCCGAGCAGGCGTTCCGCGAGAACGGCTACCGTTTCTACGTGAACAACTACTACGACGCGGCCGCAGGCGAGAACATTCCCTATTCGTACATGACCTCCGACGGCGGCATCGACTGGACCCTGTGGCCGACGCGCGAGCAGGAGCAGCGCTATCAGCTGCACCGTCATCAGTGGATGGTGATGCAGGGCAAGGCCTACAACACCACGAAGAACGAGGCTTTCGTTGAGAACTGGAAGGAGGTTTACGCCGACTGGATGCGTCAGAATCCCAAGCCCGACGTGGATCTCGACTACACGGTCTATCCCGAGAATCAGGCTCCCGAGTACCGCAATGCCGGCTGGTCGTGGCGCCCGCTCGACGTCGCCGCGCGTCTGATCGACCGCTGCGCCGTGCTGGAGTACTTCCAGGATTCTCCGAGCATCACCGCCGAGTGGCTCGCCGAGGTGCTGGTGCACATCGACGAGGAGGCCAACCACATCATGAACAACTACTCGACCACCTCCAACCACCTGATCACGCAGGCGCAGGCCGTGACGTTCGCCGGCATGCTCTTCCCCGAGCTGAAGAACTCCGCGACCTGGAAGCAGAGCGGCGGCGACGTGCTGGCCCGTGAGGTGACGGCCCAGTACTTCCCCGACGGCTGGCTGATGGACGGCGACCTGAGCTACCACATCGCCGGTATCGAGGACTTCCGCCTCTCGATGCTCATCGCCCAGCTCAACGGCGAGGCCGGCCGGTTCCCCGCGTCGTTCGTCGAGGCGATGCGCAAGATGACCGAAGTGGTGATGAACATGGTTTACCCCGACTATTCGGTGCCCAACATGGCCGACACGCGCCGTTCGTCCTATACGCGCAACGTGCTCACGCGCAACCTGACCAACTATTCGAACCTCTTCCCCGACAACCAGGAGATGCTCTGGATGGCTACGGGCGGTCTTTCGGGTACGATGCCCGAGACCCGTGTCAAGACCTTCCCCGACGGCGGTTACTACGTGATGCGCACCGGCTGGACGATGGCCGACATGATGATGGTGCTTCAGAATACGCCCGACGGCCCCGCCGAGCAGTGGCACCGCCAGTACGACAACAACACATTCGAGCTCTGGATCAAGGGCCGCAACTTCTTCCCCGATTCGGGCTGCTACTCCTACGGCGGTTCGACCTCTTCGAACGCTTCCCGAGCCAAGTACGCTGCCTCGACGGCGCACAACACCCTTACGCTCAACGGTAAGAACGTCGCCAGCGACGGCCGTCTGGTCAAGACGGACGCCGTATCCGGCTCGTCGTTCTCCTACGACTATCTGGTGCTCGAAAACCCCTCCTATGCGAACCTGACGCACCGTCGCGTGGTATTCCTCGTCGACGACAAGTTCTGGGTGATCCTCGACGAGGCCATCGGTTCGGCCGAGGGTACCGTCAACCTGAACTTCAACATCACCGAGGGCACCGAGTCGCAGGTCGTGCTCGACAATGCCCAGGGCGGTTTCCATACGGCTTTCGCCGACGGCAACAACCTGCTCGTGCGCACCGCCACGACGGCTTCCACCCGTGCGTTCGCCAGCCGCGAGGGCTTCGTCTCCTACGCCATCAATACCACCGCCGCACGTCAGGCCTACTCGCTGAACTGCCAGAAGAGCGCCGACGAAACGCTCTACTACGTCACCGTGCTGCTCCCGACTGCCGACGCGTCGACCGCGGACGTCGCCGTTTCGCTCTCGGAGGTCGCCAGCCGGACGGTCCGCGTGCAGGTGGACGGAACTACCTACAAGCTGAGCTATTCCCTGTAACCTAAAACTGTGATTGGATATGAAATCTTTCTTTAGAAACGCATGCTGCGCCGTGCTGACTCTGCTGCTGACAGCAGGGCTCGCGGCTTGCAGCGACGATGATACGCAAAGCGGCGGTTTGCAGCTTTACTATCCTACGGTCGTCGACATCGGTCCTTCGATGAGCTTCATGTCGGGCGTCCCGACCTACAAGGGTCCCGCCCCCTCGGAGTTCTCCATCGCGGGCATTACGCTCGACGACGCTGCCGTCGTCTGCGACTCCTTCTCGATCAATCCCGATACGGGTATCGTTTCGATCTCCGATACGGACGATCTGGCTACGGGCGTCTACAAACTGACCGTCTCCTGCCGTGCCGGCGGCGGTTACTACACCTTCCCCGACGTCTTCGTCGTTTCGATGGCCGCCGCTACGCCCGAGGCCGTCGAGGTGAGCACGCCGCTGCTCGAACTCTCCTACGCCGAGCTGGCGATCGCGGAGATCTCGATCGCGGTGAAGCCGGTCGGCGAGTCGGTGTCCATTCAGAACTACACGCTCATTCAGGCCGAGGGGTGCGAATACTTCGCCATCTCGCGCAACGGAGTCATCACGCTGAACCCGTCGTTCACGGGCGAGATCCTTCCGGGGACCTACACCGTGTCGCTCCGTCTCGACACCTACGCCGGTTCGAAGACCTATGACGACATCCTGACCGCGCACATCTTCAGCGAACCGCTGGAGATCCGCTATCCGTCGGCCGAGGGCCGCATGGAGTACAACATGGCCTTTACGAGTACGGTTCCGACCCTGAAGGGTTCGCCCGAGGGGCTGACCTGGGCGATCAAGCGCGTCGAGCCGTCGACCGACAAGATCGCCATCGACGCCGCTACGGGCGTCCTCTCGGTCGAGGAGGGCAGCGAGTTCGCGATCGGCGACTCGTTCACGATCGACCTCACGGTGACCAACGATTACGGTTCGACCGACTTCGACAGCGCTTTCCGCCTGACGGTCATCGAGTACATCGCTCCGATCGATCCCGAAACGTTCGGTTACGACGACGTGGAGGCTATCCAGGGCGGCGAGTTCTCCGCCGTGCTGCGTGCCGGATTCACGGGCGACGAGGTATCCTTCACGCTGGGGGCGCTGCCCGAGGAGCTGGAGGGTCAGCTCTCCATCGACGAGGTTTCGGGTACCGTTTCCGCCGTCAAGGGACACACGATCCCCATCGGCACCTATGCGATTCCGGTCAAGGCTTCCAACTTCAAGAACGAGGTGGAGACCGTCATCAACCTCACGGTCAAGGAGAATCCCTACTACTTCACGAAGGTTCACTACGGCAACAACCTCGGCCTCACGCCGTCGGAGGATTATGCCAACCAGTTCCTCGCCCCGACGAGCGCCGATCTGCAGGCGCTGACGCTCATGCCCGTCACCGACGCCAAACCCGGTACGGAGATCACCTGGTCGGTCAAGATGGTGCACAAGCTGTCGAGCACGACGATCGACGCTCAGACCGGCGAACTGTCGCTCCGCGGCGGATATACGGCCAATAACGGCGGTATGGTGCTCGTGACCGCGACGGCCGGCAAGGGTCAGGTCGGCGAAACTTCGGTGACGGTTCCCGTCTTCGTGTCGCACATGAACACGACCAACGGCGTCAACATCCTCTACAAGCCGTTCGTCATGCAGGTGAACCCGCGCAAGGGCGGAACCTCGGTGATCCCGGAGGTGACGGGTGTCGATCCGAACCTCTTCTGCCTGGACTATCGCCGCACGTTCAACTACTACAATATCGGCGGTCCCGAATGGCACGGCAGCGGTATCGCGGCGGGTACGCTGCTCTACCAGCTCTGGAGCAACTACTACACCAGCATCAACAAGGCCGTGAACACCGGTTCGAAGGATCCCGTATCCTACTATTCGAACGCGTCGACGACCAATCTGGCGCTCGTTTACGTAGAGCCGACGACCAAGGCCGTGGTGGTGAATGCCAACAAGTGGGTCGACAACGATAACGTGGCCGCCAACGGAGCGTTCTTCGCACAGATGACCTACGTTACCGACGGTAACACGGGCAACATCAACAACGGCTCCCAGGCGTTCCCGCTCTGGATCTGGTTCGACGAAAACTTTTAAATCCAACTTGAATTATGAGACTGATGAAAAACAGCATATTTCGGGCTTTCGGGCTGAGAGGGGTTCTTACCCTTCTCGCCCTGGTCCTGGCCCTTTCGGTGTCGGCCCAGAACAGGATCGCCGGTAAGGTCGTCGATGAGAACGGCCAGCCGGTCATCGGCGCCAATGTCGTGGTCAAGGGCACGACGCAGGGTATGTCGACCGACGTGAAGGGTGCCTACACCCTTTCCGTCAAGAAGGGCGACGTCCTGATCTTCTCCTACCTGGGCTACGTGACCCAGGAGATTACGGTCGGCACGCAGACCGCGCTCGACGTGGCGCTCGAACCCGACTCGAACCTCATGGACGAGGTGGTCGTCGTGGGTTACGGCACGCAGAAGCGAGGCGACCTGACCGGTTCCATCTCGTCGGTATCCTCCAAGAGCATCGAAGGCTTCAAGTCGGGTTCCGTGATGGAGGCCCTCGGCGGCCAGGTCGCCGGTGTGCAGATCACGGCTACCGACGGTACGCCGGGCGCCGGCTTCGACATCAAGGTGCGCGGTGTGGGTTCGGTCAACGGCGACACGACTCCGCTCTACATCGTCGACGGTTTCCAGGTCGACAACATCGACTACCTCTCCAATAAGGATATCGAGGCGATCGACTTCCTGAAGGATGCCTCCTCGGCCGCCATCTACGGTTCGCGCGCCGCCAACGGCGTCGTGATGGTAACCACGAAGTCCGGTAAGAAGGGACGTCCCGTGGTGACCTACAGCGGTTCGATGAGCTATCGCAAGATCTCGCAGACGCTCGATCTGCTTTCGCCCTACGAGTTCGTGCGCCTGCAGACCGAGGCCTGGCCTGACAAGTTCGGCACGACCTACTACCGTTCGGGCAACGACAGCGACGGTATTCCGTACCGTTATCAGACGCTCGAAGACTACGTCGGCGTCGCCGGCGTCGACTGGCAGAGCGAGACTTTCCGTCCCACCTGGTCGCAGGACCACAACGTTTCGATCTCGGGCGGTTCCGACCGCACGAAGTACTCCTTCGCATTCTCCGACTTCCTCGAGAACGGTATCTTCACCAACAGCGCCTTCAACAAGATCACGGCCAAGATGCGCGTGAACCACCAGGTTTCCAAGTGGCTGACGGTGGACGCTACGGTCAACTACGCCAACACCGACAAGCGCGGTGTCGGCACCTCGGGCGACAACGGCCGCTTCAACATGCTGGCCCAGATCCTGCGCGCCCGTCCTACGGCCGGTCTGCGCATGACCGACGAGGAGCTCCTCTCCGCCGCCATCGACCCGCTGGAGCTCGAATCCTCGGAGTCGCTCGCGCAGGTCAACCCCATCAAGCAGGCCGAGTCGGTAGTCAATACCACCAAGACCGAGATGTGGTCGGGCAACGTCGCGCTGAACTTCACGCTGGGCCACGGCTGGACCTTCAAGACGGCCGGCACCTACAACACGACCAACACGCGTCTCTACAAGTTCTTCCTCGACGGATCGAAAGAGGCCTACCGCAACGGCCAGACCCCCTACGGTTCGACCCGCATGACCCGCCGCGTCCGCTGGACGAATTTCAACTACCTGACCTACAACTTCGAGAAGAAGAACGGTCACGCTTTCGACATCATGCTCGGTCAGGAGACCTCGTTCACGGGTTCCGAGTGGCTCGAAGGACAGTCGACGGACTTCCCGTTCGATAACCTGACCAACAACAACCTCGGCCTGGGCGCCACGCCGAGCTCGGTGACCTCCTCGCGCGACAAGAGCATGCTCGTCTCGTTCTTCGCGCAGGGCCACTACAGCTACCGCGACCGCTACCTCTTCTCGGCGACGATTCGCGCCGACGGTTCGACCGTCTTCTCGAAGAACCACAAGTGGGGCTACTTCCCCGCCTTCTCGGCCGCATGGCGTATCTCGGAGGAGAACTTCATGAAGCAGCAGGATGTCGTTTCGAACCTGAAGCTGCGTCTGGGATGGGGTATGGTAGGTAACGACCGCATCACCAACTACCTCTCGATGGACCTCTATTCGCAGGCCAAGTACGGCTACGGCAGCAACCTGGTGACGGTGCTCGCTCCCAAGCAGCTGCCCAACGAGGAGCTCAAGTGGGAGGCTTCGCAGTCGACCAACCTCGGTATCGACCTCGGTCTGTTCAACAACCGCCTGAACGTCACGGCCGACTTCTTCATCAAGGATACGAAGGATCTGCTCATGGCCGCCAACAAGGCCTATGTCTCGGGATTCTCGTCGCAGTGGCAGAACGTGGGTAAGATCCGCAACTCGGGTATCGAGCTGGCGATCAACTCCACGAACATCGCTTCGCGCAGCGGCTTCCGCTGGACGACCGACTTCAACATCTCGTTCATCCGCAACGAGCTGCGTGCGCTGGCCGACGGCGCCAAGGAGATGTACACCTCGGCGAGCTGGAATGCCGACTACTCGGGTTACGACTACGTGGCTCGCGTCGGCGAGTCGCTGGGTCTGATCTACGGCTACGCATTCGACGGCGTCTACCAGTCGTCGGACTTCGAGGTCAACGCCGCGACGGGCGAGATGCAGCTCCGTCCCGGAGTCGCCGACATCTCCAGCCATGCGGGTGTCGCCGTGAAGCCCGGTATGGTCAAGTATAAGGATATCGACGGCGACGGCGTGATCACGACCGCCGACCGAACGGTGATCGGCAACGGTACGCCCAAGTGGTACGGAGGTATCACCAACAGCTTCTACTTCAAGGGTGTCGACCTGAGCTTCATGTTCCAGTTCAACTACGGCAACGACGTCTACAACGCGACGCGCGTCTACGCTACGCAGACGCAGGACCAGCGTTCGAACCTGCTGGCCGAGGTGGCCGACCGCTGGACGTCGACCAACGCTTCGAACAGCGTGCCCGCGCAGGACGGCTACGTCAAGAACGAGATCTACTCGCGCTTCATCGAGGACGGTTCGTTCCTCCGTCTGAAGAACCTCACG
>CAMWWU010000100.1 GCA_947178025.1 uncultured Alistipes sp. | reverse complement strand
CCATGATCGGAAAATACAACCACGGCGTGCTGCTCTTCATCAACCATCGCTGGCTTATGTGGTCGACGCTGGGGCGGGCGCGGGGCGTGCTGGTCGTGCTGATGAACAACACCAAGACGGGTCTGGTGCCCGACGAGGACCAGGGTACGATCATGGTCAACGTCACCACGGCTCCGGGTACGTCGCTCTCCGAAACCGACGTCATCATGCAGGAGATCGGCCGTCGTCTTCAGAGCATTCCCCAGGTTCGCGACTTCAACCAGGTGGCCGGTTACGGTATGATCGCCGGTCAGGGCAACTCCTACGGTATGTGTATCGTCAAGCTGAAGGACTGGGAGGATCGTCCCGACAAGCAGGACGCCGTGAATGCCGTGATCGGTCAGATCTACGGTCGCACGGCCGATATCAAGAACGCGCAGATTTTCGCCGTAGCTCCGCCGATGATCTCGGGCTACGGTACGTCGACCGGTTTCACGATGTATCTCCAGGATCGTGCCGGCGGCGAGATCAGCGACTTCTATAACGTCTACCTGCAATTCATCGGCGCGCTCAACCAGCGTCCGGAGATCGAGCGCGCCTACTCGACCTTCGCGGTCAACTTCCCGCAGTACGTCGTCGATATCGACGCGGCGAAGGCCAAGCGCGCCGGCATTTCGCCGACGGATATTCTCGCCACGCTCTCGGGCTACTACGGCGGCCAGTACGTGTCGAACATCAACCGTTTCTCGAAGGTGTACCGCGTGATGCTTCAGGCCGATCCGAAGTACCGTCTCGATACGGAGTCGCTCAACAACGTCTTCGTGCGCATGCAGAACGGCGAGATGGCTCCCGCCAGCCAGTTCGTCCAGCTCACGAAGGTCTACGGTCCCGAGGTGCTGAGCCGCTTCAATCTCTACAACTCGATCGCCGTGAACGGTACGGCCGCCGACGGCTATTCGTCGGGCGACGCCATCAACGCCATTCGCGAGGTCGCCTCCCAGGTGCTGCCGCACGGCTACGGCTACGAGTTCGGCGGAATCACCCGCGAGGAGGCTCAGACGGGCAGCAATACGGCCATCATCTTCGGTATCTGTATCCTGCTGATCTATCTGATCCTGGCGGCCCTTTACGAGAGCTTCCTCATTCCGTTCGCCGTCATTCTGTCGGTGCCGTGCGGTCTGATGGGTTCGTTCCTCTTCGCCAAGATCATGGGGCTGGAGAACAACATCTACCTCCAGACGGGTCTTATCATGCTGATCGGTCTGTTGTCCAAGACGGCCATTCTGCTCACCGAGTATGCCGGCGACCGCCGTCGTGCGGGCATGTCGCTCACGCAGGCTGCCGTGTCGGCCGCCAAGGTCCGTCTGCGTCCTATTCTGATGACCGTCCTCACGATGGTGTTCGGTATGATCCCGCTGGTGCTGGCCCACGGTGTCGGCGCCAACGGTAACTCGACCCTCGGTACGGGCGTCGTCGGCGGTATGATCGTCGGAACGTTGGCCCTGCTGTTCCTCGTGCCGACGCTGTTCATCGTCTTCCAGACGCTCCAGGAGAAGCTCAAGCCGATCCAGTTCGACAACGATCCGCAGTGGGCCATCCGCGCCGAAGTGGAGGATATTAAAAACGAGAAAGAGGAGTAAACATGAAAAAAATCCTGATAATCTGCCTCGCAGCCGCATGCACGGGCTGCGGCATCTATAAACCCTACACGCGCCCGGAGATCGTCACCGACGGTCTCTACGGCGCGGCCGAGACGGCCGATACGACGACCATCGGCAATATCGAGTGGCAGGCGATGTTCACCGATCCGCAGTTGCAGCAGCTCATCGAGCGGGCGCTGGAGAACAATACCGACATGCAGTCGGCCCACTGGCGCGTCCAGGAGGCCGAGGCTACGCTCAAGTCGGCGCGTCTGGCCTATCTGCCGTCGTTCAACTTCGCTCCGCAGGGAACGATCAGCAGCTTCGACAACCGGAACACGACCAAGACCTACAGCGTTCCCATCGCGGCGAGCTGGCAGTTCGATATCTTCAACTCGCTGACCAACGCCAAGCGTAAGGCCAAGGCGCTCTATCTTCAGAGCCGGGAGTACCGTCAGGCGGTCCGCACGCAGCTGATCGCCGGTACGGCCAACCTCTACTATACGCTGCTGATGCTCGACAGCCAGTATGCCGTGTCGAAACAGACGGCCGACATGTGGCGCGAGAGCGTCGAGACGATGCGCGCCCTGAAAGAGGCCGGCATGGGCAACGAGGCGGCCGTAGCGCAGTACGAAGGCACCTACTATTCGATTCAGGCATCGCTGCACGATCTGTACGACAGCATCGTCGAGGTCGAGAACAGCCTCTGCTCGCTGCTGGGCGAGGTGCCGCACCGCATCGAGCGCGGAACGCTCGATGCGCAGCGTCTGCCTGCCGATCTGACGGTCGGCGTGCCCTTGCAGATGCTGACCAACCGTCCCGATGTCCGCAGCGCCGAGTTCTCGCTCATGCAGGCCTACTACACGACGGCCGGCGCCCGTTCGGCACTCTATCCGTCGATTACGCTGAGCGGTTCGGCCGGTTGGACCAACAGCGCCGGAGCGATGCTCGTCAATCCGGGCAAGATCCTGCTCTCGGCAGCCGCATCGCTCGTGCAGCCGATCTTCAACGCCGGAGCCAACCGCGCCCGCGTGAAGATCGCCAAGGCGCAGCAGGAGGAGGCCAAGCTCTCGTTCCAGCAGACGCTGCTCAACGCCGGCGCCGAGGTCAACAACGCCCTCACGCAGTGCCAGTCGGCCCGCAAGAAGGTCGAGCTGCGCAAGAAGCAGGTCGAGGCCATGGAGCGTGCCGTGGAGAGCACCGAGCTGTTGATGAAGCACTCCCCGACGACCTACCTCGAAGTGCTGACGGCCCGTCAGTCGCTGTTGCAGGCCCAGCTTTCGGAGATCTCCGACCGCTTCGATGCGATCCAGGGCGTCGTGAACCTCTACCAGGCGCTCGGCGGCGGCCGCGATATGGATGATAACGCCAAGCAGGCGAAGTGATGAAACGGGGAGCGACCAGGCAGGAGGTCATCCGCACCACGCAGGAGCTCATCGCCCGGAACGGCATTCGTGCCGTCCGGGTCGATGAGATCGTGGCGATGCTGGGGATCTCGAAGCGCACCCTCTACGAAATGTTCGCCGACAAGAACGATCTGGTCGCCGCCTGCCTCGAAGAGATGGGGCACATGCAGCGCCGGCGCATCGCCGACTGCCATTGCGGCGAGACGGCGCACCCGCTGTCGCAACTCCGGTGGCTGATCGACGAGTATGTCGACAGTCTTTACGTCGTCGAGCGCAGTTTCCTGGCCGATCTCTGTCGCAAGGAGACCTTCGCCGAACAGTTTGCCGAGCATCGGGAGTTCTGGATGCAGGAGCTGTGCGCCCTGTTCCGGACGTGCTGCGAAGAGCAGCTGATCCTGCCGGAGATCGAAGCGTCGGTTTTCGTTCGGCGGGTAATGGAAACGCTGCTCGAACTGCGGCTGGCGGGTACGCCTCGCGAGGAGCTCTACCTCTTCAGCCGGACGATTCTGCGCGGTGCCGCCTCGCGGCAGGGCGTGGAGTTCATCGACGGCAGGTAGCCGGTCGCACCCGAACCGATCTGAGCCGCGGCATCGTGCCGCGGCTTTTTTCGTGAAAATAATGCGGTTCCGATGGCGATATCCGAAAAAATCCGTTATATTTGCAACCGAAAGACAGCAACGACATGCAGCGAATCCGGTCGACATACGCTCCGAACATCATCCCCGCCGAGGCGATGATGCGTTCGATGTATATGTGCAGCCGACGATGCCGGGTGTAGTTGCTGCATGCAGTGTGATATCCGGCTCGAAAGGCCGGATTTTTTCGTATATGACCGACGGCTCGGCAGATCGAACGCTTTCCGGGCTGTGCCCGAAGTCCCCTCCGGGGAGGGGATTTCGGGGCGAGGCAGAGTTGTAAATGCGGCCCGTGGCCGCGAGCGACACCGCTCGGACGAACGATATGCAGGCTGAGCGTGTTGCATTAAAGCATATGATTGCGTATGAAAAATTACCGTTTCGAAACCCGGCAGATCCATGCCGGCCTCGACCCCGAGGCGCCGACCGGCGCCCGCGGCATCGCCATCTGTCCGACGGCAGCCTATCGTTTCCGCAGCTGCGACCACGCCGCCCGGCTCTTCGAGCTGAGCGAGGCCGGCAACATCTACACGCGCCTGCAAAATCCCACGACCACGGCCTATGAGGAGCGTATCGCAGCGTTGTACGGCGCCGTCGGGGCGCTGGCCCTCTCGTCGGGCATGTCGGCCATCCTGGTCACGGTGCTTTCGCTGGCCGCTGCCGGCGACAACATCGTCGCTTCGCCGTTCCTCTACGGCGGCACCTACAACCAGTTCCGCATCTCGCTGCGCCGGATGGGCATCGAGTGCCGCATCGCGCAGAGCGAACGCGCCGAGGATCTCGAAGCGCTCGTCGACGACCGCACCCGGGCGATCTACGCCGAGAGCATGGGTAACCCGACCTGCGCCGTCCCCGATCTGGAGGCGCTGGGGCGGCTGGCCCGCCGCTGCGACGTACCGCTGGTCGTCGACAACACGTTCGGTGCCGCGGGATACCTCTGCAATCCGTTCGAGTGGGGGGCGAATATCGTCGTCGACTCCGCGACGAAGTGGATCAACGGGCACGGCACGGCCATGGGCGGCCTGATCGTCGACGGAGGCAACTACGACTGGCGCAACGGCAAATATCCGCAGATCGACGGCCCGTCGGAGGGATACCACGGACTCAATCTCTGCGATGCGTTCGGAGCGGCGGCCTTCATCGTGAAGTGCCGGGTCGACGGGTTGCGCGACCTGGGGTGCTGCCCCTCGCCGTTCGACTCCTATCTGATGCTGCTCGGGCTGGAGACCCTCTCGCTGCGTGTCCGGCATGCCGTGGAGTCGACCCGCAGACTGGCCGAGTACTGCCGCAGCCACCCGAAGGTCGCACGGGTCGGCTTCGTCGGCTTCGAGGAGCATCCGAGCCATGCGAATGCCGCCAAATACTACCGCTTCGGCTCCTCGGCGGTCTTCTCCGTCGAACTGAAGGGGACGCTGGAGAGCACCGTGCGGTTCGTCGAATCGCTCCGGCTGGCGGCCCACATGACGATGATCGGCGATTCGGTGACCGTCGTCACCCATCCCGCGTCGACCACGCACAAACAGCTCGGCGAGGCCGACCTGGCCGCTGCGGGCGTCACGCCGACGCTGCTGCGCATCTCGGCCGGACTGGAGCATGTCGACGATCTGATCGACGATTTCGAACAAGCCTTCGCACGGATCGGATGATACGCTATTTCGACTGCGACCGCCCTTTCGAACTCGAAACGGGGCACACGTTGCCGCGGCTGCGGATCGCCTACCACACCTACGGCGAGCTGAATGCCGCGCGCGACAACGCCGTATGGGTCTGCCACGCCCTGACGGCCAACTCCGACGTCGCCGACTGGTGGCCCCATACGGTCGAGGAGGGGCGTTTCCTCGATCCGTCGCGCCACTTCGTCGTCTGCGCCAACATCCTCGGCTCGCACTACGGAACCACGGGGCCGCTGCACGAGAATCCCGCGACGGGAAAGCCCTGGTATCGCGACTTTCCGCCCTTCACGATCCGCGATATGGTGCGGGCGCACCGGATCCTGGCCGAGGAGCTGGGAATCGGACGGATCGCGACGCTCGTAGGCAGCTCGGTCGGCGGATTTCAGGCTGTGGAGTGGGCCGTCGAGGAGCCCGGGCGGATCGGACGTCTGGTGCTGATCGCCACCTCGGCCAAGGCTTCGCCGTGGTCGATCGCCGTCGACGAGACGCAGCGCATGGCTATCGAAGCCGACGCAACGTTCGGCGAGGAGCGGCCCGACGCCGGCATGGCCGGACTGGCTGCCGCCCGGGCCATCGGCCTGCTGACCTATCGCGGCCCCGAGGGGTACGACCTCACGCAGCAGGATCGGGAGGAGGCTCCGGCGGTCCACCGGGCTTCGACCTATCAGCAGTATCAGGGCGAGAAGCTCTGCCGGCGTTACAATGCCTACTCCTATCACGCCATCCTCGGGGCGTTCGACACGCACGACGTCGGCCGCGGCCGCGGCGGGGTGGCCGCCGCCCTGGCGCGCATCACGGCCCGGACGCTCGTCGTGGGTATCACGAGCGACATCGTTTTCACCCCGCGCGAAGTGCGGGCGCTGAGCGACCTGATCCCCGGCAGCAGCTATCGCGAGATCGACTCGCCGTTCGGACACGACGGATTCCTGGTCGAGCACGAGCAACTGAATGCCATCCTCAAACCGTTTATCGAATAATCGAACGAAAACAATATGCGTATGGATAAACTGAAAATCGGTCTGTTCGGCTTCGGCGTCGTCGGACAGGGCATCTTCCAGGTCCTCGGAAAGTCGAAAAACGCCAACGCCGAGATCGTCGGCATCTGCGTCCGGAATCCCGACAAGCCGCGTGCCGTGGCGGCCGATCGGTCGCTCTTCACCGCATCGCCCGATGCGATTCTCGGCAATCCGGAGGTCGACCTCGTGGTCGAGGTCATCGACGACGCCCGGGCCTCCTACGACATCGTGCGTCGTGCGCTGCTCAAGGGCATTCCGGTCGTCTCGGGCAACAAGGCGATGCTGGCGCGCCACCTGCCCGAGCTGATCGAGATCCAGAGGCAGCACGATGTCGCGCTGCTCTACGACGCTTCGTCGTGCGGGTCGATTCCGGTCATCCGCAACCTCGAAGAGTACTACGACAACGATCTGCTGCTCGAAGTCAAGGGCATTCTCAACGGCTCGTCGAACTACATCCTCTCGCGGGTCTTCGACCATCGCGACAGCTATGCCGAGGCGCTCGCGCAGGCGCAGGCCCTCGGATTCGCCGAGAGCGATCCGTCGTTCGACATCGAAGGGTACGATTCGCTCTTCAAGCTGGTCATCATCACCGTGCACGCGCTGGGTGCCTACGTGGCGCCCGAGCGGATCTTCACCTACGGCATCTCCACGATCCACGACGCCGACATCCGCTATGCCCGCGAGAAGGGGGTGAAGATCAAACTCGTGGCACAGGTCGTCAAGGTGAGCGACGAGCACTTCACGATGTTCGTGATGCCCGAGTTCGTCACGCCGTCGAAGTATATTTACAGCGTCGACGACGAATACAACGGCGTCGTCATCCGCGGCGAGTGCTACGACCGGCAGTTCATGTTCGGCAAGGGGGCCGGCAGCCTGCCTACGGCGTCGTCGATCCTGAGCGACATCATGGCGCGCCGGCACGACTACCGCTACGAGTACAAGAAGTCGAAATTCATGCAGAAACCCGACTATACGACCGATATCACGCTGCGGATCTATGCGCGTTACACGATGACGGACATCCCCTCCGTGCTGCGTTTCACGAAGATCCGCGAGCAGTACGCCGGCGAGGAGAGCAACTACGTGATCGGCGACGTGCAGCTTTCCGAGCTGCTGGAGAAACGTCCGCAGCTCTCGGGCGCAGATGTCTTCCTGGCCAATATCCCGCAGTTCTTTCTCGATCGCGACAACTGATCGCACCGCCCTCGACCCCCTCTTCGGGGGGCTGTTTGTCGGCCGGACCGTAATCGCCGATCGAACGCAAGACGGGCCGCAACTCCGGGTGGAGGCTGCGGCCCGTTTGGCATTTTCGGGGTGCGCTCACTCTTTGACGCAGCGTACCGACACGCCGAAGCCGCCGACGGGGAGGGTGGTCAGTGTCGGAGTGCCTCCCGTCGTGAGGGCGAGACAGTCGAACGCCCCGTTCGTCGAGGTGGCACCCATCAGATAGCCTTTGTTCGTGTTGCCGTAGGTGCCGCTGCCGGTGGAGAAGAAGCCCGCGCAGCGGAAGAACCCGCTGTCGGCGCCGATCAGCGTCGCCAGCTCCTCGCGGTTCGGCAGGTGCCATCCCTCGGGACAGATCCCCTGCACGGGCTCCGTGCCGGTCGATGCACGACCCGTAGTGAAGAGGTAGTCGTAGAGCATGCCGGCCTCTTCGGCCAGCTGCGCATCTCCGGCCGGATACCACAGATCTGTGCCGGCGATCGCGTTTTCGGGAATGTAACGCAGGTTTTCGGCCATCCACACGTGGCCGTCGATCTCGGTCGTGGCATAGACGATGCCGCCGTATTCGATGCCGTCGGCGGGGGTGTCGTCCGCACCGCCGCCGATCGTGCCGCCCTCCTGCCACTCCTCGATTTCGCCGCTGAGCGACAGGGCGATGTCGATCTGGGTGACCGTGAGCGCGAGGTCGTAGCGATAGCCGCCTGCGAGCTCCGCCTCGGGGATGCTGCGGGAGAACTCCTTGCCGTTGTCCAGCACGACGCGCACGGTCATGGTGCTCCGCTGAGGAACCAGAATGGCCCGATAGGCCGAACCCTCCGTCGTGCAGCAGGCGGCGACTTCCGCCGGCTGGGCTTCGCTCTGCACGGTGGCGGCCGGGAGCCGGAGGTCGACGACTGCCCGCGGGGCGAATCCGCCGATGAAAAGGTCGGTTATCCGGGCTTCCGACCGGTTGTCGACCACGACGGTCAGCTGCGTCATCAGGTGGCGGAATGTCATCGCTACGGGCGTCGAGGTCGGCCGTACCGCTTCGCGCACGGCGCCTAACAGGTCGGAGGCAGCGTATCCGCTCCGCTGGTCGAGGGCGATCGTGAAC
>CAMWWU010000099.1 GCA_947178025.1 uncultured Alistipes sp. | reverse complement strand
CGGCCGGCTACAGTACGTCGCAGGGGCATCTGGTCGCGGTGGGAAGCGTCCGCGAATGGATCTCGCGCAGCGGGATCCCGACGATCGGCACGGCTGTTGATGCGGTGGATCTGACAGGCATCGAACAGCTGATCGCCCGCAACGGATTCGTGGACGAAGCGGTCGCCTACGTCGACTATTCGGGCGCGCTGCGCATCGAGATCAGCCAGCGCAAGCCGATGCTCCGGCTGCTGACCGACGGCATGAACGCCTACGCGACGCGCAAAGGCTTCGTCTTCGCGGCGCCGCAGGCCGCATCGCTCTACGTGCCGGTGGTGACGGGCGGCTACCGTCCGCCTTTCCCTGCCGACTTCACGGGGCGGGTGCGCGATCATATCGACGAGAGGCTGCGGGCCGTCGACCGGCGCATCGAAGAGCTCGAACGCGAGAAGTATCCGTTCTACCGGCGCGAGCAGCAGAACGATCGCAACATCGCCGCTCTGCGCCGCCTGCGGATCAAGCGCCGGTGGTGGAGCGGCGAGAGCGCTTCGGATTTCGAGCGGCGCGTCGAGGAGCTGCGTCGGGAGAAGGCGCGAAAACGCCGCGACTACCGCTACGAGGCCCGGCTCGTCGAGCAGGGGATCGGGCGCATCTGCGAACGGCAGGAGGCCGAGCGCCGCGAACAAAAAAAGTTGGAGAAAAGCTACGAAGATTTCATGAAACTCCTTACCTTTGTGGAGACTGTCGAACGCGACGACTTCTGGCGGTCGGAAGTGGTTCAGATCGTGGCGCATACGACTTCGAGCGGTGCGCTGGAGGTGGACCTCGTGCCCCGCAGCGGCCGCCATACGATCCGTTTCGGACGGCTCGAACGGGTGGAGGAGAAGTTCGCCAAACTGATGCGCTTCTATCGCAACGGGTTGTCGAAGATCGGCTGGGACGAGTATCGGACCGTCGACGTGCGCTTCGACGGTCAGGTGATCTGCAAACGATAAGCGAGGCGGTGCGCTCCGGAGGGAGGGGGTGCGCGGCCCGATAAAATATACGGAACAGAGTGGAAAGAAAGAATTACATCATCGCCATCGACCTGGGCTCCTCGAACGTCACGGTGGCCGTCGGCGAGCAGAACGCCGAAGGGCTGCTCGACGTGGTGTGCGCCGTGCGGAAGCCGGCCGAGGGGGTCAATGCCGGAAAGATCGAGAATATCGAGCTGGTCGGCAACGCCATCCGCGAGGCGGTTTCGGAGGTCGAAAAGCGGCTCGGAATCTCGATCTCGGAGGCTTATGCCGGCATCTCGGGCGACTTCGTGCGCTGTGCCCGCCATACGGACCACGTGTTCGTGAGCGATCCGCAGAACGGCGTCAGCCAGAAGGATGTCGCGGGCCTTTTCGATCGCATGCGCAACGTGCAGGCGCCCGACGACGAGACGATCATGGAGCGCGTGCCCCAGAACTACGTGGTGGACGACGCCCAGGAGGTGCGCAACCCCGTGGGGTCGTTCGGCCGCAAGCTCTCCTCGACCTTCAACTTCATCCTTTGCCACAAAACCCCGATCCAGCGCCTCGACATGGCGCTCAAACGGTTGGGAATCCGTATTCTGGGCGTTCTGCCCGACGCGCTGGCCGTCCCCGAGGCGGTGTTGTCGCCCGACGAAAAGGAGGAGGGCGCCGCGGTCGTGGATATCGGCGGCGGCGTTACCGACGTGACGGTCTACTACCGCAACGTGGTGCGCTACGTCGCGTCGATTCCGATGGGCGCTTCGGCCTTCAACCGCGACATCCGGACGATGAGCATCCCCGAGAAGCATGTCGAGCAGCTGAAGTTGCAGTGCGGATCGGCCGTCGCCGACCTGGAGCCCGACGATAAGTGCGTGCGCGTTCCCGGACGGATCGCCCGCGAGGAGAAGGTCGTGCTGCACCGCAACCTGGCGACGGTCATCGAGGCCCGGGCCACGGATATCGCCGAGTTCGTCGTGCAGGAGATCAAGGACTCCGGCTACTTCGGCAAACTCGCGTTCGGCATCGTGCTGACGGGCGGTTCGGCCAATCTGAGAAATCTCGACGAGCTCTTCCGCCGCGTGACGGGGATGGAGGTGCGCGTCGCCGTGCCCGAAACGGGGCTCTCCGAGGCGGCGAAAGGACGGGTGAAGGATCCGGCCTATGCGACCGTGACGGGTATTCTGCTCCGGGGGGCCGAACTCGGCGCGTCGAGCGTGCTGGTCGATCTGCCGGCACCGGCTCCGACGACCGCACCGGCTCCTGCTGCCGCAGGGCGTCCGGCCGACGTATCGGGTGCCGAGACGGCTGTCAGACGGCCGGAGCCCCGCTCCGAGGTGCCGCCCCGTCCGCAACCCCGGCCCTGGACCCAGCCGCAGCCCCAGCCCCGACCCTGGAATCAGCCGCAGGCGCAGCCTCAGCCGCCTGTTCCGGAGGAGCCGAAGCAGGAGGCGGAGCAGCCGATGCCGGAGCCGGACTTCGAGCCCGAGGCAGCGCCCGAAAACGGCGGCAAGCGTCGCCGGGGATTCGGTTCGATCGTCATGAATGCCATCAACAAGCTGAACAACAGCTTCACGACGATGGAGGACGATCCGGATCAGGAGATCTAATATTGCGAAGTAGTATCATTAAAACCGGGGGCAGGTCCCCCGCTTCATAACCCTATGACGGACGATTTGATGTCAGAGATAAAGATGCCGCGGACAGACGGCTCGATCATTACGGTGGTGGGTGTCGGCGGTGCCGGCGGCAACGCCGTGAATCACATGTGGGACCTCGGCATACGCGGCGTGACCTTCATGGTCTGCAACACGGACCGGCAGGCGCTGGACAAGAGCCCCGTGGAGCTGAAGATATGCCTCGGAAGCGAGGGCCTCGGCGCCGGCAACGACCCCGAGAACGGCCGCCGCGCCGCGGTCGAGACGCTGCCCGAGATCCGGCAGCAGCTCGAAGAGGCCGGTACGAAGATGATCTTCATCACGGCCGGCATGGGCGGCGGAACGGGCACGGGTGCGTCGCCCGTGATCGCCAAGCTGGCCCGTGAAATGGGATTGCTGACCGTGGCCATCGTCACCTCGCCGCTCGCCGTCGAGGGCAAGATCCGCTACGAGCAGGCGTTCCGCGGTATCGAGGAGCTGCGGCAGAACGTCGATTCGCTGCTGATCATCAACAACGAGAATATCCGCGAGATCTACGGGCGTCTGTCGCTCAAGCAGGCGTTCGGCAAGGCCGACGACATCCTGGCTTCTGCGACGAAAGGCATCGCCGAGATCATCACCGTGGAGAGCGATCTGGTGAACGTCGACTTCGCCGATGTCTCGAAGGTGATGCACGAGAGCGGCCGCGCGCACATGGCCGTGGCGACGGCCGAGGGCGAGAACCGCGCCGAGGCGGCTGCCGAGGCGTCGCTGCACTCGCCGCTGCTCGACCACAACCAGATTTCGGGTGCCAAGGATATCCTGCTGAACATCTCGGTCGCCAATGCCGACCAGCTGATGTACGACGAGGTGCTCCGCATTCTGGAGTACATTCAGGCTCATGCCAGCGTGCAGGACGAGAACGGCGTGATCCACGATGCCAACATCATCTGGGGTACGAGCGAGAAGCCGCAGCTGGGCGGAGCCATCGAGCTGGTGATGGTCGCCACGGGATTCGAGGACGAGGCCCGTGCCGGCGTGATGCGGACGGTGATCCCCCCGGCCCCCAAGATCAAACCCGTGCAGGAGGAGCAGCAGTCGTCGTCCGGTCTGGAGCCCATCAAGGCCGGCGGACAGCCCCGCGTCGCTCCGCGGCAGCCCGAGCAGGTCGTGTTGGGGGCCCGGTCGACGCGTTACAACGACATCGACCGGCTGCTGGCCAAACCCGCCTACCAGTCGCGCAATTCGCAATTCGTGGTGCAGACGCCCGGCGGCCGCAAGGAGGTGCTGCGCGAAGTCGGCCCCGAGGAGCCGCCGCAGCGCGAGGAGCCGCAGGCCGGGTCGCTGTTCGACTAACTAATCCGCTGCGAATTTGGAAACCCACTGGATTCAGTTCAACGGCTTTACGGGGCCCATCGCGACGCTCTGCCTCGTGTCGCTGCTGCTGCTCTGCCTTTCGGCGCTCGTGTCGGGCGCCGAGACCTCGTTCTTCTCCCTCTCGCACAACGACGTGCATCGGCTGCGTAAGAGCGCGGCCGCATCGGCCGAAGCCGTGCTGCGCCTGTTGGGCGACGTCGATTTGCTGCTGGCGACGATTTTGGTCGTCAACAACCTGGTCAATATCTGCATCGTCATCCTTACGTCGAAGATCATCGACGCCCTCTTCGTATTCGTGCGCTTCGAGTTCCTCTTCAAGTCGGTGCTGGTGACGTTCCTGCTGCTGCTCTTCGGCGAGATCCTGCCCAAAGTGCTGGCGCAGACCGCTCCGATGCGCTTCGCGTCGCTCGTGGCGCGGCCGCTGCTGCTGTTGCGGTGGATCTTCTACCCGCTCTCCTATCTGCTGGTGCGTGCGAGCAGCCGCATCAGCGAACGGGCGTCGCACAAGAGCGAGATCTCGCTCGACGAACTGGCTGACGCCGTGGACATGGCGCAGGGCGCGAGTCCCGAGGAGCAGGTGATGCTGTCGGGGATCGTCAACTTCGTCAATACCGAGGTGCAGGAGATCATGAAACCCCGTGTCGACATCACGGCCCTCGACACGACGGACGGATACGAATGCGTCAAGCGCACGATCATCGAGTCGGGATTCTCGCGCATTCCCGTCTACGAGGAGGATATCGACAACATCCGCGGCACGCTCTACGTCAAGGATCTGCTGCCCTACATCAACCACGGCGACGACTTCGCCTGGCAGCGGCTCGTGCGCAAACCCTATTTCATCCCCGAACACAAGAAGATCAACGACCTGCTGGCCGATTTCCAGTCGAACAAGGTCCATATGGCGATCGTCGTCGACGAATACGGCTCGACGCTGGGGCTCGTGTCGCTGGAGGATATCATCGAGGAGATCGTGGGCGAAATCTCGGACGAGAGCGACAACGACGAGAGCTTCTATACGCGTCTCGACGCCAAGAGCTATCTGTTCGAGGGCAAGACCCATATCGGCGACTTCGAGCGGGTGCTGTCGCTCGACGAGGAGACCTTCTCCGACGTGCGGGGCGAAGCCGAGACGCTCGCGGGTCTGATGCTCGAACTCAAGCGCGACTTTCCGCGCAAGGGCGACGTCTTCACGTCGCACGCCATCCGTTTTACGATCGCCGAAACGGAGGGGCATCGGATCGACAAAATCCGCGTCGATCTGCCATGAGGCGTCTCGTGATCGAGCCTCCGGCGCCCCTCGACGAGGCGGAGCGCTCCGCGACGCCCGACGAGCTGGCCGTCGCCCGGGAGTTCCCTCCGGCGCGCCGCCGGGAGTTTCTCGCCTGGCGGGCCGTGGTCCGGCGCGAGGTCGGTGCCGACGCTGCGATCGGCTACGATGCCCTCGGGGCCCCCGTCATCGCCAATTATCCGATCTGTCTCTCCGTATCGCATTGCAGCGGCCGTGTCGCGGTCGCGCTGTCGGACGTTCGCTGCGCCGTGGATATCGAATCCGCGGGGCGCGACTTCGGACGGGTGGCGTCGCGCTATATGACGGCCGGGGAGCGGTCGCTCTCCGACGACCCGCTGTGGCCGGGCATCGTCTGGTGCGCCAAGGAGGCCCTCTACAAGTATGCCGGACGTCCCGGGCTGGAGTTGCTGCACGACCTGCGGATCGAACGAACCGATCCGGTGTCCGGCCGTCTGACGGGCCGGATCGTCGGAGAGGTACCCCTGGAACTCGGCGTGCGCTGCGAGGAGGGGTTTATCGTCGTCTCTATCTTCTGACCGTATGAAATCCCCGCAGTTGGTTGCCGAACGGCTCGTGCCGACCGATCCCGAACGGTTGCGGCACGAGGAGGAGGTCGTCGGGTGTTCGTTCGGCGGTGCGATGCCGCCGGAGGTGCCCGAGCATGCGGAGGTGGCGGAGTGTCTGTTCGCGGGGGCGTCGTTCGTCGGCTGTTCGCTGCGCGGCGTGCGGTTTTCGGATGTCGTTTTCCGGAATTGCGACCTCTCGAACGCCGATCTGCACGGCGCGACGTTCCGGCGGGTCGAGTTCCTTGCCTGCAAACTGCTCGGCGCGGACTTTGCCGAGACCGTGCTGTACGACGTGCGGTTCGACCGCTGCCGCTGCGAACTGGCGAGTTTCGCGGCCGTGCGCAGCCGCGAGCTGCGTTTCGACGGATGCGCGCTGCACGGCGCGTTCTTCGCCGACTGCCGGTTCGAGCGGACGGAGTTCGCCGGGTGCGACCTCTCGGAGGCGGATTTCAGCGGCACCCGACTCGCAGGGGTCTCGTTCGCCGATTCGGATATCCGGGGCCTGCATGTGCGGGCCACGGAGTCGTTCGAGTTGCAGGGGGCGAAGATCGCCCGGTGGCAGGCGCTCGATCTGGTGCGTCTGCTCGGGGTGGAGATCGACGAGGAGTAACCTGTCGCCGCCGTGGGAAAAATCGAATCGGGGATCGTTGCGAGCGCCTCGCGGTGCTTTTCTCCTCCCTTTCGGGCTGCATGCTGCGGCGGATTCCGCGAACCGGAGTGGCGGGCCTTCGTGCGCAAGATTCGGTCCGCCCGGTGCTGAGAACCGAATGAAGAAAGGGCTGTCCGTTGCGGACAGCCCTTTTTGCGCGGGGTTTTCGGGGCGGATTATTTCCAGCCCAGCTTCTTGCGGATCGCTTTCGGGATGGCGTTGCGGTTGACCATGATCGACATGGTTTTGTACTCCACGAACGGACGCGAGAAGTACCAGAAACCGTCGTAGGGCGGACGGGCGTCCCACGAGTTCTGCACCTTGAAGTAGGCGTTGCCGGCCTGGTCGGTCGCCGTGCCGACGATGACCATGCCGTGGTCGTCGGTCGTCTCGTAGTTGTCGTAGGCGATCTGGCGCATCTCCTGCGTGATGGTGCGCTCCTTGCCCGGCTTGTCGAACTTGTAGAGGGCGTCCTCCTTCTCCTTGTCGGTGAGTTTGCCCCAACGCTCGGCCTCGGTGCCGTTCATGCCGTCGATGTCGGCCTCGGGGATGATGCCGATCGCCTTCGTGCGGCTGAAGCCCTTTTCGCTCACGTCGGTGCCCCAGGCGATCGTGTAGCCCTCGGCGATGGCGTTGTCGATGACGGCCATCAGCTCGTCGAGCGGGAGGTTCCACACCGTCGACCACATCCAGTTGTCGGGCACTTCGATGATGAACTCCTTGTAGAACGGCTGGTGGGTGTACGAGGTCAGATCCACGTAGTCGGCCATGTCGATGGGCAGCGAGGCGGCGAACGACGCCGGAGTGTACTCCTTGCCCTCGAAGGTGAACGTCTCGGGACACGGACCGAAGTAGGTGTCGAGCAGCGCGTCGAATCCGCGCTTCCAGGCCGTGGAGAGGGGCATGCGCGACTTCTCGGCGGCGGCGATCACGGCGTCGAGATAGGCTTTCAGGGCTCCGGTCAGCTCGTGGAAGTCGGGTTTGTCGGTGCCGTAGTTCAGGCCGGGGTAGACCTCGAACGGCACGATGCCGTGGCGGGCGATGCCCTCCGTCACGTCGTGCGAGGCGCCGCCCTCGGCGAAGTTCAGCTGACCGTGCAGACGGACGTACTTCTCGGCCTTGTCCATGAACGAGTGGCGCACGATCCACATCTCGGAGAGGTGCATTTCGGGGCCGCCGGCCTTCATGATTTCGCTTTCGAGCATCGTCATCGTCGAGAAGCACCAGCAGGTGCCGCTGCGGTTCTGGTTCTTGACGGGCGTCGAGGGGATGATCTTCGTGTCGGTGAAGACGTAGCCTTCCGGCTCGTTTCCGGCGGCGGGAGTCTGTGCGACTGCCGTGCCGAGGGCGCAGAGCGCCAGCAGGGAGAGGATTCCTTTCATCGGGTTATTGTTTTTTGGTCGCTATATACGATTCGGGTGTCTTGTCTGTTGCGCCCGCCATGCGCGAACTGATCGGGAGTTGGCTTCCGTTTTATCTGCGACGGCGGTTATTTTTTCGAGTTGGCGACGATCTTCAGGCATTCGTCGAGCGTCAGCTCCTCGGGCTTGGCGCCTTTCGGCAGCCGGTAGTTCTTGCCCTTATAGGCGATGTAGGCGCCGTAGCGGCCGTTCTTGACCAGCATGTCGGGATCCTCCTCGAAGCTGCGGAGCGGCTTGTTGGCCGTAGCGGCCGCCTGCTTGTGCGCGCGGACGATCTCCACGGCCCGGTCGTAGCCGATCGTGTAGGGATCGTCGCCCTTCTGCAACGAGGCGAACGACTTGCCGTAGCGGACGTAGGCGCCGTAGCGGCCGATGCCGACCGTCAGCTCCTCGCCGTCCAGCTCGCCCAGCGTGCGGGGCAGGGCGAAGAGCGCGAGTGCCTCTTCGAGCGTGATCGATTCGATGAGCTGTCCTTTCTTGAGCGATGCGAAGCGGCCCTTGGCCCCCTCTTCGCCCTCGATCTCGACCATCGGACCGTAGCGGCCGATGCGGGCCTTCACGATGTGTCCGGTCGCGGGGTCGTTGCCCAGGATGCGGGCCTGGGCGCGCTTGTCGGTCTGCGTGCCGATGGCCGTGTCGACCATCCGGTGGAAGGGGCCGTAGAAGTCGCCGATCATGCGGTCCCACGTGATGTCGCCCTCGGCCACGCGGTCGAACTCCTTCTCGACGTTGGCCGTGAAGTTGTAGTCGATGATCGGGCCGAACTGCGCTTCGA
>CAMWWU010000098.1 GCA_947178025.1 uncultured Alistipes sp. | reverse complement strand
CCCGCCTCGCGCACACGCCGTCCAAGCACGCCCTCTTCGCTCTATCTAAACTCCTAATACACGAGGCTCACGCCCGGCTCCTTGTCGAGAAAGGCCCCGAGCTGGGGAACTACGAGGCGTTTGTGCGCCTCCAGATATTTCGATACGGCACGAATCAACACTTCCGGATATACTCTTTGAATTTCGGTTCAAAATTACCGTTTTTCGCAGAAAAAACCAAAATCTGCCGGGCTTTTTCAAAATAATCGGGCAAAGTGTTGGCAATCCGGAAAATATTCGCCTACTTTGCATCCCCGAACCGAAACGCAATCCGATCGAGCTACTTTGCTCCGAAATTTGCAATGTAGCGAAGCCGGATCGCAACACAAGAAACCAACGAAGCATGAAAGACAAGTACATCGACCTGATCGAGCAATCGTTCGACTTCCCGCAGGACGAGTTTTCCGTCGAGGACAACGAGCTGCATTTCCACGACATTCCGCTCATGGAACTCATCAAGCAGTACGGCACCCCGCTCAAGATCACCTACCTGCCGAAGATCTCGCAGCAGATCAGCCGGGCCAAGCGCATGTTCAACGTAGCGATGGCCAAGGTCGACTACAAGGGCTCGTACAACTATTGTTATTGCACCAAGTCGAGCCACTTCTCGTTCGTGCTCGAAGAGGCGCTCAAGAACGACATCCACCTCGAAACTTCGTCGGCATACGACATCCATATCCTCAACGCACTCTACGACAGCGGCATCATCGAGAAGGACCGCTACATCATCTGCAACGGTTTCAAGCGTCCGCAGTACGTCGAGAACATCGCCCAACTGGTCAACGACGGCTTCATCAACACGATCCCCGTGCTCGACAACAAGGAGGAGCTCGACCTCTTCGAGGACGCGTTCACCAAGAAGTGCAAGGTCGGCATCCGAATCGCCTGCGAGGAGGAGCCCAAGTTCGACTTCTACACCTCGCGCCTGGGAATCCGCTACAACGACATCGTGGACTTCTACAAGGCGAAGCTCAAGAACAGCAAGAAGTTCCAGCTCAAGATGCTCCACTTCTTCATCAACACGGGCATCAAGGACACGGCCTACTACTGGAACGAGTTGGCCAAGTGCATGAACGTCTACTGCGAGCTGAAACAGATCTGTCCCGAGCTCGACAGCCTCAACATCGGCGGCGGATTCCCGATCAAAAACTCGCTCAACTTCGAATACGACTACGAATACCTGACCGAGGAGATCGTGGCGCAGATCAAGAACATCTGCCAGCGCAACGGCATCGAAGAGCCCAACATCTTCACCGAGTTCGGTTCGTTCACCGTGGGCGAGAGCGGCGCTTCGCTCTACTCGATCGTCAATCAGAAGCAGCAGAACGACCGCGAGAACTGGTACATGATCGACTCGTCGTTCATCACCACCCTGCCCGATACGTGGGGCATCAACCAGCGCTACATCATGCTCGCCGTGAACAACTGGGACAAGGAGTACCAGCGCGTGTTCCTCGGCGGCCTGACCTGCGACAGCGAGGATTTCTACAACTCGGAGTGCCACACCAATGCGATCTTCCTGCCGAAACTCGAAGCAGGCAACACGCAGTACATCGGATTCTTCCACACGGGAGCCTACCAGGAGTCGCTGGGCGGCTTCGGAGGCATCCAGCACTGCCTGATTCCGGCGCCGAAGCACGTCATCATCGACCGCGACAAGTCGGACAACGAATATTATACGCGTCTGTTCGCCAAGGAGCAGTCGTGGCGTTCGATGCTCCGCATCCTCGGATACTAACCCCCGCCACCGATGCAGATCCACAAAGCCGAATTCCGCTGCTCCTCGGAGCGCATCTCGCAGGTCCCGAAAGACGACCTGCCCGACATCGCGTTCATCGGACGCAGCAACGTGGGCAAATCGTCGCTCATCAACATGCTCACGGGGCGCACCGGGCTGGCCAAGGTTTCGGGCACGCCGGGCAAGACGCGCCTTATCAACCACTTCCGCATCGACGACCGCTGGTATCTGGTCGACCTGCCCGGCTACGGCTACGCCCGCACGTCGAAGAGCATGCGCGGCGACTTCGCCAAGATCATCACCGACTACGTGCTGCGATGCGAGAAGATGCACTACCTCTTCGTGCTGGTGGACGTGCGGCTCGAACCCCAGAAGATCGACCTGCGATTCATCGAGATGCTCGGCGAGAACGGCATTCCGTTCGGCATCGTCTTCACCAAGGCCGACAAGCTCTCGGCCACGCAGGCCCGCCGCAGCATGGAGCGCTTCGCCACGGCCCTGCGCGAGCAGTGGGAGGAGCTGCCGCCGATGCTTCTCACCTCGTCGGAGCGGAGCACGGGACGCGAAGAGCTGCTCGACTTCATCGCCTCGTGCCTCGAAAAACCGAATACGCTCCGCGAAGCGGCGACAGAAGATTGACCTGCCGGGAAAATAATCGCGTTTTTTGATCGATTGTCGAAAAAAGAGGGTCCGCACGGCACGTTTTTTCGCCGCATTGTCCTATATTTGCAGCGTCAAAAAAATCCTCGTATCTTATGGCTATCCACAAAATCAAAATCTTCGCCGGACGCGGCTCGGAGTACCTGGCCGAGAAGATCGCCGCGAGCTTCGGAACCACGCTCGGACACTCGGAAATCCTGAAGTTCAGCGACGGCGAGTTCCAGCCCTGCTACAACGAGTCGATCCGCGGATGCACGGTATTCATCATCCAGTCGACCTTCCCGCCCTCGGACAATCTGATGGAGCTGCTGATGATGATCGACGCCGCACGCCGCGCCTCGGCCTATAAGGTCGTGGCCGTCATCCCCTACTTCGGCTGGGCGCGTCAGGACCGCAAGGACCGTCCCCGCGTACCGATCGGCGCCAAGCTGGTAGCCAACCTGCTGATGGCTGCGGGCGTCGACCGCGTGATGACGATGGACCTGCACGCCGATCAGATCCAGGGATTTTTCGACATTCCCGTCGACGCACTCTACGCCAGCGGCATCTTCGTACCTTACATCCGAAGCCTCAATATCGAGGATCTCTCGATCGCAGCGCCCGACATGGGCGGTGCCAAGCGCGCCAACACCTACGCCAAACTGCTCGGCACGCCGATCATCATCTCGCACAAGGAGCGTGCGAAACCCAACGTCGTGGGCAAGATGACCGCCATCGGCGACGTCGAGGGCCGCAACGTGCTGATCGTCGACGACATGATCGACACCGCCGGCACGATCTGCATGGCTGCCGACATGCTCATGGCCCGCGGCGCGAAGAGCGTGCGTGCCGCCATCACCCACCCCGTGCTCTCGGGACCGGCCTACGACCGCATCAACCAGAGCGCCCTGCAGGAGGTGATCGTCACCAACACCATTCCGCTCAACCCCGACCGCGACCTGCACAAGTTCACGGTGCTGAGCGTCGCCGACATCTTCGCCGACGTCATCGAACGCGTACACAACTACAAGGAGATCTCCTCGATCTTCTTCAAATAACATCCGTGACGGGGGCACACCCCCGACGGTAATCGCAAGCGAAAGGCTGTCCCCGACGGGGACAGCCTTTTGCTTGCTGCGAACGCGGAGCCGGCCCCGCCCTATCCGTTCTCGCGGTCGGACTTGCTGCGATTGCGGACATACTCCGTGGGGAGGCATCCGACGTGCTTCTTGAAGCTCGTGGCGAAGTAGGAGGGCGAACTGAAGCCCACCATCGAACTGATCTCGGAGATCGAATACTTGTGTTCGAGCAGCAGTTTGCAGGCGTAGTTGAAGCGGATCTTGCGGATGAACTTCGTGGCTGACTCGCCCGTGATGGACTTCATCTTCAGATGCAGGTTCGAACGGCTCATGCAGAGCGCCTTGCTGAAGTCGTTCGACGAGAACTCCTCGTTGTCCATGTTCTCCTCGACGATGCGGATCGCTTTCTTGAGAAACTCGCCGTCCATCGAGTTGGAGGTGATCTTGTCGGGATCGATCTCCGCGTCGTCCGAATAGCGGTGGCGCATGCGGTAGCGCACCTTCAGCAGGTTCTGCACCTTGGCACGCAGCAGCGACACCGAGAGCGGCATGGGCAGGTAGGCGTCGGCACCCGCCTCGGTGCCGGCGATCTGCTCCTCGACCCCGCCGTCGGGCGCGAGCAGCACCACGGGGATGTGGCACGTGCGGATGTTCTGCTTCACCATCCGGCAGAGCTTCAGCCCGTCGATGCCGGGCAGCATGCGGTCGGCGATGATCAGATCGGGTTCGAGGCTCTTGAGCAGTTCGAGCGCCTCGTTGCCGTCGGCGACGACATGCACGTCGTAGTGGCGCTTGAAGTGCTCGGCGATGTAGCTGCTCACCTCGCCGTTGGCCTCGGCCAGCAGCAGCGTGTCGCGCTCCTCGTCGGCCGGCTCGCCCGACGGCACGAGGTCGGCGCCGTTCTCGCCCGACCACTCGTCGGGCAGGAACTGCTCGGCATCGCGGATGATCGAGCCGCGCACGTCGTCGGCCCGGGCCCGCTTCTCCTCGGGGTAGACCGAAAGGTCGTCGGGCAGCGTGATGACAAACTCGCTGAAGCTGCCCTGCTCGCTGCGGAGCACGATCGTTCCCTGATGCAGCTCGACGATGCGGCGGACGATCGAGAGGCCGAGCCCCTCGCCGGAGCCTCCGAAGCGGTCGAAAGCGTGTCGTTGCTGCTCGGCGGACATCCCTGCCCCGCTGTCGCGCACCGCCAGACGGAAACACCCCTCGCCGCGCAGCAGCGATACGCGGATGCTGCCGCCGTCGGGCGTGAACTTGAAGGCGTTGGAGAGCAGATTGGTGAGCATCATCTCGATGAACATCCGGTCGACGGGCAGCAATTCGCCCCGCAGCTCGGAGTTCAGCATGTAATCCATGTCGCGGTTCTGCGCCACCTCCTCGAACATCGAGAAGACCTCGGCCACGATGCCGTCGACATCCTGCTCGGCGACCTTCATGCGGAAGACGCCCAGCTCGGCCTTGCGGTAGTCGAGCAGCTGATTGACCAGGTGCAGCAGCTTGAGGCTGTTGCGGTAGACGTAGTTGAGCCGCGAGGCGACGTACTTGTCGACCGTGCCGTGTTCGCGGATCTCCTGCAACGGCGACACGATGAGCGTCAGCGGCGTGCGCAACTCGTGCGAGAGGTTGACGTAGAAGCGGATCTTCTCCTGGCTCAGTTCGCCGATCTGCTCCTTTTCCATGCGTTCGAGGTGCAGCTGCATCTTCATCTTCATGCGGCTCAGCACCGCCAGCACCATGCCCGCGAGGGCCCCTAACGTGAGCAGCACCCACAGAATCCGGGCCGAAAGGGTCTGCCACCACATCGGCAGCACCCGGATGCGGACTTCGGACACGTCGTCGCTCCAGCGGCCGTCGCTGTTGGCGGCCCGCACGCGGAAGGTGTAGCTTCCGGGCTTGAGGTTGGAGTAGGAGGCTTCGAGATTCCGCGTGTCGTACCAGCGGGTGTTGAAGCCCTCCAGCTTATAGGCGAAGGTATTGCGGCCGCCCGAGAGCGGATTGACCGCCACGAAGCGTACCGAGAAGATGTTCCTTACGGAGGGGAAGGCCGCCTCGACCACCCGTCCGAGCGAATCGCGCTCGATGCGCACGCGCCGGTCGTCGCCCGCATCGGCCACGTCGACCCCGACGATCTGCGCGGCCGGCGTGAAGGGGTTGTCGACCAACTCGTGCGGCCGGAAGCAGGTCAGACCGCCGATGCCGCCGAAGTAGAACACGCCGTCGCGCCCCTTGTAGCAGGCCCCGGGGTTGAACTGGCTGTTGGCCAGCCCGTCGCGCCAGGTATAGGTGCGGAACGAAGCGTCGCCCGCATCGAAGCAGGCCAGGCCGCCGTTGGTCGAGATCCAGAGGCGCCCGAGTTCATCTTCGAGCATGCCGAACACAATGTCGTTGGGCAGGCCGTCGGCCGTCGTGAAGTGCACGCAGGCGCCCTCCTCGTCGTAGCGGAAGAGCCCCTGGCGCGTCCCGATCCAGACATTATGCCGCGAATCCTCGGCCAGACACATCACCGCGGCCTCCCGGACCCGGGGGGGGGATTTTTCGTCCCCGGCATCGTAGAGTTCGAGCGAGCGCACCTCGTGCGTCGCCGGACGGTAGAGGAAGAGCCCCGATCCGGTGCCGATCCAGACGCAGCGCTTCGAGTCGCGCAGCAGCGCATTGATCGGCAGCGCCCCGAGCCGCGGTTCGCAGTCGGTGCAGAAATGATGCGTGAAGCGCCCGACAGCCGGGTCGAAGGCGAGCAGTCCGTTGAGCGTACCCACCCACAGCGTGCCGTCGCCGTTGTCGAGCAGCGCATAGCAGCTGTTGTTGATCGGAATCGAGGTGTCGTTGACCGGATAGTGGCGCGTGCGGCGCGTGGCGATCTCCATGCGGCTCAGACCGCCGGCATGGGTGCCGATCCAGAGGTTGCCGCGCCCGTCGGGCAGGATGCACTTGATGTTGTTCGACAACAGGGCCCCGTTATCGGTGTTGTAGTCGGTGAAGCGCCCCGTGCGACGGTCCCAGAGGTTCACGCCGTCGTCGTTGGTGCCGATCCAGAGCGACCCGGCCGGCTCCTCGACGATGCAGCTCACCGTGTTGTCGCCGAGCGAGTTGCGCGACGGGATGTTCCGCACCACCTCGAAGCGGCTGGCCTGCGGATGGTAGTAGTTCACGCCGCCGTAGTAGGTTCCGAGCCAGACGCCCTGCTGGCTGTCGATGAAGATCGAGCGGATCGAGTTGTGGCTCAGCGCCCCGGGATCGGCCGTGTGGACCCACCGCCGGAACTCGCCCGTCCGGGGATCGCGGATCGAAAGGCCGTCGAAGGTGCCGATCCAGAGCCGTCCGTCGGCATCGGTCTTGAGCACGCGGATGTAGTCCGAAGCCAGTCCGGGGTACTCCGACGCCGAATAGCGGCCGCAGACCTGCAACGAGGCGTCGAGCCGGAAGAGCCCGTTGCCGTGGGTCGCCACCCAGAATCCGTCGCCGTCGGCGACGATGCTCGCCACGTCGTAGCGGGCCAGCTGCGGCAGGATGCGGACCGCATTGCCGTAGGTGGGCGAATAGCTGTACACACCGCCCGAGGTGCCCAGCAGGAAGCCGTCGCGGCAGGGGCAGATCGAGTGTACGCCGACATCTTTCAGAAAGGAGCGGATCTCCAGCCGGCGGGTCGTGCGGTCGAACGACACGACGCCCAATGCCGTGGCGAGAATCAGGCTCCCGTCCTCGGCGGCGGCGATGTCGGAGACGGGCATGGCGCGCCCGTCGAGCGTATAGTTCTCGAAACATCCCGTCGCGGCATCGAAGCAGGAGAGGCCCGATGCCGTGCCGATCCACATGCGGCCGCCGTCGGCCAGCAGCGAATAGACATAGTTGTCGCCGAGCGTCGTCGGATCGTCGCCGTTGTGCCGGAAAACCGTGAACGCATAGCCGTCGTAACGGTTCAGTCCATCCTGCGTACCCATCCAGACGCGCCCCAGCGGGTCCTGCGCCAGCGCCAGCACGGTGCTCTGCGAGAGCCCCTCGTCGACGGAGAGGGTTCGGAACTCGATGCCGGCAGCCGCCACCGCGTCCGCCGCCCAGATCGCCGCTGCCAGCAGTATGTATTTCACTCTTTGCATATCCATCCTCGACCGGAAAACGAAAGGTCCGGTTCATCGGATAAATATACGGATTTTTTTCGGATTCCGTATGTCCGGGCCGAAAAAAAACGGGAGCCCGCAGGCCCCCGTCGGTCGAAAAGCGCACCCTATTTTTCGCCGATGTATATCGGCGGACAATGCCGGTACTCCGGAGAGATCAGAAGTAGACGAGTATCGATCATGGTCGGAGTCGATGCAACATCCTTTTCCAAAAATTTCTCGAACGTGTACTCCTCTCCAGCCAAAGTGAGAATCCGTCTGACAATCAGTTCTCGGCATACAGGATTAAACGTAGATACCTTACTTCCCATAAGGCCGTCCGGTGTAGAATGCCATACTCCTGTCATGTAAGTCGCCCCAGATCCAGCCACGCCGACTTCCGGATAGCGCGGATGGCCAATCATATGAGCCCAAGGGACTGCTGTCGGATCTTTGGTTAACGAAATATTCAAGTAACTTCCGTCTTGCTGAAAAGAACGGATTCTACTCTTTTGGGATTCTGGTATTTCCCAATTAAGCGGATGGCCATATTCATCTCCAAGCAATCCAAATCCATGGCCGATAAATTCATGGTGAATCATTCTTCTTAAGTATGTTCTCGAATACAATCCTGCATATGCGTAAGTCTTCGATGAAGATGTAAATAAGGTAAACTTACCTCTCATATCGTTATTAATGATAGCACATGGAATTTTGATGGAGGTATTTTGCACAGCGGCCACATATTCATCTACTTTATGGGGAGTACCAACAATATCTGTAAATATAGATACGGAAGTATCATAGTACGTCCACAACGCACTATCAGTGACATACATCTTACCTATTTGTCTTTTCTTCGACACGGCATATACCATGTACACATTGAAATACTCACGATAGGTTTTCGTCGGCTCAACCGAGAAGAACGACTCCATGGCAAACTCCATCGCATCGCGGTAGAAGCCCGTCGCGATGTCCACATCCGTAAATACATCACCAAGCAATACAATGTTGATCCCATTGCCCTTGGTCGCCGCCTGCAATTGCTCCGTCCGCTTGTCCATCGAGTAGTCCCGGCTCTCGTAAGTACAATTACCAAACACCTTGTAGCAGTATTCGTTCATGTAGTTGGCATACTGAAACTCGCGATTCACCAAGTCGAATGTGTATGGTT
>CAMWWU010000097.1 GCA_947178025.1 uncultured Alistipes sp. | reverse complement strand
CGGCGATGTCGGCGTAGGAGAGATCGTCGAAGAAAAAGAGCCGAATGCTGCGCCGCTGCGGCTCGGGCAGCCGCTCCAGGCAGGCGGCGAGCAGCTCCAGCCGGTGCTCGCGGGCTTCGCGGTCGGCGAGCAGTTCGACCGTCGCATCGTCTTCGGGATCGTGGGCGAGCGGGGCGGGCGGGTGTTTGCCGGAGCGGCGCAGCCGCATCAGACAGTGGTTGCGCGCGACCGAATAGAGCCACGTGCGGAAACAGGCGATGTCGTGCCGCAGCACCTTCTCGGCGAGCTCCTCGAAGAGCTGCATGACGGCGTCCTCGGCATCGGCGCGGCTGCCCAGGTAGCGCAGGGCGAGGCCGTAGACGAGTTCCGCGTAGCGGAGATAGAGCGTCGCAAACCATTCGGTGCGCCGCTCCGTGCGGTAGCGTTCCAGCAGTTCCGCATCGCTGCGGGTGGTGTCGTCGGTAAGAAGCATCGAAACAAAGGTAAGAAAATCCCGGCGGATTTTTTGTGGAATTTCTCCTTCCGCCGCATCTATTGGATGCAGAAATCGGAAAATTTCATAAATTTGAACGACTGAAAAACGATGAAAACGATGCGAAAAGAACTGATCGGCCTCGCGGCGCTGTTGCTGACGGCGGCGGGAGGCGCCGACGCGGCGGCGAAAAATCCCCGGACGGAACTCCCGGCAGCCGATATCGGCGCGAGGCTGGAGCGGGTGGACCGCGAGATCGAGCGGTGCCGGGCGGAGCTGAGCTATTTCGTCTGGAACCGCTATATAGAGTATGCCGACCGGGCGCGGCTGACGATCGACGTATCCGAATTTCCGGGGGTAAGCAGCCGGGCGCTGTGCGACACGGTGCCCGAAATCGCGGCTCTACACCGGGATTTTCTGGCTGCGGACAGCGCTTATACGGAGGTGCTGCGGACCGATCCGGCCTACGAGAAGCTGCATGCGGAGTATGTGCGGGTGCGCGACCTGAAAACCGACGATGCGCGCCGTCGGCCCAACTACGAAGGGTATCAGGAGATGTACGCCCGTCTGCGGCGCGACAATCCCGACTATCAGCCGGCCTACGAGGCTTTCACGGAGGCGAAGCGCGTGCGCAACCGGGCGATCGCCCGTCGCATCGGGGAGTATCTCGAGGCCGTCGGGCGCCCGATTCCCTATCAGAGGCAGCTGCCCGGATTCAGCAAGCCGATGCAGGCGCTGCGCGAGGAGTGGCCCGAGATCGAGCGGATGGAGCAGGAGATCTCCGTGCTCCGGAAGCTGCGGGGCGAGCTCTACGAACGGCAGCAGCGCGAGGTGCTGGAGGTGCCCCGCGAGGGCGGTGCGGAGAGCGAAGACGCCGTATTTTTCTGACCGGAGCCGAAGGTGCGTAAAAAAAAGCGGGGAAGAACTCCCCGCTTTCGTTATTTCTGTTCGGCCGGCAGCGCCTGGAGCACGGCCCGCAGCTCTCCGTCGCAGAGCAGCATCAGCATCGGGCCGTCCATGTCGTAGTGGGTCGTCGACTCCATGGCCGCGACGAACTCCTGTTCGAGCGCCAGATCGGGACAGGTCATCCGGGTCGCGGCGACCGGGCCGATCTTCAGGGCGCGGGTGTCGTCCGCCTCGTAGTGCGCCGTGAGGCGGTTGCAGGCTCCGGTGCCCGAGAGAGTACCCTCGGCGGCGAAGAGGATCGTGAAGCTCCCCTCCTCGGGCTGTACGGTCTTGCCGCCCAGGCGGATGAGCTGCCACCGGGTCTCCACGAGCGGTCTGCGGGTGCGCTTCTGATAGGTGCGGCAGGCGCAGCAGCCGGCCAGAAGCGCCGCCACGGCTGCCAGGAGCGCGATTTTGAGTGAAAGTTTCATAATCGTTCGTTTTGTAGGGCAAAGATACGGGAAAATCGCGTATCTTTGTCGGAAACAAAACAACCGCCATGAAAAAAATCATCGCTTCGCCCGCTGCTCCCAAAGCAGTGGGCCCCTACTCGCAGGCCGTGGAGGCCGGCGGCGCACTCTACGTATCGGGCCAGCTGCCCGTCGATGCGGCGGTCGGCAAGATGCCCGAGGGTATCGAGGCGCAGACCCGGCAGTCGCTCACGAACCTGGGACATATCCTCCGCGAGGCGGGCTACGACTTCTCGGATGTGGCGAAGACGACCGTGCTCTTGCAGTCGATCGGCGACTTCGCCGCCATGAACGCCGTCTATGCCGAGTTCTTCACCGAGCGGATGCCGGCCCGCATGTGCTACGAGGTGGCCGCGCTGCCGATGGGGGCGCTGGTCGAGATCGACGCCGTAGCGGTGAAGTGATCCGCCGGTGCGCCGGTGCGCGCAGGGGTGCGTCCGACACCGGTGCGCCGCTTGCGCAATCTTTCGAACGGGTTTGCGGGTGCGCCTCAACGACTTGGGGCGCATGCGCTTTCTTTTGTAGATAATTTGTGGATAAAATTGCCCGGCGGAATTGGGAATATTGCGGAAAAAACATCATTTTTGTAAACTCGGATTTTGTCCGACACGGAGATTGTAATCTGAAAAACAATATATTTCGTCATGTCAAAAGCTATCAAGGCCGAGGAGCCTCAGAAGGTGGACTACAACGATGCGGTCGCCCAGTCGAAGCGCTATTTCGACGGCGACGACCTCGCGGCGACGGTGTGGGTCAGCAAGTACGCCCTCAAGGACTCGTTCGGCAATATTTACGAGACGACGCCGCGCGAGATGCACGAGCGGATCGCCGCGGAGATCGAGCGCATCGAGCGCAAATACCCCGAGCCGATGTCCCGCGAGGAGATCTTCGCGCTGCTCGACCACTTCCGCTACGTCATTCCGCAGGGCGGTCCGATGACCGGCATCGGCAATAACTTCCAGGTGGCGTCGCTGTCGAACTGCTTCGTCATCGGCCATCGCAATCCGGCCGACTCCTACGGCGGCATTTTCCGCATGGACGAGGAGCAGGTGCAGCTGATGAAGCGGCGCGGCGGCGTGGGCCACGACCTTTCGCACATCCGCCCCACGGGCAGCCCCGTGCTCAATTCGGCCCTTACGTCGACGGGTATCGTCCCCTTCATGGAGCGTTACTCCAACTCGACGCGCGAGGTGGCACAGGACGGCCGCCGCGGAGCGCTGATGCTCTCGCTCTCGATCAAGCACCCCGATGCCGAGCGCTTCATCGACGCCAAGGTCGATACGGGCAAGGTGACCGGCGCCAACGTCTCGATCAAGCTCGACGACGAGTTCATGCGTGCGGCGCAGGCCGGCGGGAAATACCACCAGCAGTTCCCCATCAAGTCGTCCGAGCCTCAGTACGAGCAGGATATCGACGCGAAGAAGCTCTGGGACAAGATCATCCACAACGCCTGGAAGTCGGCCGAGCCCGGTGTGCTCTTCTGGGATACGATCATCCGCGAGAGCGTGCCCGACTGCTACGCCGACGAAGGCTTCGTCACCGTGTCGACGAACCCCTGCGGCGAAATTCCGCTCTGCCCCTACGACTCGTGCCGTCTGCTGGCTCTCAACCTGCTGAGCTATGTCGATGCGCCGTTCACGGCCGGGGCGAAGTTCGACTTCGACAAGTTCCGCGAGCACGTGGGCAAGGCCATGCGCATGATGGACGACATCATCGACCTCGAACTGGAGAAGGTCGAGCTCATTATCGAGAAGATCGAGAACGACCCCGAGGATCCCGACGTGCGCCGCGTGGAGCTCGATCTGTGGAAGAAGATCCGCACGATGGCTCAGAAGGGCCGCCGCACGGGCCTGGGCATCACGGCCGAGGGCGATATGCTCGCCGCCCTGGGGCTGCGCTACGGCTCGGAGGAGGCGATCGCTTTCGCCGTCGAGGTGCAGAAGGCGCTGGCGCTGGCCGCTTACGGCGCTTCGGTGGAGATGGCCGCCCAGCGCGGAGCTTTCCCCGTATACGACGCCGCCAAGGAGCAGGAGAATCCGATGATCGCCCGCATCCGCGAGGCCGATCCGGAACTCTATGCCAAGATGGTCGCCGTGGGACGCCGCAACATCGCCATGCTGACGATCGCCCCCACGGGCACCACGTCGCTCATGTCGCAGACCACCTCGGGCATCGAGCCCGTCTTCCGCACGGTCTACAAGCGCCGCCGCAAGATCAACCCCTCGGACGTCGACACGCACGTGGACTACGTGGACGAGACGGGCGAGAAGTTCCAGGAGTACAACGTCTACCACCATAACTTCGTCAAGTGGCTCGACGCCAACGGATACGATACGTCGCGCCTCGCATCGATCTCCGACGCCGAGCTCGACGAGTGGGTCGCCGCGTCGCCCTACTACAAGGCTACGGCCAACGACATCGACTGGGTGGCCAAGGTCAAGATGCAGGGCGCGATCCAGAAGTGGGTCGACCACTCGATCTCGGTGACGGTGAACCTGCCGAACAACGTTTCGGAGGCGCTCGTGGCCGATGTCTACCGCACGGCCTGGGAGTGCGGCTGCAAGGGGGTGACGGTCTATCGCGACGGCTGCCGCGACGGCGTGCTGCTCGACAAAAATTCGAAGAAGAAGCAGTCGGCCGACCAGCCGGGGCAGGTGCGCAAGCGTCCGAAGTCGATTCCGGCCGATATCGTCCGCTTCAAGAACGGCAAGGAGGACTGGATCGCCTTCGTCGGACTGCAGGACGGCCGCCCCTACGAGGTCTTCACCGGAAAGATCGAGGAGGATGCCATGTACATCCCGCCGAAGATCCGCAAGGGATTCATCATCAAGGTGCGCGAGGAGGACGGTTCGAAGCGTTACGACTTCCAGTATACCGACCGATACGGCTATACGAACACGATCGGCGGCATTTCGCGTCTGTTCAACGAGGAGTTCTGGAACTATGCGAAGCTCATCTCGGGCGTGCTGCGCCACGGCATGCCGATCGAGAAGACCGTCTCGCTCATCGAGTCGCTGCATCTCGACAGCGAGTCGATCAACACCTGGAAGACGGGCGTCTGCCGTGCGCTGAAACAGTACATCGTCGACGGCACGAAGTCCAAGGGCAAGTGCCCGAGCTGCGGGCAGGAGAACATGGCCTATCAGAACGGCTGTCTGACCTGCATGTCGTGCGGCTACTCCAAGTGCGGCTGATGCGCCGAATGCGCTGAACGATAGGCCCGGACCGTGTGTCCGGGCTTTTTTTTGCCGGGCGATCTCCGGTTTTGCCTTATTTTTGCAGAAAAAGTTGTCCGATTACCGGATTTTTTCTAATTTTACCGCAAATTATACGCGAAAGCAGAACACAGAAAATAACAGATTGAAATGAAAAGAACTTTACTTGCAATCGTTTTGGCTCTCTTCACCCTCACCGCAGGTGCGCAGGAGACGCCTAAGAAACCCAGTTGCGCCGGGTTCGTTTCCAACGGTTTCTGGGATAACTGGGAGGTTTCGGCCGGTCTCGGCGCAGGAACTTTCTTCTCGACCGGTTCCAATGTCGGCTCTTTCGGCGACCGCATCGGTTTCGAGGGCAATGTCTCGGCGACCAAATGGGTGCATCCCGTGCTGGGTCTGCGCTTGCAGCTGCAAGGCGGATATTTCAATAACTTCGACGCTCAGATGCAGTCCGAAAAGGCGGAGTGGCCCTACCTGTTCGTGCATACGGACGTGATGGCCAATCTGTCGAACTGGATCGGCGGCTACCGCGAGGATCGTGCCTACTATGCCGTGCTCTTCGGCGGCTTCGGTTACATGACCGGCAACTTCACGGACGGTGCGCAGCGTCAGACGGGCCGGGGTACGACCCAGGAGCTCGCATTCACCTACGGTCTGTTGAACAAGTTCCGTCTGTCGCCTTCGGTCGACTTCAACATCGAACTCAAGGGTATGGTCGTCAAGTCGGAGATCGCTCCCGTCGCCATGTCCGGCAACTACGGACTCGGTTTCAGCGCCACGGCCGGCGTATCCTACCGCTTCAACCAGCGCGGCTGGCAGCGCGGCGTGCCGGGTTATACGGCCGATGATATCCGTGCTTTCCAGCAGGCCGTAGCCGACGGCAAGTCGGCACTGGATGCTGCCAATGCCGAGAATGCCCGCATGGCCGCCGCTCTGGAGGCAGCCCGCAAGGAGGCCGAGGCCGCCAAGAAGGCAGCCGCTGCCGCCAAGGCCGTTCCGGTGAAGACCGTGGAGACGCCTGCGACGACGATCCTCTACGATTACGGCACGTCGAAGCTGACCGCCAAGGAGAAGACCCGTCTCGACCTGATGGCCGACCTCATCAAGAACGGTCCCAAGAACAAGGTCTACACGATCGAGGGTCACGCCGACTACCAGACCGGTACGGCTGCCGGCAACCAGCGCGTGTCGGAGAATCGTGCCAAGAACGTATACGACTACCTGGTAAGCAAGGGCGTGGATCCCAAGCAGCTCACCTACGAGGGCAAGGGCGATCAGCACAACCCCTATCAGAACAACCAGAAAGCCAACCGCGCGGCCGTCATCCGATAGTCGTCCGGTCGACAGAAAAGAGAAGAGTTGCCCGCTCGGGGCAACTCTTTTTCTTTGCGGTCGGCGGAGATTCAACAGAAACACTCCACGTCGGCGAGGGTGATGCGCTCCTCGGAGAGGATGGTCAGCCGTTCGACGACGTTGCGCAGCTCGCGGATATTGCCCGTCCAGGGCATTGCGGAGAGCGCTGCGAGGGCGTCGTCGTCGATCCGCTTGACGGGGGTGCCGTATTCGGCGGCGATCGCATGCAGGAAGTGGTCCACCAGCAGCGGAATGTCCTCGCTCCGGTCGCGCAGGGGCGGTACTTTGACGACGACCACCGCCAGCCGGTGGTAGAGGTCTTCGCGGAAGTTGTTTTTGCGGATCTCCTCCCGCAGGTCCTTGTTCGTGGCGGCCAGCACGCGGACGTCGACGTCGATGTCCTTGTCGCTGCCGACGCGGCAGATCTTGTTCTCCTGCAAGGCGCGCAGCACCTTGGCCTGCGCCGCGAGCGACATGTCGCCGATCTCGTCCATGAAGAGCGTGCCGCCGTCGGCCTGCTCGAACTTGCCCCGCCGCTGCTTGATGGCCGAGGTGAAGGCGCCCCGTTCGTGGCCGAAGAGCTCGCTTTCGATCAGCTCCGAGGGGATCGCCGCACAGTTGACCTCGACGAACGGCGCTGCCGTGCGGTTGCTCTTGGCGTGCATCCAGCGCGCGACGAGCTCCTTGCCCGTGCCGTTTTCGCCGGTGATGAGCACGCGGGCTTCGCACGGGGCCACCTTGTCGATCAGGCGCCGCACCTGCTCGATGCGCTCCGAGGTGCCGATGATCTGCTCGGCGTGCATGCCGCGCGACCGGCGGCGGCGCACGGTCGGAGCCGGAGCGGACGGAGCGGGCTGCGGGTCGTCGATGGCCTTGCGGACCGATTGCAACAGGCGGTTCATGTCTATGGGCTTGGTCAGGTAGTCCCGGGCGCCGTTGCGCACGGCTTCGACCGCCGAGTCGATGGTGCCCTGGCCGGCGAGGACGATGAAAGGCGTGTCGGTGCCGGGGATTCGGGTCCCGGAGTCCGAGAGGATCAGATCGAACGGAATCTTTTCGCACAGCGATGCCGCGGATGCCTCGTCTTCGGCGGCCTCGGCCGAGAACCCCTCGTATTCGAGCCGCTCGCGCAGCGTGTTTCGCATACTTTTTGAATGGTCCAGAATTAAAACCTTTGCCATAGCTTGTTTTTACTGAATTTTTGTCTACTTTTGCCTTCGGAAACGTCGGCCCGGACGCCGTGCGGCGCGGAATCATCGCCGCGCAGCGCCATCCGAGCTCCAAAGTTATGATTTTCCGCACGCTAAACCCAATCCCGAGGGGCGACGCCAAACGTGCGGAGGGTCCGGAAAAACAATCCGAATCGGCTCATCGACTCCGCCTGCCCGGCGTGCGGGACGGACGAAAAACGATAGTTTCGGGAGCCGCCAATACATTATGAAAAAGAATTACAACTACACACGACGCAAGTTGTACCTGCCCGAGTACGGACGCCACATCCATGAAATGATCGACTCGCTCTCCGAGATCGAGGACCGTCGCGAACGCAACCGGCAGGCACGTGCCGTGATCGCCGTGATGGGCAATCTGAATCCGCTGCTGCGCGATACGGCCGACTTCACCCACAAGCTGTGGGATCATCTCTTCATCATGTCTGATTTTCAGCTCGATGTCGATTCGCCCTATCCGCGCCCGTCGCGTCAGGAGCTCACCGTGGCGCCCCGCCGCATGCCCTACACGCAGAGCCGGATCGCCTACAAGCATTACGGCAAGTACGTCGAGCGGATGATCGGCGGTCTGGCCTCCGAGCAGGATGCGCAGACCGTGGCCCGGACGGTCGACAACCTGGCCCGCTACATGCGCACGAAGAGCTTCGAATACAACCAGGAGCATCCCAACAACGAGGTGATCGTAAAAGACATCAGACGTATGTCCGCAGATGCCATCGAGATCGACGAAGTGGCCTTGAATAATCTCCGAAGCGACTACAAACAGCACTTTTCGGCGCGTCCGCAGAAGGGCTTCCGGCCGCAGCAGCAGCGCCAGCAGCAGAAAAACCGGGCGCAGCACAACCGGAATTTCCAGAAAAACAACTCCTCCTACCGCAATTCGTCGAAGTAGGCGGGTACTTTTTCCGGGAAATTCGTTATATTTGTTCTATTAACCGAGAAACATTACGTCAATGAACAGACAGACGCTTTGGGTTACGATGGCTGCTGCGGCCGTGTTGTGCGGCTGCAACTCCTCGAAAGTGAAGATATCGGGCCGTATCGCGCAGCAGCGGATTCAGATTGCCCATCACGGCGATCACGGCACGT
>CAMWWU010000096.1 GCA_947178025.1 uncultured Alistipes sp. | reverse complement strand
GATCTACACCCATCTGGACGACAACTACCTGCGCCGGACGGTCGAAGAGCATCTGACGATCTGACGCGGAGCCTGCAAAGCGTCACAGCCGGCGGATCCGCGACCGGGAGGTCGGAAGCAGGGTATCGTAATCGAGGCCCGAGATGATCACCGGCACGCCGCCGGGCGCAGGCACGCACTCGGCGAGGGACTCCGAGAGGGGCCGTCCGTCGGTTTTCAACCGCTCGAACGCCTCGCGGAACGCCGCCGGAAACTCCGCGACCAGCAAACCGGCATAGAACTCCGTCGCGGCACGGCGGTCGGGATCCGGGCATTGTTCCACGCAGAGCACCCGGCCGTCGGCGTCGAGGGTCGCGAGCGGCGAACGCACCACCCCCTGCGGCGTCCAGAGCAGGTTAGAGGCTATCTTTCGGGGTTGCGGCACGAAGGGCTCGGAAAAATTCATCGGCGAAGATACGGATATCCAACTGCTGCTCGTAGAGATCGGCGACGGCAGCGCGGGTCTCGGGCGTGTAGTCCACGCTCAGGTCCGTGACCCGGATCGAAGGGGTGCGCGGCGCAGCGGCGAAGGTCGCCAGATCGAAACGCAACCGGCGGTGCGACGTGTCGGCGACCAGCTTGCGCGAGAAGGTCTCCTCGCGACGGCGGCGCAGCGTGATCGTATAGAGATTGGTGCGCGAACTGTCGGCCCGCTCCAGCCAGACCGTACCCTTCAGCCCCTTCTCGTTGCGGTCGAGCGAGTCGACCAGGTATTTCAGCCGCAGTTCGTACTCCCCGGGCTGCACGTCGATCGAGAGGCGCAGGCGCGACGTATCGCGCAGGCTCTTCACGCGGATCAGCGAATCGTAGTGCACGCGCCGCGTGAAGGTGCGGCGGGCGACGTGGTCGATCGTGTCGAGGATCGCGACCTCGCGGTTGTACATCTTGCCCTCCTCCTCCAGCTGCGCGATGGCCCGCTCCACGACGTCGCCCAGGCGGGCGCTCTTGCGCTTGGAGAAGTTGCCGATCGTATACTGCACGTCGGAGGTCGTATAGCCGTAGGCGGCGAAGATCGGTTCGTAGAGATTCAGCGAATCGAGTTTCATGCTGCGGTTGCCGGTGTAGGCGTTGGTGAGGAAGGCGTCGTGGAAGATCAGCGCCAACTCGTCGTCGGGAATGATCGTATGGCGGGCGCAGGCCCCGGCCAGCAGCGCCCACGAGGCGCAGCACAGGAAGCGGAGTATGGATTTCATCTTCATAGGTTCGGTTTGATCATGCTGCGGACGGTCAGTCCCGTGAGCAGGAGCGACACGCCGCCGAAAGCGACGACGACGGCCGCGAGGTCCCCCGGGCGGAACTCCACGGGGTAACTCTTCGTGAGGAACGTTTCGGCCGGGATTTCGATCAGGCCGAAGTGCTGCTGCGCGAGGCTCGCGCCGACGCCCAGCACGACGCCCAAGCCGGCTCCCAGGGCGCAGATCAGCAGCCCCTCCGCACGGAAAACGGAGCGGATCAGCGCCGTATCGGCACCCAAGGCGCGCAGGGTCGCGATATCGCGCCGCTTGTCGACGATCAGCATCGCCAGCGCCCCGACGACCGAGAACGAAGCGACGACGAGCACCAGCAGCGCAATGAGGAAGATGCCCCACTTTTCGGCCGTCATGATGCGGTAGAACGATGCTCGCAGCTCGTAGCGCGTCAGCACGCGGTAGTCGTCGCCGAGCGCTTCGGCGACCTCCCGGCGGACGGCTGCGGCATCCGCGCCCTCGTCGAGCCGGATGGCGAGGGCCGAAACCCGGCCGGGATAGTCGAAGAGCTCCTGCGCCAGCCGCAGCGACGAGAGGACGTAGGTGCGTTCGGTTTGCAGATCGAGGGCGTAGACGCCGCCCACGGGGACGGTGCGGCGCGTATAGTTCGCCAGCGGCAGCAGCGAGGAGAATTCGCCCCGCCGCACGGCATAGGCCGCGACATCGGCATCGGCCAGCGAACGGATGCCCAACTGCCAGGCCATCGACTGCCCGACGAGCAGCCGCTCCAGATCGCCGAGACGCACGCGGCACTCCCCGGCCGAGAGCGCCTCGTCGAGGCCGAAGACCTCCGACCAGCCGTCGTCGACACCCCGGACCGTAGCGGTGGCCTGGCGCCCATCGTGCTCCAGCAGCGCGCTCTGCTCCAGCATGAACGACAACGCCCCGACCCCCGGAATGCGGCGCAGGGCCGCCGTATCCAGCGCTGCGGCCTCGAACGTCTTGCCCTCGTGCGGCATGACGGTCAGCCCGGCGTCGAAGACCGAGCACATGGACCGCACGAGCGTTTCGAACCCGTTGAAGACCGAGAGCAGGATGATCATCGCCGCGACGGGCATGGCTACGGCCACGACGCTCACACCCGAGATCAGGTTGATCACGGAGCGGGCCTCGGGAGCGAAGAGGTAGCGGCGGGCGATGAAACGGGAAAGCAGACCCAAAATCAAGAGTTATGAATTAAGAATTACGGAGCCGTGCAGGCCGTAGCCTCCCGGCGGCGGAGGCCCGCTGTCGCGTGCCCCGCAGGCTGCGGCCGCCGAGATCGCAACCATTTTCTAATTCTTGAGCGCCTGCTCGATATGATCGATGTATTCGAGCGAGTCGTCGAGGAAGAACTGCAACTCGGGCACGTTCTTGATCTGGTTGCGGATGCGGTTGCCCAGCAGGCCGCGCAGCAGGCGCATCTGTCGTTCGAGCGACTGCATCACCTCGGCGCTGCGGTCGAACGGGAAGACGCTGACGTAGATCTTCGCATAACCGAAGTCGGGCGAAACGCGCACGGCCGTGACCGTCACGAGCGAACCCCGCACCACGTCGGCAGCCTCCTTCTGGAGGATCTCGGCGATGTCCTTCTGTATCTGTTTGGCGATTTTTTGCTGTCTTGTCGTTTCCATATCGTAAATATTAAAGTCCGTATTTGAATACCTCCTGATTCTTGCTCCGCTTGGGGCGCGGCTTCCAACTCTCGAAACCCTCCTTGTTGAAACGGTAGCCAAGTCCCACGGAGATGGTCAGGTTGTCCAGCGGCGAGCGCAGCGGCGTAGCGTAGAACGGATTCTCCACGCCGTCGTTCGCATTGTCGGCATATCGGTTGCGGTTGCGCACGATGTCCGAATAACCGAAATAGTAGCGGACGCGGAAGTTCAGTTCGAAGCGCCTGATGAGGAACGCCACGCCGCCTCCGCCGGCCAGACCGTAGCCCCAGCGATTGTCGCGCGGGAGCTTGAATTCGTAGTCGCCCTTCCAGTCGGGATATCCGTTTTCGCGGGCAGCCTCGTTCTCGTAGGTCGACGAGAAGTTATAGGAGAAGGTCGCGGCCGCTTCGAGGTAGACGCGCACGTGACGACGGAGCAGGTAGACGTGCGGCTGCCAGACGATCGGCAGCACCAGCGAATTGACCTTGCGGCGGTAATAGACGTATTCGGCGGGATCGTCGACGAACGAGGCGTTCGTAGCGAACGAGAAACCCTGCTGGAGAAACTCCAGGTCGATGCCGAAGCCCCCGACGATGCGCTGCTGGCCGTAGTAGCGCCACGAGAGGCCACCGCTGTACATGCCCCACAGGGCTTTCGTCTCCTGCTGTGGCTGGAAACGGCCGTTGGCCATGCCGTAGCCGGCCGTGAAGCCGAGCGTATGCTGCGCTGCGGCCTCCCGTCCGGCGACGAGCCCGGCGAGCAGCAGCAGTGCGGATATGATTCTTCGTTTCATGGTCTATCTGAAGTTGCCGAACATGTTGCCCGCAGAGCCGAAGCTGCTGCTCATGCCCGAGGTTCCGGAACGATGGTCGTGGTCATGGCCCTGCTTCTTCGGCCCCTCCTTGGCCCGCTTCTCCTCCTCGCGGCGCAGGCGCTGGAGCTCGCGTTCGTCGAGCAGGCGCGAGAGCGACTGCATCGTCATCGGAGCGAAGATGCGGTTCATGTCCATCGTGAACTCGATCTCCCAGTTGGTCTTCGTGACGAACGTATCCTCGCCCTGCTCGTCGGCGAACATCTCGGCACGCTCGGGCTGCCGGCGTTCGACGACGTTGCCCGTGTCCCACTGGCCGTTGCCGTTGCGATCCTCGATGATACGGAACTTGATCTCGCCCGCAGGCACGTAGTTGAACCGCACGTCGCCCGGCACGACGTCGCGCTTCTCCTGCTTGAGCGAACCGTTGCCGTCGAGCAGCTGGATGATGTACTTCGTGCCGTCGTCGGGACCCGCGACGCGGATCTTCACCGTCGCGAACTTCTCCGGGTCGAGGATCGTATACTTGCCGACGATCGAGTCGTTCGAGAATCCGGCGACATCGGTGATCGCCCCGGCGGGAATCGTCAGCGTATACTGGCCGCCCGGCGTCCACGGCGCCTGCAGGTACCAGCGCCGCATCTTGGCCGTATCGCGCACGAAATGCACCGGCGTGCTCCGCCCGTCGGCATCCGCGAGGGTCACGGCGGCCGAGTCGAGCCGCACGATCGGGTAGTCGAAATCGACCGTCAGGTGCTCCTCGGGGTTCACGTCGCCCGTCAGCGAGAGCTTGAACGCAAAGGGGTTGGGCTGTTCGGGTTCGGTCCACTCCTCGCCGGCCTCCTCGGCCTTGCGGCGCTCGCGTTCGAGTTTTTCGCGCTCGCGCTCCTGCTCCTTGGTTTCGATCAGGCGCCAGGAGAGTTTCAGCGGCTCGGTCACCTCCTGCAACCGATTGATCGAGTCGTGCTTGAAGTAGGTGATCTCGCCCTTGATCGTATCGGGAAGCGCCGAGGCGGGCAGGTTGAACCACAGCGCCACCGTATCGCGTCCGACGGTCTGCGGATCGACGATCACCGCCTCGTCGGGGATGCTGTCGAAACGGATGCGCTCGATGCGGGGAAAGGCCGTCGAGAAGTAGAGCATCGCCTTGTGTTGCAGCGGGCGCTCCGTCTCCGAGAGCACCTGCCGGCGGAAGGCCCGGTCGGTGAACATGCGCAGGTAGAGCTGCGGCTCGGCGCTCACGTAGCCGCGCACGGAGTCGAGCCACACGGCGAAGTCGGGCATCCGGCTCGGGTTATAGACCCCCTCGATGAAGCCGACCTGGTCGCTGCCGGGCTCATAGAGCTGGTTGTCGTTCTTGTCCTGCACGGCGTAGACGCGATAGTCGATCGGCTTGAGGTTGCGGGCGATGAAGATGCCGTTGTTCTCGGCGCGCGCGATGACCGAGGGTTTGTATTTGAAGATCGTCGAATCGTACTCCGGAACCCACTCGACCGAATCGGCAGGGAAGAACCAGATGAAGCTCTTCGACACGGAGTCGGCCTTGTAGCTGTCGGCCGTATAGCCCGACATCATCATCGAGTCGATCTCGGTGCCGGTCGAGAAGACGTAGCGCATCGAGTAGAGCGGATTGCCCTCGTTGTTGTCGCGGATGGCGCTGCCGAAGTCGAGCGCATAGGTCGTATTCGGCGCCAGCGTGTCGCGCAACTGGATGACGATGCCGCGGCCGCGCAGCGTGATCAGCGGTTTCTTCTTCATCTCGGGCGAGGTGAAGAACTCCTTCTGCTGGTCCTTGATCTGCACGAACTCGTCGAACTCGATGTAGATCTTTTCGTGGCCCGTCAACGGGCGTTCGGTCGTGAAGTTGTCGGGGGCCATCCGCACGATCACCGGCGGAAGCGTATCGCGCGGACCGCCCGTCGGCGTCAGGATGCTGGCGCAGCGGCTCAGGAAGGCCGAGACGAAGAGCATCGCGACGGCCGTGCGCAGGAGCGTGATAACAGGTCGTTTTTTCGCGTTCATCGTTTGGTCGTTTCAATTTCGGTCTCCGTCGTCTCGGGAGCCAGCCGGTCGTCGACGATGCGCCACCCCTCCTCGATCGTGATCCACTCCTCCCGCCACGGGCGGAAGACGACGGACCACGTCGGCGAGGCTCCCTTGAGATCGGGATCCTGCTTCGAGTAGGCGTAGAGACGGTTCGTGCGGTCGACGACCACCACCATTAGGGGCGTCGCGGTGACCGACATGCCGTAGAGGCCCGAATCCTCGCGGTAGGCCTGGAAGTTCGGCGAGGTGCGGTTCTGCGTCGGGTCCTCTTTCAGGGTGATCTTGCCGGCCAGGGCGTCGTCGTAGGAGGCGACGCACCACAGCGTCGTGTCGGCGACATAGGCGTAGGCCTTGATCGCCGAGGCCGAAGGATCGGTCGGATCGGCCCCTTCCGTCATCTGCAACTTGGGCGAGATGTAGGCGGCAAGCACCGTGGGCGGTTCGTAGAAGTCGTTGTAGAAGCTCCAGTTGCCGTCTTTCCACGAGAAACCCTCCTTCCACGGTTTGAAGACGACCGAAACGAAGAGTTCGGAGAGGTTGAGCTGCTGCTCCTGCATCGTGTAGCCGTAGATCCGCGAGGCGGGGTCGACGGCCAGGATCGTCTGCTGCGGCGCACCGATCGGCATCCGCAGCCAGCCGACCGTACCCTCGATGTCGGTATAGGGTTCGGCCACGACCTCGGGCGACATCCGCAGCGCGGGATCCTCCTTCGAGGTGAGGATGCCGGCTGCGGCATCCTCGTAGGAGGCGACGCCCCATGCAAGCGTATCGACGGCGTAGGCGTAGGCCAGCACCCCTTCGAGCGGCTCGACGGGATCGACCGACATGGACTGCACCAGCGGTTTGAGGACGTAGGTCGTATCGTAGGAGGCTTTCTTGAAGCACCCGGCGAGCGACACGGCGGCCAGAAGCAGCAGCGGGATTCGAAGATCGGTCCTCATCGGTCGGTCTTTTGGCGGTTACGCACGGCATCGAGCATCTCGCCCACCGTGAGCCCCGTGACGGGATGACGCTTCGAACGCACGATCTCGGCGAGCGGAACGAGGGCGAACTCGCGCTCGGCGAGGTGCGGGTGGGGGATGACGAGGCGGTCGGTGGAGATCGTCTCGTCGCCGTAGAAGATGATGTCGATATCGATCGGACGCGAGACGTAACGCACTCCGGCAGAGGCTTTCTCGACCGACTCGGCGGCGCGGTTGCGCCCCAGCTGCCGTTCGATCTCCTGCACGGCGTCGAGCACCTCCTCGGGTGCGAGGTCGGTGGAGATCTCCAGCGCCTGATTCGAGAAACGGGTGTCGGAGACGAAGCCCCACGGCTCGCTCTCGTAGCGGTGCGAGCAGCGCATGACTGCGCCCACGCGACTGTTGACGAGCTGCTGGGCGCTCTGCAACGTGCGTTTCACGTCGCCCGTATCTCCTCCCATAAGCAAGATTACACGTGCCATAGTTACAAATGTTTGATCATTTTGCTCACCGAAAGCGCAAAATGGGTGAATACGATCGTCGGATTGCCGTTCTGCGAAATCTGCGCCAGAGCGCGTTCGATCTCGCCGATCAGCGGTTCGATGTTCTCCGACCCGACGAACGGAGCGAATTTCGAACAGAATGCCAGCTCCTCGCCCCACAGGTAGCCCACCTCGGCGATCCCCGCATGGAGCATGAAGCTCTCGCGCAGCAGCCGTGCGGCATCGCGCAGGAAGGCGCGCTGCTGCTCGCGAGAGAGCTGTGCGGCCTCCTCGGCCCACGTCACCAGCTCGAGGTGCTTGTCGTTATAGCTCAGGCGCATCAGGTCGCGGAAGAGCTCGAAGTTCTCGCGGCGCTGGGCGTCGTTCGCACCCGCGAGCAGCTGCCGGAGCGTCAGCAGGCTGCCGCTGGCCAGGCGTGCGATGTTGCGGGCCTTCACCGGATCGGTCTCGCCCCGCGCCGCCGCCTCGCGCTCCAGCACCTCGGGGGCGATGCGCGGCACGGCGACCTCCTGCGTGCGCGAAAGGATCGTAGGCAGCAGCAGCTCGGGCTGCTCCGAAACCAGCAGGAAAAGGGTGCGCTCCCACGGCTCTTCGAGGATCTTCAGGATCTTGTTGGCCGCCTCCTCGTTCATCGCCTCCGGAAGCCAGACCAGCATGATCTTGTAGTCGGCCTCGAAGCTCTTGAACGAGAGTTTGCGGATGATCTCGTCGGCCTCGCGGGCGGCGATCATCCCCTTGAGGGTCTTGCCCAGATCGAGCCGTTCGTACCACTCCTGCGGCGAGAAGTAGCCGCGGCGCTCGGCGAAGAGCTCGCGGAAGAGAGGCAGGAACTCGTCGCTGCGCATCGCCTCGCCCGACTTCTTGCCCTGCTTGTTGACCGGGAAGACCAGATGCAGGTCGGGATGGGCCAGCGAGGCGATTTGCCGGCAGTCGGGGCACTCGCCGCACGAGTCGCCGTCGTGCCGGTGACGGCAGCAGAGGTACTGCACGTAGGCTACGGCCAGCGCCAGCGCTCCGGCGCCGGCCTGCCCGGTGAAGAGCTGCGCGTGGCTGACGCGGCCGGTATCGACCGACCGCACCAGGTGCTGCTTGAGCTCCTCCTGTCCGATGATATCCGCGAAACGCATGCCGAATCAATCTCTTTTGAGTGCCGCGCGGATCATCGCCCCCACGTCGATCCGCTCGCGGCGGACCAGGTAGGCGGCATAGGCCGCGAACAGCACGAAGTTGAACGTATAACCGACGAGCAGGCTGCCCGCCGAAGCCGCCATCCCCTCGCAAAGGAGATAGACCGCAAGGGCTGCGGCGACGTACTCGCCGATCCGTCCCCAGGCGTAGGGCGTGGGGAAGAAGCGGCGGTTGAGCCACCAGCTCACGGCGACCATCGCCGTTTCGCTCGCCAGACGCGCCCAGGCGGCGCCGTAGTAGCCGCACACCGGAATGAGCCAGCAGCCGAAGAGGAGCATGGCGACCAGCCCCGTGCCCGTGACGACGACGGCCAGCGAGGTGCGCTCCTCGCGCTTGTACCAGAACGAGAGGTTGAGCCAGACGCCCGTCAGCACGTTGGCCGCCAGGATCACCGGCAGCACGAAGATCCCCTCGCGAAACCCCCGGCCGATGATCAGGGCGAAGAGGTCGCGGAAGAGCGCGATGCCGAGGAAGATGAGCATCGAGGCCATGACGTAGTATTTCAGGGCCGCGGCGTTCATCTGCACGAAATCCGATTTGCGGAAGTTCGAAAGGAAGAAAGGCTCGGCGGCCAGCCGGTACATCTGGTAGAAGAGCATCATGACCACGGCGATCTTCGTGACGGCGCCGTAGATGCCCAGCTGTGCCATCGGATCGTCGGCGGC
>CAMWWU010000095.1 GCA_947178025.1 uncultured Alistipes sp. | reverse complement strand
GTGGCGGATGTCTGTTTCGTGCCGGGTCCCGGTGACGACCACCTCGTCGATCGAGTGCGTGCGGCGGTGAGCGGTCGAATCGGTTTTTTCTTCGGCGGACGACGGGGCCGTCCTGCTCAGGAGCAGGAGAAGCAGGGCGAAGCGTTTTACGGTCTTCATCTGGATGAGTTTATGAACTGTTTGCGGCCCGGGGCGCGGCAAATAGCGTGCCGAAAACGAGACGACCGGACGAAAGAGGCGTCGCTGCCTCTCTCGTCCGGTCGTCGGGAAGTCGTTGCGCTACCGCGATGCCACGAGTGTCGAGGGGGTTACGCCCATCGAGTCGCGGGCCCAGTCGCCGCGCGCCCGGAGCACCTGCTCCACGATGTCGCGCACGGCGCCGTGGCCACCCCGGAATTCGGAGACGTAGCGGGCTGTTTCGAGCACCTCCGAGGCGGCGTCGGCCGGGCACACCGGAATCCCCACCTCGCGCATGCACTCCAGGTCGGGAATGTCGTCGCCCATGTAGATCGTGCGGGCCGGGTCGACGCCCTCCCGGGCGAAGTAGTCGCGCATGGTCGTGATCTTGTCCATGCAGTCGGTGAAGTAGTCGCGTATGCCGAGCATCTGCAACCGGTGTTCGAGCGTGCGGCCGCGCCCGCCGGTGATGATGCAGACCCGGTAGCCCATCTTCAGGGCGTAGGCCAGCGCGTAGCCATCCTTGGCATTGTAGCGGCGGATGAAGTCGCCGTCGACCGTGGGGATGATCCCCCCGTCGGTCATCACGCCGTCGACGTCGAATACGAACGTATCGACGAGCGCTATCTCTTCTTTGAAGTTTCCCATATGTTTCGGCTTATCGTCTTGTAAATCGTTTTCAGTGTTTCGTCGCCCTCCAGCAGCGCTTCGTGGCGCTCCTGCGTCGCGAGGTCGCCGCGCACGGCGGGGCCGGTCTGCACGTCGGCGGGCGCTGCGGCGCCGCACGCTTTGGCCGCCGTCTCGGCGATCAGCGGCTTGAGCAGGTCGAACTCCGCCCCCGCTCCGTCGAGCATCCGCTGTCCCGCGGCGTACATCGCGTTGACGAAGTTGCAGGCGAAGACCCCCGCCAGGTGGATGCGGGCCCGCTCGGCCGATCCGGCCCGCCGGACCGTGCGCGTGAGGCTCCGGGCGAACTCCTCCACTTCGGCGTAGAGCTCCGGGGCCGGCGCTTCGAGGAAGAGGGGGATCTGCGAGAAGTCGACCGCGCGCCCCTTCGTGAAGGTCTGCAACGGATAGATCACGGCCCGCCGCGCGAAGCGCCCGAGGGCGTCGAGCGGAACGCTGCCGGCCGTGTGGGCCACGATCGCCTCCGCGGGCAGGGGGAGCGTCGCGGCGAGTTCGGCCACGGCGCGGTCGCTCACGGCGAAGATATAGAGGTCGGCCTCGGCGATCGCCGCCGGGTCGTCCGTCCAGGTCGTTCCCGCCATGCGGGCCACCTCGGGCCCCCGCTGCGGGTTGCGGGCGAAGAGCTGCACGAGCTCCCGGTCGCTGCGGGCCACGGCGAGGGCCAGCGCCTCGGCCAGGTTGCCGCTGCCGATGATCGCGATGCGTCGTATCATAACAGATCGGTGAGTTTGACGTTTTCGGGCGAAGCGTGGACTCCGGCCTTGAGGAGCTCCACTTCGCGGGAGACGCGCGCCAGCCCGGGCGTCGCGTCGAAGTCGAAGTCGAAGCGGGTCTGTCCGCAACGCTCCACGGCGTCGAGTACGCCGTAGAGGGTCAGTGCGGCGATGTCGTGGGCCGGGGCGTAGGCCACGTCGCGGTCGCCGTCGCCGCTGCGCACGGCGATCAGCTGCCCGGCCTGCACGAGCTGGAAAAGCACGTCGTTGACGATGCGCGTGGGCAGGGCGAGCTGCGTGCGCACGGCTTCGGCCGGAAGGGCGCCGCCCCGGTCGCGGAAGTGGCGCACGACGCAGAGCATCGCGGCGAGGAGGATCTTGCGGCGCTGGTCGTAGCTCACGAGCAGCGATTCGCGCTCCTCGTCGAAGCGGGCGACGTGCTGGTAGGCGAACGAGAGTTCGCCGCCGAAGAGCAGGATCTGCCACGAGGTCTGCAACCAGACGAGGAAGAGCGGCAGGGCCGCGAAGCTGCCGTAGATGGCGTTGTAGGAGGTCATCCACCGCTGCACGTAGAGATAGCCCCACTGGAATCCCAGAAAGAGCGTTCCGGCGACGATGCCGGCCGTCAGGGCGCTGCGGATGCGGACGCGGGCGTTGGGGATGACGATGTAGAGCAGCGTGAACATCAGCCACACGACGGCGAGCGACGCCGTGCGCGAGAGCAGCGTGTAGTACCAGCTGCCGTCGAATCCCAGCCGCTGCTGGGCATAGCTGCCCAAGGTGTTGGCCACGACCCAGAGGATCGGGACGATCAGCACCACGGCGATGTAGTCGGAGTATTGGCGGGTGAGACTGCGTTCGATCTTCACCTCCCAGATGTTGTTGAATGCGTTTTCGATCGACCCGAAGACCCGGATCACGGCCCAGAAGAGCGTCGCCAGCGCCACGGCGGCCACCACGCCACCCTGCGTGCGCGCCAGGGCCTTTTCGGCGAACTCGATCAGGTAGTCGACGATCTCGGGGCTCTGCGGGAAGAGGCCGTAGAGGTTGTCGACGAGGCGGTCGGCCACGCCGAATCCCTTGACGACGGCAAAGACCACCGCGACGATCGGCACGAGCGACATGAGCGTGTAGAACGTCAGGGCTGCCGAGCGGATGATCGTGCCGTGCTCCCGGAGGCCGCGTGCCGTGTAGAAGAGCAGTTTGTACTGCCTGACGAGCCAGCGGACCGCCGGATTGCGCCATTCGTCGATGTCGCGCCGGAAGATCGTGTCGGTGAAGTAGGTGAAGAGTTCGCTCGGTTTCATAAGTCGTTGCCGTGATGCAAAGCTAACGCTTTTAGCCGGATAACCCAATAATCGTTCCCGATTTTCGTGAAGGCGAGGCGGATCTCCGCTCCGGGTCGGAGTCCCAGGCGGCACATCAGCTCCTCGGTGCGCAGCGGGAAGTCGCGTTTGAGTATTTCGGCTCCGCACCCCCGAAGCTCGCGTTTGAGGCGCCGCGGATCGTAGGGCTCGATGCGTTCGATCTCCAGCACGCGGCCCAGCACGCCGTCGGGACGCGCTTCGGCGAATCCGAAGCCGTTCTCGCTGCCGATCCAGGCCTGGCTGCCGAGGTGGAGCCGGGCGAGCCGCGCCTTTTGCAGCGCGACGTCGGGGACGACGAGCCAGCGGTAACGCTCCGGCTCGAACGATTCGGGTGCGGGTGCGGGCTCGCCGAAACGGGCCGAGAAGGAGCCGCGGCCTATGGCCGTGGCGGCGAGGCGGGGCTCCGCGCCGTCGACATAGACGACCACCTCCTTGCATTCGTCGCCCGACGAGAGCACTTCGACGCTGCACGGCCCGAAGATGCGCGGCGCCTCGTCGACGTCGAACAGCGGGGAATTCTTGACGCACAGCCGCGGGGCAGCCTTCCGCAGGCGGGGCAGCAGCGCCGGAATATCGGGCGAACAATCCGCCAGACACACCTTCTTGCGGCCGTCGGCGCCGCGCCGGTCGGGATCGGCGTAGATCCAGTCGAAGCGCAGCCCGGGACGGGCGAGGTACTCCTCGGCCGAGGCGTTCACGACCTCGATGTTCGCAATGCCCATTCTGGAAAAATTCTCGCGGGCGACGGCGGCCAGTACGGGGTCGCGCTCCAGCGTCACGACCCGGCGGAAGCGGTCGCTCAGGCTTCGGGCGTCGACGCCCAGGCCGCACGTGAGGTCCAGCACCGTCTCGCCGCCGATCCGTTTGCAGGCGGCGCACGCCTCGCTCGACGCCTGCTCGAAAGCCCGGGGCGGCAGGATGCACTGCGCCGCGGCCCACGTCGGGAGTTTGCGTTCGGCCCGCGCGAGGTACTTGACCTGCGTGGCGACGAGCCGCGCGTGGGGAACCGATGGGTCGAGGGCGACCTTCAGCGGGTCGCGGCCGCGGGCTGCGGCGACGGCCTGTCTCACCTCGGGCGAGGCGAGCAGCGTAAACTCTTCGGGGGTAATCATCGGCGCAAAGGTACGATTTTCGGCCGCCATTTACAAGCCGAGGCCTCTGCGCCGCTTCGCGGGGGGATCCGCGGCCCAGGCGGCGAGCGTCGCGACGAGGAAGAGCAGGTAGACCGCTCCGGTCGCCGCGGCTCCGGGAGCGGTGTCGAGGGTGCCGTGCGGAATGGCGGCGGCCAGACGGGCCAGCGCATCGAGGGCGTCGCAGGCCGCGGTGACCGTCCACCGCAGCAGCGGCGCGAGCAGCTCCGGGGCGAAGATCAGCCAGAGCGTGCCGCCGAATACGACGATCGTGGCGAGCAGGATGGCCGGCGGGTTGAGCAGGATCCCGGCCAGCGGGACGATGCCGAACGTATGGGCGACCAGGGGTGCCGTGGCGAGGCTCGCCGCGAAGCTGATCGCGAGGGCTTCGAGCACCCGGTCGAGTATCCGGTATCCGGTTCGGATCCGCCGGCAGAGGGGGATGCCCCAGGCGAGAATGGCCCCGACGGAGAGGAACGAAAGGCGGAATCCGACGTCGTAGAACCAGTCGGGGCGCCACAGCAGCATGCCGAAGGCCGCGGCGGCGAGGGCGTTCAGCCCCACGTACTCCGATCCCGCGGCGAGCGCTCCCTGCAACAGCGTGCACATCGCAGCGGCCCGCACGGCGCTGGGCGGAAATCCCGCCGCCGCGACGAAGAGCCAGACGGCGATCGTCGAGAGGAGGCTGCGCAGCAGATGACCCCGTCGGAGGAGCGGCAGCCACCACAGCAGCAGGTTCACGAGGGCGAAGAGAATCCCCGTGTGGAGGCCCGAGAGGGCGAGCAGGTGCGAGAAGCCGCTCCGGGCATAGCGCTCCCGGAGCTCGGGTCGGATGCCGCTGCGGTCCGCGACGACCATCGCCTGTACGACGGCTCCCGCATCTTGCTCCGCACCGAGGCGTCGCAGCCGTCGGGCGGCTCCGAGGTGGAGCGATCCTGCGGTGCCGAGCCGTTCGAGGAGGCTGTTGCGGCCGACGTACAGCGTGCCGATCACGCCCCGCCGGGCCATCCGGGTCCGATAACCCGCCGAACCGCCGCGCAAAGGCCGGATCCGGCCCCGGCAGCAGATCCGCTCGCCGGCGAAGAGGGGTGCGAGCGTGTCGGCATGGATCCGGAGGCGGTCGCCGGACGGATGCCAGGCGCCCGTCTGCGGGTCGCGCCAGCTTTCGACGATCGCTTCGGCCGTGCGGTAGCCCGGGCGTTCGACGGGAATCCCTTCGATGCGGAGGACGAAGGTCGTCGGCACTTCGCGCGGGGTCGTGCAGGGGTGGGCGCGGAGCTGTACGGCGGCGAATCCCGTCGTGAGCAGGAGGCCTGCCAGAGCGCTCTGCGAATGCAGCAGCAGCGCCGTGCATCCCGTGCCGAGAAAGGCCGCGGCAAGGAGCCACGGCGGCAGTTCATAGTGATCCGCGAGGAGGATCCCCGCGACGAAAGGCACGAGGAGGCGGAGCATCGGCATGCTTTGCAGCCGGTCGGCGAGGCGGGAGAGGCGCATGATGACAAAGGTAGTAAAAAACGGCCGCAATCCTGCGCTGTTCGGACACGGGATTGCGGACCGGATCATGATTTTCGGGCCGGATCTTCGCCCGTCGCTTCGTCGATGCGGCGCCGGACGAGGCGCTGGAGCCCGCGGAAGAGCGGAGCGTCGGAGAGCAGGGCGGCATTTTCGAGGAACGACCAGAGTTCCACGCCGCAGGCGAAACCCGTGAAGAGCCGGGCGATGTTCGGGTCGGGCGAACCGAGGATGCAGCGGTCGAGAAGCCACGCCATGACGACTGCCGTGACGGCCAGCGCCAGTTTGACGACCGTGCGCCACGCCTTGCGGCTCTCGAAGTACCATATGCGGCCCTCGCTTCGGGCCGTCGCGCGGTCGGCGGCCACGCCCGTCAGGAAGTCCGTGCCGATGAAGACGAGCAGGCAGACGACGAGCGGAGCGACCGGGGCGAACCGGGCCGCACAGGAGGCGGCCAGGCCGCTAAGCACTCTGTACGAAGTCTCCATCGAGCGTGCAGCGGTTGAGGATGTCCCGGTGCGGGTCGTATTCGGGATAATCGTCCCGGTGGGCGGCCAGGTGGCGTGCGGCGCGCCGCAGCAGCGTGCGGGCCTCGGCGAGGAGTGCCCGCCGCCGGGCGCGGAGCGGCTCCGTGTCGGCGGGGCGTGCGTCGGCGGCATAGGGGGCTGCTGTGCCGCAGCCTCCGGTGCGGATGTCCAGCCGCGGCTGGATCAGTATGCGCGTGTAGAGCGCCGTCGGGGCCGCGAGGTAGTCGTCGACGAGCGACGGACACTCGCCTGCGAGCAGACGTTCGTAGAGCCGCCGTCCGATGACGGGCAGGATGTAGCGCTCTTCGGCGGCGGCGATGTCCGCCTCGGCGACGGTTCCGGGCGGCAGGGGCTCCTCCGCGCCGAATGCGAGGCGGAGGGCCCGGGAGGAGGTGATCAGCATCGTGAATTGAGAATGAAAAATTAAAAAATGGTTTTGCTTGCTGCGATTGCGGCTCTTTGAGCCGGCGGGCGGCAGCCTCCGGCCTGCCGCAGACAGACTTTCCCGGAGAGCTATTCGATACTCCGTATGTTGTACTTCGTGATCTCGGAGAGGAACTGCTGCTGCTTGGGGTCTTCGGGGTCGTAGTCGAGGCCGTCGGCCTTGCGGGCCTCCCACACCTTCATGTAGATGGGCTTCGACCGCGTGGGCGGTCGGTTGACCGTCTGGAGCGACGAGGCGTCGATGCCGAGAACCGTCTTGAGCAGTCCGCGGATCGGCTCCAGCAGTTCGGCCTGCTCGGCCAGAATCACCGTGTTGAGCGCCACTTCGTATTCGTGCAGGATGCGTTCGGCGTTGAACCCCGAGGCGTAGTCCAGGCCGCTCAGGGTCCGGAACCACGAGTGGGCCACCACGATGTCGCCCACGGCCTGCTCGTGCAGCGCCTGCCAGTCCCCTTCGTTCTGCGAGGCGATGGGGATGAAGCGCGAATGGTCGCTCTCGGAGCCCTCGCGGATGACGAACATCACCTGCCCGGGGTTTCCGGCGAACTTGCGCTCGGCGAGCCGCACGATGCGGTCGGCCTCGGCCTCGCTGTCGACCGTCGAGTCGAGCATCATCACGCCCGAGAGCTGGAACGAGTTGTCCAGTCGCGAGATGTTCCAGCGGTCGGTCTTGTAGGCGATGGCCGAGACGCCGAATCCGGCGATGTAGGTCGGCACGCCGTAGTGTTCGAACATCGGTTCGTAGTCCTTGTAGTGGATCGCCGAACGCAGCGATCCGTCCTCCTGCTCCTCGAAGAGCGGGTAGAGGGGGAGCGTGCGCGCCTCGTTCGGGTTGAAGGCTCGCCAGTCGTGGTGCAGCAGGATGTGCTGCGAGTCGCGGGCCACGCGGCAGCGCGTGGCGTCCTGATGGTAGAGCGAGAGAAAGGTGCGCCCGGCGTCGGTCACCACCTCCAGAAAGGCGTTGCCGAAGAGCGACTTGTCGAACGCCGCCTTGTTGAGCACCTGCCGGAGACTCTCGCCGCGGCCGTTCACGCGGCGCACGAAGGCGGCCAGCCGCGGCTGTTGCGCCTCGTCGCAGGTGAATCCCTTGCCCGAGATGTAGTCGGCCTTGTCGTTGATGATGCGGCGGTGGGTCGTCGAGCGGCGGGCCATCAGGGCCAGCGCCTCGGGGAAGAGGTTGTCGTCGCCCCAGCGCCAGAAACGGTCGCTCTCGACGCGGTGCGATCCGATCGTCAGGTAGGGATCCGTGCGGCCGGCTACGGCCACGGCGGTCGGAGATCTTTTGGTTTCGGTCATATCGTTTCGGTGATTGAATGAGCGTGCGGCGGGATCTGCGCCCCGCCGCACGCCGGGGTTCTACTGTCGGTAGGCGTAGGCGATGAGCGTCTCGTCGAGGATGTCGCAGCCGGCCATGAAGAGGGCCCGCTGGCGGTTCTCCATCTCGTCGGGGTTGTACCACATGCGCACCTCGTTGCCGGGGAAGTCGGCGGTGTTGACCGCCAGCACCAGGTTGCGGCGGTCCGTGAGCAGGCAGAACGACTGGTGGTACGACGTGGCGGTGAGGTAGTTCGACAGCCGCACGTCGACGACCGGAATGCCGTGGTAGGCCAGCCCCTCGCGGCCGTTCACGCAGCCCGAGTAGGCCGCCTCGGCGCCTTTCGCGTCGAGATACTTCTCGTAGCGGTGGTAGAGGTCCGCCGTGACGAAGAAGACGAGCTGCCCGTCGGCCTTGAGGTCCTGGAGACGGGCCGGCGAACTGGTCCACAGGTCGTCGAAGATCTCCACAACCTTCTCGGGGTCCTCCAGATCGGTTCGCTGGTAGAACATGTTGTAGAAGGCCTCTTTCGGCACGCCGGCGTTGATCGTCTTGAGGAAGCCGTCGAACGTGTTGTATCCGATTGCCGCGGCGCTGTCGCCGACCCACATCGTCGCACGGATGTTCTCGGCCACGGCCTGCTTGAAGAGGGCCGTTTCGGCCTGTTCGAGTTCGGAGCCGGTCAGGTCGTCCATGTTGACGTCGGCCCGGGCGGCGATCTTCTCGTAGACGAGCGAGAAGTAATCCGCGGCGGAGAAGCCCAGCTCGGCCTTCACGCGCTTCAGATCGATGGTTTTCTGGTATTTGGTGGCCGGTGCGCCGCCCGTCCATCCTGCGGCGTTGTACTGCTGGAGGATGTTGCGCTGGCCGTCCCACAGCTGCACGGTGGTCGGCGTCGGCAGGTTGTAGAGGATGCGGACGCCCAGCTCGGCGGCCGTCGGCCCGGTGAGCATGGGGCGGAAGAAGATCTGGTCCAGATCGGACCCGGTGTACTGTTTCGCTTTTTCGAGGAAACTCATGGTAAATTAAGAATTAAGGATTGAAAATTAGGAATTGATTTGGGGTGGACCGGAGCCTGCTTTCGTCCGGCTTGTCCGGGGACAGCGGACGAGAAGGAGCAAGAGCGGAAATTTCCTCCCCCCCCCTGGGGGGCGGGGGGGGGGGGGGGGTGGGGGGTTGGGAGGGCGCCGGGCGCGCGGGGCTCGGCGGGGGGGCGGGGGGCGGGGGG
>CAMWWU010000094.1 GCA_947178025.1 uncultured Alistipes sp. | reverse complement strand
GCCGAGGCGATCGATGCCTGCTCCGAACGGATGAATGCGGGCCCGGGCTCGAGGACCGGCTTCCACTCCTGCCAGCGCCGTTTGGCGGCGGCCCGGAACGAGGCGTCGTACTGCAAGAGGACGTTCCACCAGTTCTGCCCGGCCCATTGCATCCAGCTTACGGCGGGGTTGCTTTCGGCTCCGTAGCAGATCCACCCCGTGCGGCGGTGATCGGGAAGCGTCTCGAAATCGAAGTCCCAGACGGGACCGGCGATGAGTTTTCCCGCTCCGTCCCGATGGAAGTAGACGCTCTTGGGGTGGAGCATCTCGTGGTTGGCCATCAGTTCGAAGATGATCCAGAAGTCGATCATCGAGGTGCGGTCGAGGTAGTCGAGCGGTGCGGCGCCCGGGGTGCCGCTGCGGAGCGCCTGCACGGCGGCGTCGGCGCGGTTCAGATACTCTTGCAGGGCGTCGAGCTGCGTCTGGGTGATATCCTCCGGATCCGGGGCCTTGACGTTCACGGGGATGTTCGACGCTGCGGTGCGGAAACGGACCTCTTCGTCGAAGTAGGTGTCGAATTCGAGCAGGAAGCCGTCGGTCTCGCTGACGTTCACCCGGTTTTCGTCGACTTTGATCTGCTCCGTGAGCAGGTAGCAGCCTTGGTAGACGTCGTTGAAATAGCATTCGACGAACTCGTTGCGCACGGTGTAGTCGAGCAGCGAATTGGCCCCGAGGTGATAGGCGATGCGGTTGCGCAGGTGCGTGCGGTCCATGTAGTTGGCGATCAGACACCAGCGTTTGTGCTTGGGAAAGCCGAGCACGGAGGTCTTCTTGCCGAACTTCAGGGCGTAGGGTTTCTTCTCCCAGTTCCAGGTGGAGTTGCCGCGGCCGCGGATCGAGAGGTCCGTCGTCTCCAGATCGTCGAAGCGGTTGCCGCCGTCGATGCGGATCGTTCCGGCGATCCAGTTCTCCTTGTCGAGTACGGGGCCTTCGGTGGCGATGTACACGATCGGGGTGTAGGAGGGGCTTCGCACGAGCAGTTCGCCGGTTTGCAGCTCCGCGGTGCCGTAGACGGCGCGGAACGTGCGGCGGATGTGCCGGTCCGTAGACTTGCTGGTCAGCCGCATGGCATAGCTTCCCGTCGCGGGATCGGTCGTCCCCGTGGGGTGGAAGGTGAAATCGTCGGGGACCTCGCCGCTCGCCGCATCGACCAGCCGGAAGTCGGTCGGAACGACCTCCGCGTCGACGGGCGTTACGCGGAGCGTGACGACGGCTTCGTTCGATTCGAGTCGGACTTCGGTTTCGTCGAACGCGATGCCTCGGAGTTCGACGGGAGTGCGGGGCGGTTCGGGATTTTCAGGGATTTCCGATGTGCCGTCCGACGAGCAGGCGACGGTCAGCAGCAGCCACAGCAGCGGGAGTTTTTTCATGGAGGTTTCTAAAAAAGGGGGATTAGCGGTCGATGATCGGGCTTTCGCAGATGCGTGTCGGATGCCCGGTGTTCACGCGGGGCCACCCTTCGTCGTCCCAGTCCACGCGGTCGAGCATGGTCTGGCGCCCTTTGTCCGGTGCGGAGGAGTCGTAGGCGTGGTAGAATATCCAGGTCTGCCCGCCGTCGTCCTCGACGAGGTTGGAGTTGTGGCCGGTACCTGCGAAGCGTTCGTCGCCCGAAATCAGCACCTCGAAACGGTTGTCGAGCATCCGGTTGCCCTGCCGGTCGACGTAGGGGCCGAAGAGGTTCTCCGAACGCCCCACCACCGTGCGGTAAGTGCTCGACATGCCGCCGGTCCAGTCGCCCACCGAGGCGAAGAGGTAGTAGTAGCCGCCGCGCTTGTAGACGCACGAACCTTCGTAGGCATCGCCGCCGACCTGGCGGATCGTCTCGGGTTTCACGGCGATCGCGAGGTCGTCGTCGATAGCGAGTTCGGCGGCGTAGAGCCCGCGGAAACTGCCCCAGAAGAGGTAGGGTTTGCCGTCGTCCTCGATGTAGAACTGGTCGATGGAGTGATGCGTGCCGTAGAAGGGCGGATAGTCCGGATCGCTGTTGATGATCTGTCCGCGGAACGCGAAGGGGCCGGCCGGCGAGTCGGCCACAGCATAGGCCACGGAGTGGCCGTCGTAGGTGCCCACGTCGCCCCACCACATCGAGAAGAAGAGCACGTACTTGCCGCGGATGAGGCGGATTTCGGGAGCCCAGAGCGCTGCCTTGCCGTAGTCGTAGCGCGATTCCGAGGGGCGGGTCTCTTCGTTGAACACGGAACCCGCGCGCTGCCACGTCACCAGATCTTTCGAACTCCAGATGGCGAGCAGATCGGCTGTGTCGTAGAGCCAGAATGTGCCGTCGGTGTCGCGCAGCACGGTGGGATCGGGGCCGTCCTGCCCGATCACGGGGTTGGCGAAGAGCGCCGTGGCGGTCTGTTCCTTGTCGGTGCCGTGTGCGCAGTGGGTGTATATGGCCGCTCCGAGAAGCAGCGTGATCGTAGAGAGGAGTATTTTCATGATTTGTTTCTGTTCGAATGAAAAATCCTGTTGCCCGAGGGGGCGGACAACAGGATAAAGATACGGTTATTTTCTGAAAAATCCAAGTGTCGAGCCTACCGCGCGGTTTTCGTCCGCATGGTAGTTGACGTGCTGGCCGCAGACCACCATGGCCGTCGACCCGCCGCCGTCGAGTTTCAGTGCGTCGACGACGCCCAGCGACTTGAGAATCGCCGAAGCCTCCTTGTGCGAGGCGCCGAGACTCAGTCCCTGGACGCGGCCGTCGCAGATGAAGAGCACCACCTTGCCGTCGGCCGTGCAGCCGACGATGGTCTGGTCGGCCAGGTAGGAGGCCAGCGCCAGTCCGTCGGACCAGATCTCGTAGTCGGTTATCGGCTGGTTGCGGTCCGTCACAGCGCCGTCGATCAGACACTCGCCGTTGCGCATGATGACCGGACCGGCGCTCACGGCATAGCGGGGCGACCACTGGGCGGGCGCCGTGGGCAGGATGCTGCTCAAGGCGCCGTACTGGGCTTCGCCGCGCACCGACGGAAGCGGCTGGGGATAGTAGGTGACGCGCTCGTTGATCGCGCCGGCCCAATAGACGGCGGGCTTTCCCGCGGCATCTACGCCGAACACGCCGCGCGTGGCGGAGTAGTAGCGGTCGTACTCCTCGTCGCCGGCGCTCCACGAACCGCGCGGATTGTACAGCTCGCCGTACAGTGCGCCGTCGATCACCTCGATGCCGTCGGGTCGGCTGCGATCCGAGAAGTCGAAATAACCGCCGTTGACCAGCACGTAGCAGTCGTCGGCGAACTGATCGTCGACCGTCGTTCCGGAGGACCGATGCGGATTCTGCACGCGCAGCTCCACGGCTTCGCCCGAGCAGTCGGCGATGGCGTACCAGGCCTGGAACTTGCGGCCGTTCAGATCCGAGTTCGTCTTGTAAACCTCGATGCCGTCGGGCAGTCCGGCGAAGTGCTGCCTCTCCCACTCCAGGGCAATGGGAGCGAGCGATTCGCCTTCGAGTGCGGCCGAGGTCTCCCTGCTGTACCATACCTGCGAGTCGGCGATGACGAACGTGCGGAAGCGGTAGGTTTTGCCGTATTCGAAGTGGGTGTTGGGGAGATACTGCGTCAGGGCGCCGCCGTTCGCCGGCTTCTGCGGACCGTAGTGGCAGGCGTCCTGAATCGTCGGTTCGCCCTCGGTGTTCCAGCATACGCCGTAAGGGTATCCGGCGTATACCGCTTCGGCTGCGATCCGGTAGCTCACCGCGATGCAGGCGGGATAGCCTTTCGCCTCGCCCGCGAGCGCGGTGTAGGGATTCTCGAGCGTTCCGGGATAGGCCTCGTTTTCGTCCGTGCAGGCTCCCGAAAGGAGCAGGGAGCACAACGCGGAGAGATAAAATAGTTTTTTCATCGTTTTTTGCTTGGTTTTTCGTTCCCCGGCCTCCCGGCCCGGCGACGAGCCGGGGGCGGAGAACGTCGTTATTTTAGTTGCCCCACATCTTGAACTCCGTGATGACGATGTTGTTGCCGTAGGTATCCTCCCAGCCGTTCCAGAAGGTCTGGTCGTTGCATACGCTCTGCACCTCGCTGTTGTAGGGGGCGGTATTGAAGTCCCCCAGATTATCCTGGCGCTTGTAGCTGGCGCTGTCGCCCGCTTTGGAGTAGGTGCAGATGCGGATGGCGTTGGCCCTCTGTCCCTTCAGGTCGATCTTCGGCGAGAGCCAGCACTGGCCGCCGTGCGCCTGGCACCACAGCTGCGCGACCTCCACCCAGGTCAGGGCATCGTACACGGCACGGTCGGCGGCGTAGTCGCCCGTCGGAGCCGGCACGGGGTCGGAGGTGATGAATACCTTCATGTCGCGGGGCGTCGTGGATTCGTTCCAGTGCCATTCGTTGTCGCCGTTGGCCCACAGCGCGAAGCGTATGCCGTGCGACGGGGGATAGGAGGCGATGTTGATCTGGAAGTACTGGCCGTACTGCTTGTCGAAGTAACCGGGGAACCACGAGGTCTGCCAGCGGCCGCCCCAGCGGTTTCCGTCGTAGAGGTCGCTCAGCGAGCCTTCGCCCGGAGCATAGGGCTCCCAGAGGGTCTTGTCGGCGAGCGTTATTTCATCCTCGAAGAGCACGTATTGCGTGCCGTTCACGGGGAACAGGTCGGCCGTGACGACGACGGGGCAGAGGTAGAGGCCTGCGCCGTCGAATCCGGAGACGGACGGGTTCTTACGGTAGGAGAAACGGACCTCGTTCTGTCCCGGGGCCATCGTGATCTCCTCTGTCCGGTTGCCGTTCGCGTCGAAGAAAACCAGGTCGTCGGCCGAGGGGAGCGCCTCGTAGCTGGTTTTTCTCTTTCTCCAGGCCTGGAGTCCGCCGTAGAGCTCCGGCCCCATGAGCTCCTCCAGCTCGTTGTAGGCCTCGATGAGCGACGTGTCGCAGGACGGACGGCAGCGGATCGTCCAGGTGTTCTCGATGCCTTCGGGCATCTTGAGGCGGAAGGTCACGGTGCTGCTCCAACAGTCGGCGCAGGGGGTCATGAAGTCGGTGTAGGGGCGGTACCACGTGCCGTTGGCCTGGTTGTCCCACCACCAGGGCCAGTAGGCGTGCGGCGCGGCGCCGGAGACGAGTTCCAGTTGCAGGATCGGCTGCGTGATGTCGAGTACGTAGAGCATCGAACCCTTGTCCGCGACGGTTCCGGAGCTCTCCGAAACGAGCTTGAGCCCCAGTACGGCCGTCCGGTTCCGCGCTTCGGTCAGTTCGCGCAGGGCCGTGATCTGATCGCCCGTGAACGAGATGCTGAGCGGCAGCTGCTCCTCGCCGGCGGGGACTTCGATTTCGGGGCGGTCCAGCGTGTACATCTCCGCGGGGACGGCCATGTAGGCGGGGTCGATCGCGGCGAGCTCGGTGTCGGTCATCGGCACGATCGAGGCTGCCACAGGCTGCGTCTCATCCGTCTGACCGCGGGCGATCCGGAAGTCGAACGTGACGGTCTGCCGGGCGTCGTAGAGTTTTTTCGACACCGTTCCGGCTTCGGTGAAACCCAGTTCGGGCAGCATGATGTCGAGACGGCGGACGACGTAGTTCTTGTCCTCGTATACCGTCGTCCGGTCCGAGGTGATTTTCACTGCCAGACAGTAGATCTTGCCGGGGTCGAGCGAGGCGTTCAGCTCGCGGATTAGGGAGATCTGAGCCGGCGTGAACGAGGCGGAGAACTTCGCCGAGCCGGTGTGCGCCGGGATCGAGATCGCCCCGTCGAGCGTGTAGTGCGAGGCGGGCAGGAGCACGTAGTCGGTGTCGATTTCCGAGAGCTCCTCCTGTGTCATCGGCACGACCTCGGCTTCGATGGCGATCGAGGGGTCGCTGCCGCCGCGCAGTACGGTGAATTCGCAGGTCTTGGCGAGTCCCGTGTCGTAGATGCGCAGGGTCCGGTCGCTGTCGTCCTGCACGTTGACCACGGCGTGATACCGGTCGGGAACCAGCGTTTGGAGGTCGTACTCCGAGTCGTCGCACGCCGTGAGCAGCGTCGCGAGTGCGGCGACCCATAATCCTATGTTTTTCGTCAGTTTCATCGTGTTTTGTCGTTTTGGGATCAATAACCGGGGGCTTGGATCATCTGCGGGTTCCGGTAGACTTCGTAGTTATCCACGGGCATCAGGTAGAGCCGATTGTGCCATGCGTAGTCGCCGTCGACCTTCACGCGGGTGTTGAACTGTTCGGGTGTGGGGTCGATGATGCGGCTCACGAACGAATCGAGACCCTCGCGCATGCCGGCGCCCAGATACCGATCCGCAACTACCCAGCGGCGCAGATCGTGGTAGCGGTGGCCCTCCATGAAGAGCTCGTTGCGGCGCTCGGCGCGCACCCAGTCGCGGATCGTCATGTCGCCGGTGCAGTCCGCCGCCGTCAGGGCGGGAATGCCGGCGCGTTCGCGGACGACGTTCAGGTTCTCCAGCGCGGGCTGCAATTCGCCGCCTTCGCCGTTCATGCTGAGTTCGGCGCAGCATTCGGCCAGATTCAGGTAGAGCTCGGCCATGCGGATCACCGCATAGAGGTAGTTGGGAATATCGTTCTTGTCGGGTGTCCACTGGATCTTCGGAGCCACCCATTTGTTCGACAGATAGCCGGTCTGGCACTGGTTGTCGCCGCCTCCGTCGTCGCCCGTCGAGGGGTTGTAGCCCGAATAGGCGCTGCTGTGCAGATTCAGGCGCAGCGGTTGTCCGTTGACGATCTTCGGACCGATGTCGCATCCGTCGAAGTTGATCCAGGCGTAGAAGCGCGGTTCGCGGTCGACGTTGAGCCGGATGATTTCGGAACGGTCTTCAGTGCCTTTCTTGATGCCGGCCGAGGTGAGCCACTCGCTTTCGGGTGCGAAGGCGGGGTCGTTCTTCGGCAGCTTGCCGTCCTTGGTATAGAAGGCCTCCACGGCGTTGAGCGTCGGGCTGATACCGCAGAAACCCATCTGATAGCTGTTGCCGGAGTTGCGCTTGACGATCTTGCGCGGCAGCGAGGAGAGGACGTTCTCCTTGGTGCCCTGGCCGAAGATGTTGGTCGCGCCCATGTCGTTGGCCGTGAAGATCAGTTCGCGGTTGCCGTCCTCCTCGTTCGAAGCGGCGACGTAACGCATCAGCAGGACGCGGTAGGCGAACTCCTCGCCCTCCTCGGTTGAGGTGTCGATGCCGGGAATCCAGCAGCCGCTCTGGTAGGCCTCGGGCAGCTGGTCGCGTTTGGCGAAATTCCGGGCGTCGTCGATCGTCAGCATCTCGCGTCCGTTGGCCTTGGCGATGGCGATGGCCTCCTCGCAGGCGGTCTTGGCGCGCTTCCACTTTCCGAGGTCGAACGTGTGGCTCACCAGCTCCTCGCCGTAGCCGGGCGTCGTCCAGTTCTCGTTGCGCCAGGTGGGGTAGGGGAATTTGCCGTTCCAGAGGTCGGAGGCGGCGTAGAGCAATACGCGGGCTTTCAACGCGGCGATGACCGTTTTGTTGGCCCGGCCGTAGGTGGGGTTGAGTTCGTAGCCCGAAGGCATCTGAGGGCAGGCCGCGGCCTGGTCGAGCAGTCCGCAGATGTAGTCGATGCAGTAGTCGAAGTGCATGCGTCCGGGGAAGCGCTCGATCGGGGTGTCCGACGCGACGTATTCGTCGATGATCGGGCAGGGGCCGAAATAGGTGAGGATCTTGAAGTAGTTGAAGGCCTTGATGAAGGCGGCGTGCGCACGGTAGAGCGCCTTGTCGTCCTCGGTCAGGAAGGGGGGATTCTGACGTTCGAGTTCGCGCAGGAACAGATGTACGTGGCCGATCGTGCCGTAGAGCTCCTGCCACCACTTGATGACCCGGTTCGAGTCGTGGGCTCCCGAGACCGTTGCGTAGCCGATGGGGTGGAGATAGACGGTGTTCGCCCACCAGGCTTTCGGGGCGACGAATTCGTCGGCCGAACCTTCGAGGTTGAACGCATAGCCCGGAGCGGTCGTGCCGACCGTTTTGTAGCAGGAGTAGATCCACCCCTCGACATGGGCCTTGTCCTTCATGGCATCCTCGAATGTCGCCTGCTTGGCGGGCGCCACGTCGAGGTAGTCGCAGCCCGACAGCAGGGCCAGTGCGGCGAGCGGAGCCAGTATGCTTTTACAAATTGTTTTCATGTTTTTTCGTTTTCTCGGTTGTTAGAACTTGAGCTGCACGCCCAGCGTGAAGGTGCGCTGCAAGGGGTAGGTGTTCCAGTTCAGCTCGGGATCCCACAGGTCGAACGGACTCCAGACAGCCAGGTTGTCGCCGTTGACGTAGACGCGGCCGTATTTGAAATTGTAGCCCAGTTCGAGGGTCTTGAAGCGGATGAAGCGTCCGTTGCGCAGCCAGTAGGTGCTCGCCACCGTGTTGTTCTGGATGTCGGCATGCGAAACGCCCATACGGGGGTATTTGGCGTTGGGATTCGGATTGTCCAGCGACCAGTGGTCGTCGGCGATGAACTGCATCAGTCCGTTGTTTTTCTCGCCGAAGGGCGAGACGGTGTTGCCGCTCATGATCGTGCGGTTGCCAGAGCCGTTGAAGAAGAGTCCGAGGTCCCAGTTGCGCCAGCGCAGCGTAGCGCCGATACCGTACTGGATGCGGGGATTCCATCCGTACTCCGAGATGAGCGTCTTGTCGTCTTCGGTGATCTTGCCGTCGCCGTTCAGGTCGCGGTATTTGATGTCGCCCACGCGCGGCGTCGAACCCAACAGCTGTTCGGGGCTGTCGGCGATCTCCTGCTCGCTGCGGAAGAGCCCCTCGGCGATGTATCCGTCCCAGCGATAGCCGTCCATCGGCTTGCCCTGGATGTACTGCCACGCATAGGCGTAGTTGGGCTCGTCCTTGTCCACGAACTTGTTTTTCGTGTAGGTGAAGTTGCCGCGCAGGTCGATCGACCACTCCTTGCCGAGGTCCTTGTGCCAGTTGACGCTGAACTCGTAACCCTCGTTCTCGGCTCTGCCGACCTGTCCCCACGGAACGGCGTTGAAGTAACCGAAGAGTTCGGGCCAGTTGGCGCGCATCATCATGATGCGGTCGCGTTTGTCCTTGAAGTAGTCGAAGGTGACGTTCAGCTGCCGGAAGAGCGAGATGTCGACGCCGATGTCGAGTTTTTTGACCCGCTCCCAGTGGATGTTGTCCGAGGCGTATCCGTTGACGGCCGGGCCTACCGACCAATACGAATTGTCGATCGCCGGTCCGGTGTTGTATCCGCCGCCGCCGTTGATGACGATCTGGTCGAAGT
>CAMWWU010000093.1 GCA_947178025.1 uncultured Alistipes sp. | reverse complement strand
CCCCAGAAGCGCAGACAACCCCCAAAGGAATCGTCCCCACCGAACTCGACGGGTAGCAGCCTGCCGAATAAAAAATCACCCCTGCCGCACAATACGGCAGGGGTGATTTTCATCGATTCGGAGCGCCCCGATCAGATCAGGTTCTCCTTCTCGATATCCTTGAAGTAGCGATAGGTAGCCACACGCAGCTCCTCGGCGGCAGGATCGTCGCAAACGAGGATGCCGTTGGGGTGTACCTGCAAAGCCGAGATCGTCCACTGATGGTTGTACGAACCCTCGACGCCGTGACGCACGGCGCGGGCCTTTTTGTGACCCGTGGCGAGGATCATCACCTTCTTCGAGGCGAGGACCGTACCCACACCCACCGTGAGGGCCGTCTTCGGCACCAGGTTCACGTCGCCGCCGAAGAAGCGGGCGTTGACCTGAATCGTATCGGTCGTCAGGGTCTTCTGGCGCGTGCGGGAGTTGAGCGACGAGAAGGGCTCGTTGAAGGCGATATGGCCGTCTTCGCCGACACCGCCCATGAAGAGGTCGATGCCGCCCGCTTCGAGAATCGCAGCCTCGTAGTCGGCGCACTCCTTCACGAGGTCCTCGGCATTTCCGTTGAGGATATGCACGTTCTCGGGCACGATGTCGACGTGCGAGAAGAAGTTGTTCCACATGAACGAGTGGTAGCTCTCGGGGTGCTCCTCCGGCAGACCCACGTACTCGTCCATGTTGAACGTAATGACGTTCTTGAACGACACCTCGCCGGCCTTATGACGGCGGATCAGCTCCTTGTAGGTCTCCAGAGGCGTCGAACCCGTCGGCAGTCCCAGCACGAAAGGCGACGAAGTGATCTGCTCCTTGGCCTTAATCTGACGGATGATGTAGTCGGCAGCCCACTGCGCCACCTGTACGGAAGTATCTTCGATGATTAAACGCATGTCAATTTGCTTTTTTTAATTTATAACTGACGGTATTAGAACATTTTGACGAACACCTCGATCGCCTGATACTCGGCCATTCCGAGCTGGTCGTAGAGCCGCGCCGTATTCTGCGTGCGGTCCTCGGCGCGCTGCCAGAACTCGCGCGGATCCTCGCCCGGGAAGGGCATGATATCCTTCTGCGAGAGGTGGCGGTAGATGGCATGGCGCTTCATGATCAGCTCGTCGGGCGACAGAGGCACGGCCATGTCGACCATGCCGAGGTCCCACTCCATCCAGGCGCCGCGGTAGAGCCACAGATGGCAGTTCTTGAGCCACTCGTCGTCCTTGACCACCTCCAGGGCGGCGAGTACGGCCTCCATGCAGGTGCGGTGCGTGCCGTGCGGGTCAGCGAGGTCGCCGGCGGCATAGATCTGGTCGGGCTGGATGTCGCGCAGCAGCTTGACGATGATGTCGATATCCTTCTCCGTGAGCTGCCCCTTCTTGATGCCTCCCGTTTCGTAGAACGGCAGGTTGAGGAAGTGGGCGTTCGTGTCGGGATTCAGACCGAACGAGCGCACGGCGGCGCGCGCTTCGGCACGACGGATCGAGCCCTTCAGATCGAGCAGCGGACGCGGCTCGGGCTCGCCCTTCTTCTTCGAGGCGATGATCTGCTCGACCTCGGCGAAGCGGTCGCCGAAGCCCAGCTCGCGGGAGGTGTCGATGTTCTGGAGCACCACGTCGTCGGCTACGGCCACGTTGCCCGAGGTCTCGTAGGCCACGTGTACGTCGTGTCCCTGCTGCACGAGGCGGATGAACGTACCGCCCATCGAGATCACGTCGTCGTCGGGGTGCGGCGAGAAGATGATCACGCGCTTCGGGAAGGGAGACGACGGCACGGGGCGCGTCGTATCGTCGGCATTGGGTTTGCCGCCCGGCCAGCCGGTGATGGTGTGCTGCAAGTCGTTGAATACGTCGATGTTGATCTGGTCATAGGTACGGCCCTGCTCCAGCAGCTCGCCCAGCGAATTTTCGATATAGTCCTTGTAGGTGAGCTTCAGAATCGGCTTCTTCACTACGCTGCACAGCCATACGACGGCCTTGCGGACGAATTTCGGCGTCCACTCGCAGGGACCCACCAGCCACGGGGTCTGCTCGCGGGTCAGCAGCTGGGCCGCATTCTCGTCGATGACCACCTCGATGTTGGGGTGCGCCTGGAGGTGCGAAGCCGGCACCTGGCTCGAAATCTCGCCCTCGACGACGCGCTGCACGATGCGGGCCTTATCCTCGCCCCAGGCCATCAGCACGATGCGATCGGCGCGCATGATCGTGTCGATACCCATCGTCACGGCCATCTTCGGCGTGTTCTCCAGCCCGAAGAAAGCCCCCGACTGAATCTTGCGGGAGTTGTGCGTGAGCTGCACCAGGCGCGTGCGCGACTTGGCATAGGAGCCCGGCTCGTTGAAGCCGATCTGTCCGTCCTCGCCCACGCCGATGATCATCAGGTCGATCTTGCGGACCGCATGGTCGTAGGAGGCGCAGTACTCCGAGATCTTCTCCTTGGCGACGGTGCCGTCGGGGATATGCACGTTCTCGGGCAGGATGTCGATGTGATTGAGGAACTCCTCGTGGATCCGGAAGTTGCGGCTCTGCACGGCGCTCGACTCGATCGGATAGAACTCGTCGAGGCTGTAAACGGCGACGTTGCGGAACGAAACCACCCCCTCCTGGTGACGCTTCACCAGTTCGCGGTAGAGGCCCAGCGGCGTGCGGCCCGTCGTCAGACCGAGCACGAAGGGCTGCTGCTCCTCGTACACGGCATTCGAGCAGTGCGTGTCGTTGTAGTTGCGGATCGCCTTGACGATGGTGTCGGCAACATACTGCACGCCGTCGTATTCGTTTTCGTAGACCCGGGTGTGGATCTTCTCGTAGCGGTGGATGATGTCGCGCGGAGCCGACTCCGCGATTAGACCGCCATCTTTCGGTAAGGAATACTTGTTGTTCATATCATTTGTTGAATTTGAGCTGTCCGAAAAATTCGGGACGGTGGAAATCGGGATGCTCCGTCCGAATGGGGCGCCACGAAAGGAAGTGGGGATGCGACAGGTTGTCGCCGCACTTGTAGAGGTTGGCGCGGACCTCCGCTCCGTCCCACGACGCCAGGTCGTGGCGGAAAAGCGCTTCGGCAGGAATGGCCAGCGTCATCGACCAGCGGTTGTCGCCCTCGCGTTCGGCGAACGGTTCGCCGGGGAGCGACGGCGTACGCCGCACGCTCGCCAGCACCTCCGCGGAGGCGTGTTCGACGCCTTCGTTGCGCGAGCGGCGGTAGCCGAGCAGCATCCGCCCGATAGCGGTCGTCTCGAAGTTGTAGTACCCCTTCTCGTCGAGAGCCAGGAAGAACTCCACGCAGGAGTCGGTCCACACCTCGCCGTTATCCTCCGTGACCAGCGCCGCCGTATAACGCTCCGCGACATCGAAGCGCACCATCAGCCGATCGCCCGTATGGAACATACGGAAAGCGACCTCGGGGGCGTAGGGATAGGCCTCCGGCCAGTTGCAGCAGGCGACGGCTTCGGCGGGGATCCCGGCGAAAGCGGCTTCGACGGCCTGCGGGTCGGTCGTATCCACGACGATCTTGCGAATCTCCATCTCTCAGCAATATTTGGCCACAGCCTCGCGCACGATACCGCACATCGCGTCGTACTGCTCCTCCATGCTTTGCAGCAGCTTGTACTGGGCGTGCGTGCGAACGAGGTTGTGCTCGGGATATTTTATTTTATAATAGGTATCGCCGTCGATGTAGTCCATCAGGAAGCGCAGCACCTGCTCGTAGGTGATGTAGCGGGCCGAGAAAGCGAGGTAGTCGATCTCCGACTGCGCCAGCTGCTTGGCGCGCTGCGAGAGGTAGCCGTCCGTGTAGGCTGCGAACATGCCGAGCGACATGCCGACGCGGCTCAGATCGCGGTCGTCCTCGTCGCCCGTATTGGTATAGGAGCGGATGGCATCGCCGAAGTCGTTGAGCGACGTGGAGGCCATCACCGTATCGAGGTCGATGGCGCACAGCACCTCGCCCTGCTTGTCGAAGAGGATGTTGTTGATCTTCGTATCGTTATGGGTCACGCGCGTCGGAATCGTTCCGTCCTCGACTTTCGACCAGAAAGCGAGCATCTCCTCGCGGCGCGACTCGATCCATCCGATCTCCTCGGCGAGCTCCTTGCAGCGGCCGGCGGCATCGCGGGCGATCGCCTCGTCCCACTGCACGAAGCGATGGCGGATGTTGTGGAAACCCTTGATCGTTTCGGCCAGGGGCTCCGTGAAGTCGGCCAGCTGGGCCTGGAACTTGCCGATGCCCTCGCCGCCCTTGCGGGCCAGCTCCTCGGAATCGGCCTTGTTGTAGGCGATCGTATCCGAAATGAAGACCGACACGGCCCAATACTCGCCGTCGGCATCGACGTGGTAGAGCACGCCTTCGTGCGTAGGAACGACGGTCATCACTTCGCGCATCGGATCGCCGCCCGCCGCAACGACTCCGCGGCGGATGTGATCGGTCACCTTGCGGATATTCTCCATCATCGCCGGAACATCCGGAAAGATGTTCTTGTTCTTGCGCTGGAGGATGTAGTCCGGGGCATCGCCCTCGGTGCGGACGATGAAGGTGTCGTTGATGAATCCTTCGCCCAGCGAATCGATGGATGCGATGGGCGCTGCGAGTGCGAATCGGGAGGCGATCTCCTGTAATTTGGCTTTCATGACGGATAGGTTGGTTTAGTGGTTAAAACGGACCGAAGATACGAGAGCCGAGCGCAAAAGCAGATTCGTCGTGCATTGACCGGGACAAAGTATCCAAGGCGATGTCAAAGGTACGAAAAAAGTGCGGGCGTCCAAACTAAAATCCGCAAAAAGCACGCTCCTTACGGACTTTTTTACCATACCCCGCCAGCCCGGACGAAAAAGTTCCCGACCGGGAGGATTTTACCACCCGAAACGGACGATTGTACCCGTTTCCGACACCGAAAAAGGTGTATTTTTGTCCGGAAACCCGAAATTTACTCGTAACAAAAAATAACTGAATCATGAACCCGACCTTAAAATGTATGACCGTCGCTCTGGCGGCAACCGGCCTGGCGGCCTGCGCACCGTCCTCCCGACGGGCGGCCCTGATCGAAGAAAACGTAGCGGTCGCCGTACAGCAGATCGGCATGCTGGCCGATTCGAGCGAACTCGGCGGCGCGATACGCATTCCCTCGACCTACAAAAACGGCGCCATCGCCTACGTCCCGACCGACGACTGGGTGAGCGGCTTCTTCGCCGGTACGCTTTGGTATATGTACGAACTGACGGGCGACGAGCAGTGGGCTCTCCGTGCGCAGAAGCACACCGAGCAGCTCGACTCGATCCAGTATCTGCAATGGCACCACGACGTAGGCTTCATGATCTACGACAGCTACGGACACGGACTGCGCCTGAAGCAGCTGCCCGGCTACGACCGGGTGATCGTGCAGACGGCCAAATCGCTCTCGACCCGTTTCCGCGAGGTGCCGGGCGTCATCCAGTCGTGGGACGCCGACCGCGGCTGGCAGGGCGAACGCGGCTGGCAGTGCCCCGTCATCATCGACAACATGATGAACCTCGAGCTGCTCTTCAAGGCCACGGAGCTGAGCGGCGACAGCACCTTCTACCGGATCGCCGTGCGCCACGCCGACCGCACGCTGGCCGAGCACTTCCGCGAGGATTGCAGCTGCTACCACGTCGTGGACTACGACCTGACGACCGGCGAGGTCCGCAGACGCTGCACGGCGCAGGGCTATGCCGATGAATCGGCCTGGGCTCGCGGCCAGGCATGGGCCGTCTACGGTTTCACGACCTGCTACCGCGCGACGGGCGACCGGAAGTACCTCGATCATGCCGAGCGGGTCGCCGACTTCATGCTGCACGACGCCGCCATGCCCGAGGACCTGGTGCCCTACTGGGACTACGACGCACCGAACATCCCCGAGGAGCCGCGCGACGCTTCGTCGGCCGCCGTCCTCGCCTCGGCGCTCTACGAAATGTACACCTACACCGATAAGGCCGCCTACAAGCAGGACGCCGACCGCATCCTCGAATCGCTCTCGACGCCCGCATTCCGGGCTCCGGTCGGCGAGAACGGCGGATTCCTGCTGATGCACTCGGTCGGCAGCATCCCCCACGGCAGCAGCATCGACGTACCGCTCAACTACGCCGACTACTACTTCCTCGAAGCCCTGCTCCGCAAAGAGCGCGTCGAGGCCGACGAACCTTTATTCTGATCCATCGAATCACCCGATTCATGAAACGACTGCTGACACTCCTCTGCGCCCTGGCGATCTCCTCCGCGGAGATCCTCCGGGCACAGGAGCTTCCGGAAGTCGAGGACGACCGCATACTCTCGTTCGAGGAATCCGCACTCCCGTTCGAGGTCGTGCGCGGATCGTCGCTCGACCTCTCCGGTAGTCATTACAAACACGGCCGCCGCTCGCTCCGCTGGAGCTGGACGAAGAACGGCGCGCAGCTGCGAATCGCCTCTCCGATCGGCTATCTGGCCGAAAACCCCGACCCGCGGGAGACCTCGATATCGACGTTCGTCTTCTGGATCTACGCCCCCCAGGCTCTGGAGGGCACTCTCCGTTTCGAATTCCGCAAGCAGGGCCGCACCTGCGCATGGTTCGACTACGGACTCGGATTCACGGGCTGGCGCGGAGCCTGGGTGGCATTCGACCGCGACATGCAGGGCACGCCCGAAGAGGGCATGGACGAACTGCTCGTCACGGTTGACGGACCCAAGCGCGGCGAACTCTTCTTCGACCACCTGATTCTGAGCGCATTCGAGGACAGCCGCCAGCACACGGCCGATTTTCAGGCACCTTTCATCAACGCCGGCACCCGCAATCACTGGCTCATCCTGCTCGATTCGTGGCGGCGCGAACTGCCCGCACGCAGCGAGTCGCTCACCGAAGAGGAGGTGCGCGACATGCACACCGTCGAAAACCGGCTGCGCGAGCTGCTGCTCGAAGACCGCCGGCCGATGACGCTCAAGAACCTGCGCAAGCGGTTCGAATCCTACGGCATCGAGCGCAATCCCGACGGCACACTGCGCGGCAAACCGATCTGGTTCGTGCGCTATGCCGAAACCTACATCAATCTCGGACATCCGAAGATCGCAGCGCTCTACAACAAAAACGGGCAGCTGCTGCGACGCTACAACGACCTGATGTTCCAGATCGCCGTGGCGTGGCACGCGGCGACCGACCGCGCCGAGCGCGACGAGCTGGCGCACATGTACGTGCTGATGACCCGCCACCTGCTCGACCAGGGCTTCGCGGCGGGCAGCGCCATGGGCACCCTGCACCACCTGGGTTACAGCATGCGCAACTTCTATACGGGTCCCGTCGTCATGCGCGACGTGCTGCGCGACGCAGGTCTGCTCGACGAGGTGCAGCAGGCCATGGAGTGGTTCTCGGGCGTGGGCGAGGTGAAGACGCCCCCCGCCGCCCCCGGCATCGACATCGACTCGTTCAACACCTCGCTGCTCGGACGGCTCGCCAGCATCGTGCTGCTGCCCGACACCCCCGACAAGGCGACCTGGTTCGCCTGCTTCTCGCGCTGGGCCGACAACGGCTACCGCATCACGGAGGGCACCGCCCCCTGCTTCAAGAGCGACGGCACCGTCTTCCACCACCGCCACCACTATCCGGCCTACGCCGTCGGAGGATTCGACGGAGCGGTCGAGGCGGTGTGGCTGCTCAGCCGCACGCGCTACGCCGTGAGCCCCGAGAGCCACGACATCCTGAAACGGGCGCTGCTCGAAATGCGCTTCTACTGCAACCTGCGGTCGTTCCCGCTCGCCCTGTCGGGACGTCATCCCGACGGCAAGGGGGCGCTCGTACCGAAACACTACGCCCGGCTGGCGCTCTCCGGAACACCCGACGGCCGGGAGGCGATCGACCGCGACCTGGCCGCCGCCTACCTGCGGGTGGCCCCCGCCAAGGATGCTGCCGCGCAGCGATTCGTCGCGGCGGGCATCGCCCCCGAAAGCGCTCCCGAGGGACACCGGGTCTACGGCTACAACGCCTCGGCTTCGCATCGGCGCGACAACTGGCTGCTGACGGTCGCCGGCCACAGCCGCTACCTTTGGTCGGCCGAGATCTACCGCGGAGCGAATCTCTACGGCCGCTACCTCACCTTCGGCAGCCTGCAACTGCTGGGCGACGGCGATCCCGTCGACGCATTCGGCAGCGGCTTCCGCCAGGAGGGCTGGGACTGGTGCCACATCCCCGGCACGACGGCCGTCGAAGTGCCGATGAAGCAGCTGGAGGCCGACATCCGCAACGTCGACACCTTCTCGGGATACGAGGAGATGCTCCTCTCCGACGAGGCTTTCGCGGGCGGCGTCAGCCACCTGGGCCGCAACGGTCTCTTCGCCATGAAGCTCCACGACCACGACAAATACGACGGCACGCTGCGGGCCCGCAAAAGCTGGTTCTTCATCGACAACCGGGTCGTGGCGCTCGGCTCGGCGATCGAGCACGACGCACCGGGCGAGGTGCACACGACGCTCTTCCAGAGCTTCCTGCCCGAACTTTCGGACGCGATCGAGGTGAACGGCCGACGCGTAACGGAGTTCCCGTACCGCAGTACGCTGCCCGACGGCGCCGTGCTGCGCGACAACCTGCGCAACGCCTGGTTCATCCCCCGCGGCGAGGTGACGGTGACCCGCGAGCGGCAGCACTCGCTGCACGAAGAGAGCGCCGAACCCACTGAAAACGACTTCGCCAAAGCCTACGTCAACCACGGCGCCGCAGTCCGCGACGGCAGCTACGAATACCTGATGGTCGTACACGCCTCGGACGAAGAAGTGGCCGCCTACTCCAACCACCTCCCCTACGAGGTGCTGCGCTGCGACGCCTCGGCGCACATCCTGCGCGACCGCTCCACGGGGACCGAGGCCTACGCCCTCTTCGAGGCTGGCCGGATAGCCGACGGGCGCCTCGCCGCCGCGTCGCACCCGTCGCTGGTCATGCTCTCGGGCGACGACGAGCTGGTGGTGAGCCTCTGCGATCCCGACCTGCGCTTCTACGACGGCCCGGCCGACGAACGGTACGATGCCGCCGGCCGGCGCATCGAGCGGAGCATCTACTCGCGCTCGTGGATCGATGATCCGTCGCAGCCGTCCGAGATCTGCCTCACGCTCCGCGGCCGCTGGACCCCCGAACCGGGTTCGGAGTGCCGGACCGAAGCGGAGGGCGACGACACGCGCCTCTACCTCGTCTGCCGCGAAGGCGCGACGCGCGAAGTGAAACTGAAAAAACAGACCGGCTTATGATCCGATTCCGAAATATGCTGCCCATGACGGGCCTTGCGCTCTCGGCCTGCACGACGACGGCCTCCGAGCATCCCAACGTGATCTATGTCTTTCCGGACCAGTACCGCAACAGCGCGTTCGGGTTCTGGAGCACCCCGGAATACGCCTCGCAGGTGGGATGGTGCGGCGATCCGGTGCAGACGCCCCACCTCGACCGCTTCGCCTCGCAGTCCGTCGTGCTGAGCGGCGTCGTGAGCA
>CAMWWU010000092.1 GCA_947178025.1 uncultured Alistipes sp. | reverse complement strand
GGACTGGGAGACGGGCTGGACGCAGCAGTTCCACTACGGCGCCATCCGCAACAACAACAGCCGCATGTTCAAGCAGCTGGGGCCCGACACCGGTTTCGACTCGATCGGCGACTTCACGGTGGGCAAGAAGATGTCGAAATTCTTCGACATGCTCGACGGAGGCGACAAGCTGACCAAGACGATCATCTACAACCTCAATCCGCGCGACAACGAGCTGGTGGCCACCATGCTCGGCAACTTCCAGGACGGCCGCTACGGCGCCGGCAAGATCCAGTTCGGCTCGGGCTGGTGGTTCCTCGATCAGAAGGACGGCATGGAGAAGCAGATGAACGCCCTCTCGACGCTCGGTCTGCTGAGCCGTTTCGTGGGCATGCTCACCGACTCGCGCTCGTTCCTCTCGTACCCGCGCCACGAGTACTTCCGCCGCACGCTCTGCAACCTGCTCGGCAACGACATCGAGAACGGTCTGCTGCCGGCGTCGGAGATCGACTTCATCGGCGAGGAGATCGTCGAGGGCATCTGCTACCGCAATGCGAAAAACTATTTCAAATTCTAAATACCAAACCCAAGAAAGAGATGAAAATCGTAACTTTAGGTGAGATTATGCTGCGTCTGTCCACGCCGGGCAACACGCGATTCGTCCAGTCGGATTCGTTCGACGTCGTATACGGTGGCGGCGAGGCCAATGTGGCTGTGAGCTGCGCCAACTACGGTCACGACGCCTACTTCGTGACCAAACTTCCGAAGCACGAGATCGGCCAGTCGGCCGTCAACGCCCTGCGCAAGTACGGCGTGAAGACCGACCACATCGCCCGCGGCGGCGACCGTGTGGGTATCTACTACCTCGAAACGGGTGCTTCGATGCGTCCGTCGAAGGTGATCTACGACCGTGCGCACTCGTCGATCGCCGAGGCCGATCCGCAGGATTTCGACTTCGACGCCATCATGGAGGGTGCCCAGTGGTTCCACTGGTCGGGCATCACCCCCGCGATCTCGGACAAGGCTGCCGAGCTGACGAAGCTGGCCTGCGAGGCTGCGAAGCGTCACGGTGTGACGGTATCGGTCGACCTGAACTTCCGCAAGAAGCTCTGGACCAAGGAGAAGGCCCAGTCGATCATGAAGCCTCTGATGCAGTATGTCGACGTCTGCATCGGCAACGAGGAGGACGCCGAGCTCTGCCTGGGCTTCAAGCCCGATGCCGACGTAGAGGGCGGCGAGACGAATGCCGAGGGCTACAAGGGCATCTTCAAGCAGATGGCCGAGACGTTCGGTTTCAAGTACGTGATTTCGACCCTCCGCGAGTCGTTCTCCGCAACGCACAACGGCTGGAAAGCCATGATTTACAACGGAGAGGAGTTCTACGAGTCGAAGCGTTACGACATCAACCCGATCATCGACCGCGTAGGCGGCGGCGACTCGTTCTCGGGCGGTATCATCCACGGCCTGCTGACCAAGCCGACGCAGGGCGAGGCCCTGGAGTTCGCCGTGGCCGCTTCGGCGCTCAAGCACACGATCAACGGCGACTTCAACCTCGTATCGGTCGAGGAGGTCGAGTCGCTGGCCGGCGGCAACGCCAACGGCCGCGTGCAGCGATAGCCGCATGCCGTGCGACGGAGGGGCTTCGGCCGCTCCGCCGTCGGGCGCGGCAGCCGGCTGCCGGATGATCCGCAGCCGGAGCCGCATGACAGTAGAAGATTGATTTTAAAGCTCTTTTATAGAAAAAATGGCAAAATTCGATAAAATCGCCGTGCTGAAGAAAATCGGCGATACCGGTATGGTTCCGGTTTTCTATCACAAGGACGTCGAGGTGGCGAAGAAGGTCGTGAAGGCCTGCTACGAGGGCGGTGTACGCGCTTTCGAGTTCACCAACCGCGGCGATTTCGCACACGAAATTTTCGGCGAGCTGGTCAAGTGGGCCGCCGTGGAGTGCCCCGAGCTGGCACTGGGTATCGGCTCGGTCGTGGATGCTCCGACGGCTGCGCTCTACATCCAGCTGGGCGCCAACTTCGTCGTAGGTCCGCTCTTCAATCCGGAGATTGCTCCGGTCTGCAACCGTCGCGCCGTGCCGTACTGCCCCGGCTGCGGCACCGTGTCGGAGATCGGTAAGGCCCAGGAGCTGGGCTGCGACCTCACGAAGCTCTTCCCGGGCGACGTCTACGGTCCGAACATGGTCAAGGGGCTGATGGCTCCCTGCCCCTGGACGAAGGTGATGGTGACGGGCGGCGTGTCGCCCGACCGCGAGAACCTCACGTCGTGGTTCAAGGCCGGCGTCTTCTGCGTGGGCATGGGCTCGAAGCTCTTCCCCAAGGAGAAGGTCGCCGCCGAGGACTGGGCCTACGTGACGGCCAAGTGCAAGGAGTGCCTCGACATCATCGCCGAGCTGCGCGCGAAGTAACGATCCGGACGATAGGGCGTGCCGCACGCTGCGAGGCGTGCGGCCGTGCCCGTTCCTCCCGACTTTCGAGTATAAACCAAACGAACCTTATAATTAATTAAATGTCGAATCAAAACAATTTCAAGGAGAAGATGACCCAGTATCGCTGGGTGATTTGCGCCATGCTCTTCTTCGCAACGACGGTCAACTATCTGGACCGTCAGGTCCTTTCGCTGACCTGGGACGAGTTCATCAAACCCGAATTCCACTGGGACGAGTCGAACTACGGTAAAATCACCTCGATCTTCTCGATCTTCTATGCCGTCTGCATGCTCTTCGCCGGCAAGTTCGTCGACTGGATGGGAACCAAGAAGGGTTACCTGTGGTCGATCGGCGTGTGGTCGGCAGGCGCCTGCCTGCATGCGCTCTGCGGCATCGGTACCGAGATCTGGGTCGGGCTGCCGAACGCCGAGGCGCTGCGTGCCGTTCAGGCCGGCTCCGGTATGGCGGTCATGATCGCTACGGTGAGCATGTATTTCTTCATCGCCGCCCGTTGCGTGCTGGCATTGGGCGAGGCAGGTAACTTTCCCGCAGCCATCAAGGTGACCGCCGAGTACTTCCCCAAGAAGGACCGCGCGTTCGCCACTTCGATCTTCAATGCCGGTGCCTCCATCGGCGCTCTGTTCGCTCCGCTGACCATTCCGCTGCTGGCCAAGGCCTGGGGCTGGGAGATGGCTTTCATCGTGATCGGTGCCCTGGGCTTCGTCTGGATGGGCTTCTGGGTCTTCATGTACCGCAAGCCGTCGGAGCACCCCAGCGTGAACGCTGCCGAGCTGGCCTACATCGAGCAGGACAAGCACGAGGAGGTGGCCATGGCTGTCGAGGCGCACGACGACGAACCCAAGATGTCGTTCTTGCAGGCTTTCTCGTTCAAGCAGACCTGGGCTTTCGCCTTCGGTAAGTTCATGACCGACGGCGTGTGGTGGTTCTTCCTCTTCTGGACTCCCTCGTATCTGAATACGCAGTTCGGAATCAAGACTTCGGAGGGTCTCGGTATCGCGCTGATCTTCACGCTTTACGCCATCACGATGCTCTCGATCTACGGCGGTAAGCTCCCGACGATCATCATCAACAAGACGGGACTCAACCCCTACGCGGCCCGCATGCGCGCCATGCTGATCTTCGCGTTCTTCCCACTGCTCGTGCTGCTGGCCCAGCCGCTGGGTACGATTTCGCCCTGGTTCCCCGTGATCATGATCGGTATCGGCGGCGCTGCGCACCAGTCGTGGTCGGCCAACATCTTCTCGACCGTGGGCGACATGTTCCCCAAGTCGGCGATCGCTACGATTACGGGTATCGGCGGTATGGCCGGCGGTGTCGGTTCGATGCTTTTGCAGTGGTTCGCCGGCGAGCTGTTCGTCTATGCCGGTGAAACGAACATGGTGTTCCTCGGTTTCGAGGGCAAGCCCGCGGGTTATTTCGTCGTCTTCTGCATCTGCGCCGTGGCCTACCTGGTCGGCTGGATCGTGATGAAGGCGCTCGTTCCCAAGTACAAACTGGTAGTCATCAAGTAATCGCTATGATCAAGCAACTGAATAAGACGACTGTCGAGAAGACGGAGCGTCCCGTAAAGATCCTCCAGTTCGGCGAGGGCAACTTCCTGCGTGCGTTCGTGGACTGGCAGATCGATATCGCCAACGAAAAGGGCGTGATGGATGCCGGCGTGGCCATCTGCCAGCCGATCCTCGACCCCGAGCGCAAGGTGCTCGGAATGATCGACCTGCTGCACAAGCAGGACAACCTCTACCACGTCTATCTGGAGGGCATCGAGAATAAGCAGCCCAAGAAGGACGTGCGTCTGGTGAAGAGCGTCATGGATTCGTTCAATCCGTATGTCGAGTACGAGAAGTACGAGCAGTATTTCCTCTCGCCGGAGCTCAAGATCACCATCTCGAACACCACCGAGGCGGGTATCCGCTACGAGGAGGGCGACGACCTGGAGGCCTGCCCGCCGAAGTCGTATCCCGCGAAGATGACGGCACTGCTCTACAAGCGCTTCAAGCACTTCAACGGCGATCCGACGAAGGGTCTGTGCATCATCTGCTGCGAGCTGATCGAGAACAACGGCTCGACGCTCCACGAGTACGTCATCAAGCACGCCGAGTACCACAAGCTGGGCCAGGAGTTCATCGACTGGGTCGAGCAGAACTGCCATTTCTGCGACACGCTCGTCGACCGCATCGTTCCGGGCTTCCCGCGCGACACGATCAACGAGATCAAGGAGGAGATCGGCTACGACGACAACCTCGTGGTGAAGGCCGAGCTCTACCACCTGTGGGCCATCGGCGGTCCGGGCTATAAGGAGGTGATGAAGGAGCTGCCGCTCGACAAGGCCGGGCTGCACGTCATCTTCATGCCTTCGATCAAGCAGTTCCGCGACAAGAAGGTCCGCATTCTCAACGGTTCGCATACGGGTATGGTGCCCATCGCCCTGCAAATGGGCTGCGAGACGGTGATGGACGCTTTCAACACCCCCGACATCGAGAAGTTCGTCAACGACATGGTGGCCGAGGAGGTCATCCCGATGATCGAGGAGGATCAGGCCGAGCTCAAGGAGTTCGCCGCCGGCATCCTGGAGCGTTTCTACAATCCGTTCATCAAGCACCTGCTGCGGTCGATCTCGCTCAACTCGCTTTCGAAGTGGGAGGCGCGCAACTATCCGACCGTCAAGGACAACTGGTTCAAGGCGCAGCGTGTGGCCGAGCGCGAATGCTTCACCTTCGCGGCGCTGATGTGCCTCTACGGTCCCAAGAGCGGCTTCGAACCCGACGATACGAAGGAGTTCGTGGAGTACATCCGGGCGAACTGGAACTCGGAGGATATGGATTCGACGATCGCGAAGATCGTCAAGGAGAGCGGTATCTTCACCGTCGACTTCTCGGAGGTGCCGGGCTTCGTGCCGGCCGTTGCGGGCTATGTCCGCGACATCGAGTCGCTGGGTATGGCTGCCGCGCTGAAGAAGTTCCTCGACAAGTAAACGATTTCGATTGACGGGGCGGAGCGGGACTCTCGGAAAAGGAGTTTGCTCCGCCCCTTTTTTCCAAAACTATGAAACGGTTTCTGAAAATCAACGCCGCGGACAACGTGGTCGTCGCCCTGGCCGACGATCTGCATAAGGGCGAGACGCTCGACGTCGACGGCGTGCGGGTGACGCTCTCGGAGGATGTGGCCCGCGGCCACAAGATCGCGCTGCGCGACATCGCGGCCGGCGAGAACGTCGTCAAGTACGGCTATCCGATCGGACACGCCACGGTCGACATCCCGCAGGGGGCGTGGATCCACTCCCACAACCTGAAGACCAATCTGCGCGACGACCTCGAATACACCTATTCGCCCAAGGTCTACGACATCGATATCCCGAAGAGCGACCGCAAGGTGATGGGCTACCTGCGCAAAAACGGCACGATGGGTATCCGCAACGAGTTGTGGATCGTTCCGTCGGTCGGCTGCGTCAACGGACAGGCGCAGGCCATCGCGGCGCGCGTGAAGGCCGAGTGCGACTGCTCGCATCTGGACGACGTGCGCGTCTATACCCACAACTACGGCTGTTCGCAGCTGGGCGACGACCATGCCAATACGCAGCGGGCGCTGGCCGCGCTCGTCAAGCACCCCAATGCGGGCGCCGTGCTGGTACTGGGCCTCGGATGCGAGAACAACCAGGTGTCGGCGCTCAAGGAGACGATCGGCGAGTGGGACGACGAGCGCGTGAAGTTCCTGATCGCGCAGGAGGTCGAGGACGAGATCGAGACGGGTTTCGAGATCTGCCGCGAACTGGTCGCGAAGACCCGGGACGACCGGCGCGAGCCGCTGCCGCTGTCGTACCTGCGCGTGGGTCTCAAGTGCGGCGGTTCGGACGGCTTCTCGGGCATCACGGCCAATCCGCTGGCAGGCCTCTTCTCCGACTGGCTCATCGCTCAGGGCGGTACGACGGTGCTCACGGAGGTGCCCGAGATGTTCGGCGCCGAGACCATTCTGATGGACCGCGCCACGGATCGCGAGGTCTTCGAGCAGACCGTCTGCCTCATCAATGATTTCAAGGGCTACTTCCGCAAGTACGATCAGCCGATCTACGAGAATCCCTCGCCGGGCAACAAGAAGGGCGGCATCACGACGCTCGAAGAGAAGTCGCTCGGCTGCGTGCAGAAGGGCGGCGCCCAGCAGGTCGTCGACGTGCTGAAGTACACGCAGCCCATCGTCGCACAGGGTCTGAACCTTCTGCAAGCCCCGGGCAACGACCTGGTGGCCGCTTCGGCGCTCGCGCTGTCGGGGTGTCAGCTGGTGCTCTTCACGACGGGCCGCGGCACGCCGTTCGGATCGTTCGTGCCGACGATGAAGATCTCGACCAACACGCAGCTCTCGAAGTTCAAGTCGGGCTGGATCGACTTCAATGCCGGCACGCTCGTCGAGGACGAGGAGCCGCAGGCCGTGCTGGATCGCTTCATCGAGAAGGTGCTCGCGACGGCCGACGGCGAGCACCTCAAGCACGAGAAGACGGGCTTCAAGGAGATCGCCATCTTCAAGACGGGCGTTACGTTGTAGTCCCGCTGTTAGGGCGCAGTGTCCGGTCGTCGGTTCCGATTGCCGGCACTGCGTCTTTTTCATAACCTTTGCGGACGGCGTGTCTGCCGTCCGCCTGAAAAATGCCGATCATGAAACGATTGCTTCTTTTCGCCGCGCTCCTTGCCGGGGGCGTGCTTCGGGCCGAACGGGTCTATACGGTCGACTGCAACGGCCAGGGCGATTTCACGACCGTTCAGGCCTGCTTCGATGCGCTGCCCTCGAAACCGACGGAGTGGCGCACGGTCGTCATCCGCCCCGGAGTCTATCGCGAGAAGGTGACGCTCGACGTATACAAAGACAAGGTGCGCATCATTGGCGACCCGGACCGAACAGGCGAGGGCGGTGTCCGCATCGTCTGGAACGACTATTCCGGCAAAGTGGTGGACGGTTACGAACTGACCACCTACGACAGCTACACGATGTCGATCCAGGCCGACGAGGTCTATATGGAGGGGGTGACCGTCGAGAACGACGCCGGCCGGGTGGGGCAGGCCGTGGCGCTGGAGACGCGCGGCGACCGCATCCACCTGTATCAGTGTGCGCTTCTCGGGGATCAGGACACCTTCTTCACCAAGGGGTACGTTTCGCGTGTGCACGTCGAGAACTGTTACATCGAGGGGACGACCGACTTCATTTTCGGCCCTTCGATCGTATTGTTCGAGTGCTGTGCGCTCCATTGCAAGGCGAACAGTTTTATTACCGCTGCTTCGACGACCGAGCGTAACCGGTATGGGTATGTTTTCAGTAATTGCCGCGTCACGGCCGATGAGGAAGTGACGAAAGTCTATCTCGGACGCCCGTGGAAATCGACGGCTCGGACGGTGTGGTTGGAATGCAGCTTTCCGGCTGTCATTCGTCCCGAGGGGTGGCACAATTGGAACGACCCTGCCCGCGAAAAGTCTTCGTTCTACGCCGAATGGCGTTGTGAGGGCCCCGGTGCCGACCGGAGCGGCCGGGTGCCGTGGTCGCGGGAGCTGACCGACGAGGAGGCTGCGGAGTATCTGCCGGCGAAGATCTTCGCCAAGAAGACCGGATCCGAGCAGTTCCGAAGCGACTGGTCGGGCGATTTCGAGTGATGCGGAGCGCGGCGGGTTATTCCTGCCGCGCTTTGCGATAGATGGCGCGGAGCCGGTCGGAGAGCAGGTATTGGGCGGCGCCGCGCAGGAACATGTAGAGCGAGAAAGCGAGCCACAGGGCGTTGTTGCCGATCAGCGGATAGCCGGCGTAGAAGATCGCGAAGTAGGCGGCCGTGGCCCAGAACATCGAGTTGCGCATGATGCGGGTTTCGGTGGCGCCGACCATGATGCCGTCCATGATGAACGGCATCGCCGAAGCGATCGGGATGAGGATGATCCAGACGATGTAGTGCCCGGCCGTGGCGAGGATCGCTTCGGCATTGGCCGGATCGTCGACGAAGAGGCTCAGCAGCTCGCGCCAGCCGATCAGATAGATTCCCACGAAAGCCACCGACACGCCCGTGCCCCAGAGTACGCACCCCTTCAGACAGCGCCGCAGCGACCGTTCGTCGCGGGCCCCGACGAAGCGTCCCGTGAGCGCCTCGGCGGCGAATGCGAAGCCGTCGTTCATGTAAGAGAAGAGGGTGAAGAGTTGCAGCAGCAGCGTGTTGACGGCCAGCAGCATCGGATCGTCCATCCGGGCCGAGGCGGCGGTGAAGAAGGTGTAGACCGCCACGATGCAGAGCGTGCGCAGCATGATGTCGCGGTTGATCGAGAAGAACGTGCGCAGGGCCTTCAGGTCGAAGATCTCGCGCTGCGCGACGTGCGTCAGCAGCTTGCGGTAGCGGGCGACGAGCAGCAGGGCCGAGAGCGCTACACCGACCCACTGTGCGAGGACCGAGGCGTAGGCGATGCCGACGATCCCCAGATCCATGCCGAATGCGAACCAGAGGCTGCACAGCACGTGGATGATGTTGACCGTGATGGCCGTGCACATCGGAATCACGGCGTTCTGCATCCCCGTGAACCAGCCGTTGAAGCCGAAGAGCAGGATGCCCGCCGGGACGGCCCAGATGCGGGCGTAGAAGTAGTCGCGGGTCATCTGCGAGCCGTTCATGATCCGGAGCGCCGCCTCGCCGACGGGGTATTGCAGCGCCAGCATCAGCAGACCCATGGCCGCTGCCACCGCGAGGGCGCGCCAGAGCATCAGCGTGCATTCGTGGAAGTTCCCGGCGCCGAACGCCTGGGCCGTCAGACCGCTGGTGCCCATGCGCACGAACGCGCAGTTCCAGTAGATGAAGTTGAAGATCGAGACGCCGATGGCCAGAGCGCCGATCGTGGCGGCCGAGTCGGCGCCCCAGTGTCCGGCGATCGCTGTCGAGACAATGCCCATCAGCGGTACGGTGATGTTCGAAACGATGTTGGGAAGCGCTATGCGCAGTATCTCGCGATTCATGGGATAACGTATTTAAGGGTCTAAGCGGGCCCAAAGATACGAATAAGCCGAGAGAAAAAAGCAAGCTCGCTTGCATTTTTTCCGAG
>CAMWWU010000091.1 GCA_947178025.1 uncultured Alistipes sp. | reverse complement strand
GACATCATCTTCTTCTGGGTGGCCCGCATGATCATGGCCGGCTACGAATACCGCGGCGAGAAGCCTTTCGGCAACGTCTACTTCACGGGCATCGTGCGCGACAAGATCGGCCGCAAGATGTCCAAGCAGCTGGGCAACTCGCCCGACCCGCTGGACCTGATCGACCAGTACGGCGCCGACGGCGTGCGTCTGGCCATGCTGATGTCCTCGTCGGCCGGCAACGACGTGATGTTCGACGAGGCGCTCTGCGAGCAGGGCCGCAACTTCGGCAACAAGATCTGGAACGCCTACCGGCTGGTGAACGGATGGAGCGTCGACGAAGCCGCCGCACAGAGCGAGAACGACCGGCTGGCCGTCGAGTGGTTCTCCCAGGCGCTGGGCCGCGCCCTGCGCGACGTCGAGGAGGACTTCCGCTCCTACCGCCTCTCGGAGGCCTGCATGACGCTCTACCGCCTCTTCTGGGACGACTTCAGCGGCCAGTACCTCGAAATGGTGAAGCCCGCCTACGGACAGCCGACCGACGCCGCGACGATGGCCGCGACACGCGGATTCTTCGACGCGCTGATGCGCATCCTGCACCCCTTCATGCCGTTCGTGACCGAAGAGATCTGGCAGGACCTCGCGCCCCGCGCCGAGGGCGAGTCGATCTGCGTGGCTCCGATGCCCGCACCCGCCGAAGAGAACGCCGCCGTACTGGCCCGCTTCGAGCTGGCCCGGGAGGCGATCTCCGCCGTGCGCAACATCCGCAACCAGAAGAACCTCCCGCAGAAGGAGGCCCTGACGCTCCGCGTGGTCGTCGACGAGAACTACCCCGCCGAATACGCCCCCGTCATGCGCAAGCTGGCCAACCTGACCGAGATCGAGGCCGTGACGGAGAAGGATCCCGCAGCCGCGGCATTCCTGGTCAAGACCACGCAGTACTTCGTGCCGATGGCCGGCAAGATCGATGTCGAGGCCGAACGCAAGAAGCTCGCGGACGACCTGACCTACTACGAGGGATTCCTCGCTTCGGTGATGAAGAAGCTCTCGAACGAACGGTTCGTGCAGTCGGCGCCCGAAAAGGTCGTCGCCAACGAGCGCGCCAAACAGGCCGACGCCGAGGCGAAGATCGCCGCGATCCGGGAGCAGCTCGCTGCGCTGAACTGATCCGTCATGCGCCTGCTGCGACACCTCAGATCGGCACTGCTGCTCTGCGCGGCGGTGCCGATCATGCTCCGGGCCCAACCGCCGGCCCCGACGCCGCCCGACACGGCCGACACCACAGTGTGGAACAGCTGGTTCGCCGAGCGGGAAGCGGCCGCACCGACCGACGCCCGGCTCTGGATCGACCGCTTCAACCACCTGTTCAACCGCTCGCGGCAGTCGCTGCTCGTCTTGCGCGGGACCGACGACACGGAGCGGCTGCCGGGCGAATCCGACCAAGTCCTCCTGCTGAAGGATTCGACGGGGCGGCAGGCCGGTACGCTCAGCGAACGGATCGTCTATGACGAAGCGCTGCTACGGCGCGCATTCGACGCCATCGACCGCGGCATCGCCCTCCACCCCGACCGGCTCGACATGCGGCTGGGACGCGCTGCCGCCTGCCGGTACGCCGAACGGTGGCTGCCGATGACGGAAACGCTCCTGGCCCTGATCGACCGGGCGGAGCAGAACAGCGGCGGCTGGCTCTCGCCCGAAGGGGAGCCGAAGCGGGTCGCTCCGGCGGAGCTCGTCGCCGACTATTTGCAGGACTACGTAAACGAACTGTTCGACCGGGCCGTTCCCGAGCCGCGCAACGAGGCCGCCGAGGCGCTCGAACGGCTTCTTCTGCGCGAAACGGCGTACTGCCCCGCGAGCTCCGTCGCCTGCAACAACCGCGCGGCATGGCTCTACGGATCCGGAGAGCCGGATGCAGCCCTGGAGTGGTTCATCCGGGCCTCCGAAGCCGATCCCGACGACCCGATGATCCGTTTCAACATCGGCTACCTCTACGCCGCCCGGGGCGACCGTGCGAACGCCCGACGCTGGTGGACCGCCCTGCTCGACACGCAGGACGCCGGCTTTCGCGAAGCGGCAGCCGAAGCACTCGAACGACTGGAAGAGGAGGAGTAAATCCCTCGAAAAAACAACGACATGGCGCAAATCACCATATACACCGACGGCTCGGCCCTCGGCAATCCGGGACCGGGCGGCTACGGAGCCGTCCTCCTCTCGGGCCCTTTCCGCAAGGAGCTCTCGCAGGGCTTCCGACTGACGACCAACAACCGCATGGAACTGATGGCGGTCTGCGTAGCCCTCGAAACCTTGCGTTTCGAGGGATCGGACGTCACGATCTACTCCGACTCGAAATACGTCGTCGACGCCGTATCGAAAGGCTGGGTCTTCGGCTGGGAGCGCAAGGGTTTCGCCGGGAAGAAAAACCCCGACCTCTGGATGCGCTTCCTCAGCATCTACCGCCGGCACCGGGTCCGCTTCGTCTGGGTCAAAGGGCACGCCGAAACCGTGGAGAACAACCGCTGCGACCAGCTCGCCGTCGCTGCGGCCAACGACCGGGGCCGTCTGATCGAAGACACGGGGTACCGCCCCGAATAGCTGCTCCGACCATATCGCCCGCACCGGCGGGGCGCTCCGCATCCGCACCGGCCCCGCTGTCCGAAACATCCCGCATATTCCCGCATTCCGACCATTATCGGATACGGGATTTCGTTTTTTCGCATGAAATGACTATCTTTGGGTCGTTTATCACGAAACCCCGTTCCAATGTTCAAGACCTATATGCGGCTCATGGGCTTCGCCCGGCCCGTCGGAAAATACGCCGTTCCCTATTTCGTCTACTCGCTGCTCTACGCGCTGTTCAACTCGCTGACGTTTCTGCTGATCATCCCGATCCTCAACACGATGTTCGACGCGAACTACTCGTTCGAACGGGTCGAGCAGCTGCCTCCCGTAGAGCTCGACAAGGAGTATCTGACCACGCTCTTCAACTACTCCTACACGCAACTCTTCGACGACTACAACCCGCGCAACGTACTGATTCTGCTCGCGCTGGTGACGATCGCGATCAGCCTGCTGAGCAACCTGTTCCGCTACCTGGGCGCCTGGACCGTGGAGAACATGCGCACCCGGACGCTCCAGCGCATGCGCGACGAGATGTTCTCGCGCGTGGTCGACATGCACGTCGGCTACTTCAGCGACCAGCGCAAGGGCGACATCATCTCGAAGATCACCTCCGACGTCGGCGTCGTGCAGTTCTGCATCACCAACACGTTGCAAGTCGCGTTCCGCGAACCTTTCCTGATCGTAGGCTATCTGGTGATGATGATCGCCATTTCGTGGGAGCTCTCGATCTTCTCGGTGCTCTTCCTGCCGGTCGTGGCGCTGATCATCGGCAGCATCGTCAAGCGGCTCCGCCACCCGGCCCGCACGAGCCAGCAGCGGCTGGGCGAGATGGTTTCGACGCTCGACGAGTCGCTCGCCGGCATCAAAGTCATCAAAAGCTACAACGCCGTAGACTACATCAAGCGGAAATACTACGCCATCAACGCCGACCTGGCCCGGCTGACCCTCTCGATGGCGCGCCGGCAGCAGCTGGCCTCGCCCATGAGCGAATTTCTGGGCATTTCGGCCGTAGGCGTCATCCTCGTCTTCGGCGGCTCGCTGGTGATGAAGGGCTCGCTCGACCCGGGCGGTTTCGTCGCCTTCATCGCCATGTTCTCGCAGATCACGCGCCCCGTGCGCACGTTCGTCGACCAGTTCGCCACCATCAACCAGGGCATCGCCGCCGGCGAACGCATCTTCTCGATCATCGACACCCGAAGCGAGGTGCAGGACAAACCCGGCGCCGCGACGCTCGACGAACTCAAGGAGAAGATCGAGTTCCGCGACGTACACTTCTCCTACGACGGCTCGCGCGAAGTGATCGAGGGGGTTTCGTTCGAGATTCTCCGCGGTCAGACCGTGGCGCTCGTAGGCCCTTCGGGAGGCGGCAAGTCGACCCTCAGCGAACTCCTGCCCCGCTTCTACGACCCCACGTCGGGCGACATTCTGATCGACGGCATTTCGCTGCGCGACTACGCCCAGGAGAGCGTCCGCGCCCGCATGAGCGTCGTGTCGCAGGACGTCGTGCTCTTCAACGACACGATCGAGGGCAACATCGCCATGGGCAAGCAGGGCGCCACGCACGAAGAGGTGGTCGAAGCGGCCCGCATCGCCAATGCCGACGAGTTCATCCGCCACTGCGCCGAGGGTTACCAGACCAACATCGGCGACCGGGGCGTGAAGCTCTCGGGCGGCCAGCGGCAGCGTCTCTCGATCGCCCGCGCCGTACTGAAGAACCCCGACATCCTGATCCTCGACGAGGCCACTTCGGCCCTCGACACCGAGAGCGAGAAGCTCGTGCAGGACGCCCTCAACCGCCTGCTCGCCGGCGGCCGCACGTCGGTGGTCATCGCCCACCGCCTCTCGACGATCTACAACGCCGACAAGATCATCGTCATCGACCACGGCCGCGTCGCCGAGCAGGGCACCCACACGGAGCTGCTCGCAAAGGGCGGCATCTACGCCAAGCTGATCGAAATGCAGTCGTTCGAGTAACTCCGCAGCCGAGAAGCGCCGCCCGGCAAAACGCGACCCGACTTGCACCATCTTTGCTAAGCAGGGAACGACGATGGAACGGAATCTGATCATACCGCTGCTGCTGACGCTCGGAGCGGGTCTCGCGACCGGCATCGGCAGTGCGCTCGCCTTTTTCGCCCGCCGCACCAACAAACGGCTGCTCTCCTTCTCGCTGGGCCTCTCGGGCGGCGTGATGGTCTACGTCTCGTTCGTCGAGCTCTTCCGGCAGGCCGGCGACACGCTCGCGGAGGCATGGGGACCGCAACGCGGAGAGTTGCTCTGCGTGGCGAGTTTCTTCGCGGGAATCGTACTCATCGGCATCATCGACCGGCTGGTCCCCTCGGTGGAGAATCCCCACGAGGCGCATCTGGCCGAGGAGATGGACGCGAAGCCCCGCGATCCGCGGCTGATGCGCATGGGGCTGATGACAGCTCTGGCCATCGGCATCCACAACTTCCCCGAAGGCATCGCCACCTTCACGGCCGCCGTCGACAATACGACGCTCGGCGTAGCGATCGCCGTGGCCATAGCCATACACAACATCCCGGAGGGAGTCGCCGTCTCGATCCCGATCTACTACGCCACGGGCGACCGCCGCAGGGCCTTCCTGCTCTCGCTGCTGTCGGGAATCGCCGAACCGGTCGGCGCCGTGCTCGCATGGCTGGTGCTGATGCCTTTCATGTCGCCGACGCTCATGGGCTGCATCCTGGCCGGCGTGGCGGGGATCATGGTCTTCATCTCGATCGACGAGCTGCTCCCCGCCGCCCGCGAATACGGCGAGGCCCACACCTCGATCTACGGCGTGGTCGTCGGCATGGCGATCATGGCGGCGAGTCTGCTGCTGTTATGACCGGAGACTCGCAGGCCGGCAGCCGGCGGAGGGGTGCGCGAACGCAGCGTGCGGGGCTCCGGCACCGGGAGATTTTAACGAATCGAATTCTATGGATATCCTTCTGTTACTCGCCGGCCTGGGGCTGATCCTCGGCGGCGCCAATTTCCTGACCGACGGCGCGGCGGCCATCGCCCAGCGCTTCCGCGTACCGGAGTTCATCATCGGACTGACGGTCGTGGCGATCGGCACCTCCACTCCCGAACTCGTGGTCTCGGTGCTCTCGGCCATCGCCGGCAAGAGCGACATGGCGATCGGCAACGTCGTCGGCTCGAACCTCTTCAACGTCTTCGTCATCGTAGGCATCTGCGCCCTCGTGCGGCCGATGGCGCTCACGCGCGACAACATCCGCCGCGACATCCCGTTCGGCATGATCGGGTCGCTGCTGCTGCTCGCCGTCACCTCCGACCGGCTCCTGCACCTCGGCACCTACGACCGCATCGGCCGCGCAGAGGGCATCGGCATGCTGCTGCTCTACGCCGCCCTGATGTGGTACACGATCCGACGCACGCCCCGCCCCGCCGCTGCGGAGCAGACGAAACCCGCGATGAAAACCGGCCTTGCATCGGTGCTGATCCTCGGCGGCCTCGCGGGGCTGATCGGCGGCGGCGAACTCTTCCTGCACAGCGCCACGACGATCGCCCGCCACCTCGGCGTCAGCGAGTCGGTGATCGCCATCACGCTCGTGGCGGGCGGCACGTCGCTGCCCGAACTGGCCTCGTCGCTCGTATCGCTCGCCAAGGGCAAGAGCGACATGGCCCTCGGCAACGTCCTCGGCTCGAACATCGCCAACATCCTGCTGATTCTGGGCGCGAGCGCGACGATCCACCCCCTCTCGATGGGCGGGATCACGCTCGTCGACATCCTGATGGTGGTGCTCAGCTCGCTGCTGCTCTTCGTCACGGCCTTCACGTTCCGCCGCAAAACGATCGACCGCCCCGAGGGGGCGATCTTCCTGACGATCTACGTCGCCTATATCTGGTACCTGATTGCGAAGTGAGGCGCTACTCCTGCGCCTCCAGATAGCGTTCCAGCAGCTTCGGCACGGCCCGCTCTCCGACCTCGGCCATCGGCACGGCGCAGGCTGCCGCCCGCGATGCGAACCGGGGAACCTCCAGCCGGTAGACCGCGGCGTGCAACCGCTGGTGCGAAAGCTGATGCCGGGGCAGCACGGCGCTGCCCGTCAGCCGCCACGACTCCCCCACCCAGCTGCGGAACTCCTCGCCGGCGCAGAGCTCCTCGAACCCGATGGGCCCCGGCGTCTCGATGAGCGGAAATTGGTAAAGCCCCTGCCAGATGTCGCCCGCCTCGCGACGATGCAGCGCGACGCACCCCAGCGCCTGGATATGCAGGTAGGAGAACCACCGCTCGCGCACCTTCGCGACACCCCGCTTCACGGGGCGTCCGGCGACGCTTCCGGTCCCCAGCGCCAGGCAGCGCGCCGCCAGCGGGCACTCCCCGCAGCGAGGTTGCGCCGGCGTGCAGACCAGCGCCCCGAAATCCATGATCGCCTGATTGTAACGCCCCGGCTGCCGCTCGTCCAGCAGCTCCCGGGCCAACTCTGCGAACGCCCGACGTCCGGCCGCGGCGTCGATCGGCAGGTCGATGTCGAACAAGCGCGCCAGCACGCGGTAGACATTGCCGTCGACGACGGCGCACGGCACGTCGCGGGCCGCCGAACAGACGGCCGCCGCCGTGTAGTCGCCCACGCCCGGCAGCGAACGCACCTCGTCCGGGGTCACGGGAAACACGCCGCCGAAGCGGTCGACGACCGTGCGGGCCGCGGCGTGCAGGTTGCGCGCCCGGCTGTAATAGCCCAGCCCCTGCCACAGCTTGAGCACCTCGTCCTCCGAAGCGGCGGCGAGCGACTCTACGTCGGGGAAGCGCTCCGTGAAGCGGAGATAATAGTCCATCCCCTGCGCCACGCGCGTCTGCTGGAGAATCACCTCCGAGAGCCAGATCCGGTAAGGATCGCGCGTGCGGCGCCACGGCAAATCGCGCCCCTCGCGGGCGTACCAATCGAGCAGGATATCCGAAATGCGTTCCACGACGCAAAGATAGGATTTTTTCCGTTCCGGAACCGAATTTGCTGCGGTCGAAGAAAAACTCCGAACGATGAAAAGCGATTGCACCGTAGTACACAACGCCGCCGAACGGCGGTACGAACTGGATCTGAAGGGCGACCGGGCCGTCCTCGAATACGTCGAGCTGCCGGGAGTGCTCGTGCTGACGCATACGGGCGTTCCCAAGCGTCACGAAGGGCGCGGCATCGGTTCGGAACTGGTGCGTGCCGCCCTGGAGGATATCCGCGACCGCGGGCTGCGCGTCGTGCCGCAGTGCCGCTTCGTCGAGCGGTGGATCCGCCGCCACCCCGAGTGGGAGGAGATCGTCGCCGAGTAGCGGCTACCGCCCCCGCTTCGAGACCGACGGGCGGCGCATGGCCCGGATCTTCTGCCGCGCGGAGGCGTCGACCCGCAGCGACTCGGCGATCTTCTGCAACGCCTTGTTATAGGTCCAGTCGTCGAGGCGGCAGGTGCGCAGCCACGCCCCGACCCGCTCGGGAAAGTGCACGAAGCAGACCGACACGGCCCACGCCACCCCCATGCGGACGTAGTAGTGGTCGAGTCGGATCGCCTCGAAGCGGTCGAGACAGGCGTCGAGATGCTCCTCGTCGATGAAGTTGACGAGCGCCGTCACCACGGCGAAACGCACCTCGTAGGGGCGTTCCGACCGGAAATAGGGCTGCACGAAACCCCACATCGGCTCGCGCTCCGCGGGCCGGAGCTTGCGGCAGAAGCAGTCGCAGACGGCCCAGTTGTCGATCTTCGGCACGAAGCGCGCCACGTGCTCCAGCCACTCGTCGACCGGGCATCGGGCGTAGCCGATGACCAACCCCTGCAACATCCGCTCCTCGAAGTAGAGCTCCTCGGCCTCGGCGAGCCACCGGCGCCAGTCGCCGCGGGCGATCTCGCGCGCGATGCGCCGCAGCTGCGGCAGCCGGATGCCGATCACGCGTTCGACGCCCGGCAAAAGCGAGCGGTTGAAATCGCGGTAGGCGGGTTCGGCCATCGCCAAAAGCTGTTCGCGCAGGGTCATCGCCGTCCGAATTTGGGGGTGATGCCGAGGAAGAACGACGCATTGAGCCGCGGCATGGGCCGCGAAAGAACCGATTCGTACTCCTCGTTGAACAGATTATAGATGCAGCCCTTGAGCGAGAAGGAGGCCCAACGGCATTCGAGGCTCTTTTCGAGCGAGAGGTCGCTCATGAAGTAGGGCCGCACGACGCCGAGCGTCCCCTTGGCGTTGTCCGACATCGTGAAGCGGCGGCTGTACCACGACCATTTGTAGCTCAGCGTCCACGTCCGCCAGCCGAGCCGGCCGGTGAAGGCCGCCGACCAGACCGGAATGTAGGGAAGCTGCCGCCCCACCGACTCGTCGGCCGGAGTGAACCGTTCGCCCCGGTTGATCGAGCGCGTCCAGGCGGCATTGCCGTCGAACGCCACGCGCCACGCGCCGCCCGGACGCCATCCCGCGGAGAGTTTCAGCTCGGCGCCGTAGCTGTGCACCTTCTTGATGTTCAGCGGCGTGTAGATGCCGCTCTTGGCGCTGCCGATCCAGAGTATCCAGTCGTCGACGTGCGAATCGAAGAGCGTCGCCGAGCCGCTCGCCTCCCAGCGGGCCCCTTTCGCCGAACACTCTGCGCCGACATCGGCCGTCCACCCCAGCTCGGGCCGCAGATTGCGGTTGCCGCCGGGCCGGAAGTAGAGGTCGTTGAGCGTCGGGAATCGGAAGTTGCGAGCCGCCGAGGCCTTGACGACTACGTTCCCGCGCCGCGAGAGGAGGTAGTCGACGAAGAGCGCCGGAATGGGCTCCGAAACGCGGTCGCCATAGAGTTCCCACCGCAGGTTCGCCGCGACGCCCAGCCGCGGCAGAGGGCGCCAGCGTGCTGCGGCGAAGAGCGAAAGTTCGAAGCGGCTCTCGTCGTAAAGCGTGTCGGCACGCAGCCCCGAGGTCGGATCGAGATCGATGTGGCCCGTGCGAACCATGTGCTGATACGCCGTGACGCTCCCCGTGAAGAGCCTGCGTTCGCCCGCGGCATACTCCGCCTCGGCC
>CAMWWU010000090.1 GCA_947178025.1 uncultured Alistipes sp. | reverse complement strand
ATATCGCCATGCAGGACCTCGACATCCGCGGCGCGGGCAACCTGCTGGGGGCGGAGCAGAGCGGCTTCATCGCCGACATCGGCTTCGAAACCTACCAGAAGATCATGAACGAGGCGATCGCCGAGCTGCGCGCCGAGGGGCTGGAGGTCGCCGGTCTGGCGGCTTCGGAGCAGCAGGTCGTCGAGCGGATGAGCTTCCTCGACGACGCCCACATCGAGATCGAGGTCGAAGCCTCGCTGCCCGACGCCTACGTCGCGCAGCAGGCCGAGCGTCTGAAGCTCTACCGCGAGCTCGACTCGACGCAGGACGAGGCCGCCCTGCAAGCCTTCGAGAGCCGCCTCGCCGACCGTTTCGGACCCCTGCCGCGCGCCGCGAAGGAGTTGCTCAACGTCGTGCGCCTGCGCTGGGAGGCGATCCGTCTCGGCATGGAGCGCGTGAAGGTGAAGAACGGCCTGATGATCGTCCACTTCGTCGGCGAGGAGAACTCGCCCTACTACAAAAGCGACGTTTTCATGGAGATGCTGCGCCGCGTCACGCAGTCGCCCGAGCGTTTCGTGCTCAAGCAGCACAATAATCGGCTGGCGATGACCGTTAGACATGTCAAAGACGTCGAAGACGCCTGGAAAACCTTGCAGGAGTTGTGAATCTGATCGTGGACATAGGCAACAGCCGCGTAAAACTCGCCCTCATGGAGCGCGGTGAGGCGGTGGCGCAGTACGCTGTCGAACGGCTGTCCGGGCCGCAGCTCGACGCCTTTCTGGACGGCCGCCGACCCGAAAAGACCATCCTCTCCTCGACGCGCGGCGCCGCGCCGGAGGTGCTCGACCTGCTTCGTCCGCGGACTGTCCGTCTGGTGGAGTTCACCGCCGCGACGCCGGTTCCGATCGGCAACGCCTACCGAACGCCCGCCACGCTCGGACGCGACCGTTTGGCGGCGGCCGTGGGGGCCGCGGAGCTGTTTCCGGAGCGCAACGTGCTGATCGTCGACTTCGGAACGGCCCTCACGCTCGACCTGCTGACGGCCGACGGCGTTTTCCGCGGCGGGTGCATCTCTCCCGGGCTGAGGATGCGGCTGCGTGCGCTGCACGACTACACGGCGCAGCTCCCGCTGTGCGAGCCCGCCGACGATGCGGAGCTGCTCGGCGCCTCGACCGAGGAGGCCGTCGTGCGGGGCGTGATGAATGCGCTGACGTTCGAGGTGGAGGGGTATATCGCCCGTCTGGAGGAAAAATTTGACGATTTACAGGTAATTTTTACCGGAGGCGATGCGAAATTTTTTGATAAACGGATTAAAAATACGATATTTGCAAATTGTAATCTGGTCTTATGCGGATTGGATCGAATTTTAGAGTATAATGCACGTGAAGAATACCCGGATTAAACTGATTGTCGCTCTCGCGGCGCTCCTCCCGGCCGCCGTCGGTGCCCAGACGAGCAGTATCAACGCATTCTCGCCCTATACCATGTACGGCATCGGGGAGCAGAACACGCCCGGAACGCTGCCCATGCGTTCGATGGGCGGCGTGGGTGTCGCCATGCGCGGCACGGGCGTCGTCAATCTGCTCAATCCCGCGGCCTACAGCGCCGTTCCGCAGAAGAGCTTCCTCTTCAACTTCGGTATGGAGGGGCAGAACTACTACAATTCGCAGTCCGTCTCCGGCCAGAGCAAGAGCACGGCTTATAACACGTTCAACTTCCACGATATCGCCTTCCAGCTGCCGCTGGCCAAGCGCGTGGGTCTGGGCTTCAGTCTGACGCCTTACAGCTCGGTGGGCTACCGCACCAAGTACGACCACCCTTACGATCCGAACGATCCGGTGTGGGGCAACGTGGGCCGCGTGCAGTACAACTACCAGGGCGAGGGCGACGTGACGGAGGTCAAGGTCGGCATCGGCTGGGAGATCTTCAAGAACTTCTCGGTCGGCATCGCCGCCCAGTACTACTGGGGCGACATCGATCGCGACTACGTTTCGACGACCACGGCGATCGTTCCCGAGGGCGACGCCACCTTCTCGTCGATCATCGGCAACGACAATTACAACATTTCGAGCATCAAGGGGCAGGTCGGCGTGCAGTGGAACGCCATCATGTCGCCCAAACGGGCGCTGACGCTCGGCGCGGCGTTCGACTTCGGCGGCAATCTGAATCCGAAGGTCACCTCGACGACCTATATCAACAACATGACGGCCACCACCGTGCGGGGCGATACGACCAGCCTGGCGCTGGTGCTGCCGCGGCAGCTCTCGGTGGGCGCCTACTATCAGACCGCCAAGTGGACCGTCGGCCTGGATTACGTCTATCAGAACTGGGGCGGCCGCAACAATGGCACGGCGCTCACGGGCGTGACGGGGTCGGGCGGCGACCGCACCGCCTACGAGGTGGCCTACACGAACACGAGCACCGTGAAGATCGGCGTCGAGTACACCCCCTCGCGTTACGACGTGCGCCACTTCCTCAAGCGCTGGTCCTACCGTGCGGGATTCCGTTACGGCAACTACAACCAGTCGTTCAACGGCGACAAGCTCTCGCAGTACGCCGTCACGGCGGGCGTGGGCGTTCCGGTGAAGTTCCTCGCCATCTCGGCCGTCGACGTCGGCTTCGAGTACGGCCGCCGCGGCTACAACATCGCCGAACGCGTCGGGCTCGTGCGTCAGCAGTACTTCAAGTTCGCCATCGGCTTCACCCTCTTCGCGGGCAGCGAGAACGGCGAGTACTGGTTCCTGCGTCCGAAATACGATTAACCGAAACATTAAAAATAATCCGTAATAGATCCATGAAAAGAGTAAAGATTCTGCTTTCCGCAGCTTGCGCGGTGCTTGCTACCGCCACGATGGCTCAGGACTTCAGCGATCCGAAGTACGCAGCCTGGGGCGACACCCCCGAACAACGAGAAGAGAACATTCTGAACAGCAACTTCCTGAAGGAGTCGTGCGACAACAAGGACTACAACCAGGCCGCCTACTACCTCCAGCAGCTGCTCCAGAACTGTCCGGCTGCTTCGGAGGCGATCTACCAGCGCGGTACCACGCTCTATAAGAACAAGATCAACCGTGCCAAGAGCCTCGCCGAGAAGAAGACTTACATCGACTCGCTGCTGCTGATCTACGATCTGCGTCTGGAGAACTTCGGCGACCATCCCAAGCGCGGCCGCGCCTATATTCTCGACCGTAAGGCCCGCGAGATCCTGACCTATCAGCCCGGTGAGCGCGCTGCGATCCGCGAGGCGTTCCGTGCGGCCATCGAGGCCGGCGGCGAGGCTGCCGATCCCGAGACCGTAGTGGCTTACTTCTCGAACCTCTGCGACGACTACCGCAACACCGACGAGGTGATGCCCGACGAGGTGATCGCCGAGTACGACCGGCTGACGCCGTTCTTCGCCGGCAACGAGGCTGCCGCCGAGTACAAGAAGCAGTTCGACGCCGCGTTCGGTCTGAGCGGTGCCGCCAGCTGCGAGAATCTCGAAAAGCTCTTCGCGGCCCGCATCGCCGCTGCGCCCGAAGACGAGGCGCTGCTGGCTCAGGCCGTGGGGCTGATGTCGCGCGCCAAGTGCGACAGCGACTTCTACTTCTCGCTCGCCGAGAAGTATTACGAGGTGAAGCCCTCGTCCGAGACCGCCATGTTCCTGGCTCAGGCCTTCCAGAACAAGGGCGACTACGAGCGTGCCATCAAGTATCTGAACGAGGCGCTGGCCGTCGAGCAGGATCATGCCGAGCGTGCCAAGCTGCTCGTGCGCATCTCGCTCGTAGAGCTCGTGTCGAACGACTACTCGGGTGCCGCTTCGGCTGCCCGCCAGGCCCGCGACCTCGATCCCGAGGATGGTGTCGCCTACTTCGTACTGGCCCAGTGCTATGCCGCTACGGCTGCCGGCTGCGGCGGTTTCGCCGGTCAGGCCGTGTTCTGGGTGGCTTACGATACGATGGCCAAGGCCGTGGAGCTGCTTCAGAACAGCGAGGACGGCGAGAACTATCTGCCCGCCGCCAAGACGGCGCTCTCCGGCTACCGCAATCGCTTCCCGACCTCGGAGGAGTGCTTCTTCAACGAGGTGAAAGAGGGCGCACGCTATACCGTGACCTGCGGCCTGGCCTCGGGCAATGCGACCACGGTTCGTGCCCGATAGATCGTCCGAACCGCTTCCGAACCGCATGAAACATTTCGCGGCCAAATACGCATCGGTAGCACTCTCCGTCGTGGGGAGTGCTATCTTGCTATTCTCCTGCGCGGATTCCGCGGAGACGAACGACAAGACCGCCGAGGAGCTGCTGATGACCGAATACAGCGAAAACCTCTCGATCGTCATGTCGCAGAACGGGCGGCGCTCCTACCACTTCGAAACGCCGCTGCTGGAGGGTTATTCGCAGGCTCGCGAACCCTTCCGCGAGTTCCGCAAGGGCATTCGGATGACTACCTACAAGGACGATTCGCTCACGACGGTCGACGCCGTGCTGACGGCCAACTACGCCATCTATTACGAAAAACGCGAGTTGTGGGAGGCCAAGGGCGACGTCGTGGTCGAGAAGTCCGACGGCCGCACGCTCTATACGCAGCAGCTTTTCTGGAATGCGCGGACCAAGAAGATCTACTCCAACGTCGACTCGAAAATCGTGCAGAACGAGGGCCGCGACGTCTTCTTCGGCGAGGGCTTCGAGTCGGACGAGGACTTCAAGGACTGGCGTTTCCGCCGCAACCGGCTCCGCATGGAGGTCGATGCCGCGCCGCGCGACCCCGCCGATACGACGCGGCGCGCGGAGTCTGCGGAGCGGCCGCAGCGGGAGGAGGCCCGTGAAGACCGCGCTTCCGGAGCCTCCCGCGAGCGGAAGCCGACCCCCGCGAAGCGGACGGAGCCGGCCCGGCGGATCGAATCCGTGAAGTCGGAGGCGAACCGTTCGGCCGAGGTGCGTCCGCAGGAGCGGGCGGAGGTGCAGGCCCGCAAACTGGAGGTGTTCGAGGCGGAGGCCGCCGAGGCGGCCGTGCGGATGGATATGGTCGAATAAAATCGGTACGCTATGCTCACTTCGGTTATTCTGATTCTGGTCATGCTGCTGCTCTCCGCCTTTTTTTCGGGGATGGAGATCGCATTCACGAGCAAGAACCGCCTGCGGTTGGAGATCGACCGCAAGCAGAACCGCCTTTTCGACTTCATCGCCGAGGTCTTCGCCCGTCATCCGGGGCAGTATATCACGACGATTCTGGTCGGCAACAACATCGCGCTGGTCGTCTACTCGCTCTACATGTCGCTGCTGCTGCGCGGCCTCTTCTATGCGGCAGGGTGGGAGCGCGTGGCCCGCGACGGCTCGGTAGCCATCGAAACGGGCGTTTCGACGCTCATCATCATCTTCGCTGCGGAGTTCCTGCCCAAGTCGATCTTCCGCAACAATCCGAACTTCTACTATCGGATCTTCGCTCCGGCGATCTACTTCTTCTATATCGTGCTCTATCCCGTCGCGCGGCTCACGACCCTCGTGTCGCACGGCATCCTGCGCCTCGTGGGCCGGCGGGTGGAGGAGAACTCCCAGACTCCGGTCTTCAACCGCGAGGACCTCGCCGCGCTGCTCGAAACGAACAGCGCCGAGCCCCATCCCGATCCGGACAACGAGCTGAAGATCTTCCAGAACGCCCTGGACTTCGCCGACCTGCGCGTGAGGGACTGCATGGTGCCGCGCGTGGACGTCGAGGCGGTGGATATCGACGATACGACGATCGAGCAGCTCACCGAGCGCTTCGTGGATTCGAAGTATTCGCGCATCTTCGTCTGGCGCAAGTCGATCGACAACATCGTCGGCTACGTCAATTCGAAGAGCCTCTTCACCGCGCCGCAGCGCCTCTCGGACGTGGTGATGGAGGTCAATTTCGTCCCCGAGACCATGCCGCTCCAGCTGCTGTTGCAGAACTTCATCAAGCACCGGTCGAATATCGCCGTGGTGATCGACGAGTTCGGCGGTACGGCGGGCGTGATCTCCCTCGAGGACGTGCTGGAGCAGATCTTCGGCGAGATCGAGGACGAGCACGACGTGCCGGACCTGACGGAGAAGCAGGTGGCGCCGGGCGAGTGGGTGCTGTCGTGCCGCCTGGAGGTGAAGTATCTCAACGAAAAGTACGACCTCGGTATCGAGGAGAGCCGCGAATACGATACGCTGGCCGGCTTCGTCATCTACCACTACGAAGGGATTCCCGCTGCCGGCGAGACGATTCGGGTCGACGGGTTGCAGGTGCGTATTCTGCGGACCACGCGGTCGCGGATCGAACTGGCGAGGGTGAAAAAGTTGTAGGAACGTGGCCTTTTTTCCGAATAAATTATTACCTTTGGCTGATTAAACGAAAACAATCGAATAATTAACTATTTATATGGCAAGTCTAAACACCTTACGAACCAAGTTCGGCGTCGTGCTTTCGGTAATCATCGCACTGGCGCTCTTGGCCTTCATCTTCTCGCTGAAGACCGAAATGGGCTTCTCGGACAACGATCCGCGGGTCGGAGTGATCGCCGGCGAAAAGATCAACTATTCGGAGTACTGGGAGCAGTACGAGCGGATCAAGGAGCAGAACAACGTCCAGGAGAGCGACGAGCAGCAGTCGGCCATGCTGGCCAACGCCGTATGGCAGTCGCTGGTCGCCAAATACGTGATGACGCCCGGCTTCGCTTCGCTGGGTCTCCGCCTTTCGGAGCCCGAGCGTCTGGCTATTCTGAGCGGCCGCTACCCCTCGCAGGCCCTTTACAACGCTTTCGCCGATCCCCGCACGGGCGAGTACGACGTGACGGCCGTGAGCGGCTTCCTCGCCGAGGCCGAGACCAACCCGCAGGCACAGGCTGCCTGGGCGCAGCTCAACGCGCAGATCCGCTCCGAGCGCGAGGCCCAGCAGTACCTCGGTCTGCTGCGCGGCGGCGTGTACGTCAATCGGCTGGAGGTGGCCAACGGAGTCGCTTCGGCCAACAACACGTTCGCCGGCAAGTGGGCTTCGAAGCGCTATTCGTCGGTTCCCGACTCGCTCTTCACGGTCAGCTCGTCCGAGGTGAAGTCCTACTACAACAGCCATAAGGACTCCTTCAAGCAGATTCCCAATCGGACCCTTTCGTATGTGGTCTTCGAGGTCGCTCCGACCGACGACGACCTGCTGGAGCTCGAGAAGAGCGTGGCTGCCGTCGGCGCCGATTTCGCTGCGACGGAGGAGCTCCGCTCGTTCGTCCGCGCCAACCGCAACGGTTCGATCGCCGACCGCTACGTGTCGGCCGCACAGCTCTCCGACGACGAGGCCGAGGCGCTGATGGCCGGCAAGACCTACGGTCCCGTGCTGAAGAACAACGAGTGGACGATGGCCCGCGTGCTCGATTCGAAGATGGTCTCCGATTCGCTCGGCATCCGTCATATCGTACTGCCCTATACCGAGGATAGGCTGGCCGACAGCCTGCTCGCCGTAGCCCGTCAGGGCGGCGATTTCCGTCAGCTCGCGGCTCAGTACTCGGTTTACGAGGCCACGGCTGCCAACGGCGGCGAGGTGGGCGTGCTGCCTTTCTCGGCCTTCAACGGCGAATTCGCCGAGGCGCTGGCCGGCGCCAAGCAGGGCGACGTGGTGAAGATCGCCTCGGGCGACGCCATTCAGCTCATGCAGATCTATCGTGCCGACAAACCCTCGAAGCACGTGCTCGTGGCTTCGATCACCTATCCCGTAGAGGCTTCCGACGCTACGCGCCGCGACGTACACAACCAGGCCGGCACCTTCTCGGTGAACGCCAAGGGTTCGTCCGAGGCTTTCGCCGAGGCTGCTTCGGCTGCCGCCGTGACGCCGCGTATCGTGACCCTCTCGCAGGGCGACCGTACGCTGCGCGGTCTGGAGGATTCGCGCGAGGTGGCCCGCTGGGCTTTCGGTGCGAAGAAGGGCGATGTTTCGGAGATCTTCAACGTGGGTAAGGATTACGTGATCGCCATCCTCACGGAGATCGACGACTCGCAGTATACGCCGCTGGAGAAGGTCGCCGCCCAGGTGCGCGCCCAGGTGCTCCGCGACAAGAAATACGACTACATCGTCGCTCAGCTCGCCGGCTCGACGCTGGAGGAGCAGGCTTCGAGCCTCGGCTCGGAGGTCGGCGACTTCGATGAGGTGGCTTACGGTTCGTATTACGTCAACGGTCTGGGTATGGAGCCCCGCGTAGTCGGCGCCATCGCTTCGACGACCGCTACGGGTGCCGTTTCGGCTCCGGTGAAGGGTCTCTCGGGTGTCTATGTCTTCCGTGTGGACGACATCCGGACGGCCGACAAGCAGACCGCCGAGGGCGAGAAGGTTCGTGCGCAGGCGATGCAGGAGAGCATGGTGCAGCAGTTCGCTATGCCGGCGATCCAGCAGATGGCCGAGATTCAGGATCTCCGCGGCCGCTACTTCTAATCGAAGTGTCCGATAGGATGAAGACAGGATGCCTTGCGGGCATCCTGTCTTTTTTTGTCGGGTGAGGGTGCTTAGGGGCCGCAGGCTGTTGCCCGATGCTTGGCACACACTTCTTTCTTTGTCCTTTTTGACCGCCCAAAGTACCAAAAACTCTCCCGACGGATTCCTCGGCTACTCCGGACGGGTTAACGCTGGCTCCGGGCGCCTGTTCGCGGGTTTGTGGCGAAACTGCGTTTCGCCCCTCCGGCCGGCCTTTGGCTGCCGGAGCAAGCCAACCGGCCCTCCGCTCGCGCTTTTAGTTCGCCCTGCGTTTAACGCCTCGGAATCGTGTCGGGATTTTCAGCAGTTCTCCGAACTGTGTGTGGAATTGCGATCCCTTTTGGGACGCAGCCTGCGGATGCCTGCGAACGAAGAGATGCGGGCCTCCGCTGCGGGGAAAAACAAAACCGCACACCGGCGAAGGCGTGCGGTTCGTTGTGCGAGTTGTGAAAACTGTGATAGCCGCGAGTGGGATCGTGGTTACTCCTCGATCGCGAACGTCGATACGATCATCTGCTTCTCGTCGACGTGGTTCGGGTTGCTGACGGTGATGCCGAACTCTCCGGCGGGTTTGTCGCGCAGCGTCAGCAGGTAGGAGTTCTCTCCGTATTTCACGGCTTCGAAACGCAGGCGTTCGAGCTTGTTGGACTTCACGCTGCCGAACGTGCTGGCCGAGGCTACCTCGGCCAGGCGGCGCTTCTTGGTCGACTCGAAGCGGAAGACGTTGATGATCGAGAGCGGATCGGTGGCGTTGTCGACGGCCTTGACGATGAATCGGATCTCGTCGTCGCCATTGAGCCGTACCGCCGCCTCGGGCGATTCGATGATGATTTTGGTCTTCGCCTTGCCGATGCCGACGATCAGCACGCCGGCATTGGCGCGCGTGCGCATCTGCACGGTCTCCTTTTCGAGTTTCTGCGTCGTTCCGTCGGGCAGAATCGTGATCACTTCTCCGATGAAGTCGGGTTCCGGAATCTCGGGCGTCTGCGCCCCGGCTATCGCTGCGAATCCGAGCGTAGCGAACAATAAAAGCATCTTTTTCATGGGTTTTGGTTTTGGTGACATTGCAAATTTAGCCAAATTCCCCCCCCCGCAAATTTTCGGGACTTTTTCTTGCATCGCGGGGCGATTTTTCTGTTATTTCGGGCTCCCGGGGGCAATTCCGGGAACTGTCCTCCGGGGTGGATGCC
>CAMWWU010000089.1 GCA_947178025.1 uncultured Alistipes sp. | reverse complement strand
GCCTCATGGCTAGTCGCGTGGGCTCGGAGATGGGGATAAGAGACAGGTTCCGGCTCGACGTCCGCCCGGCGGGCATCGCCATCGCCGGCGGCGGTTACGGCGGGGTCTTCAACGGCATCCAGGCGCTCTTCCGCCTCCTGCCGCCCGAGGTGTATGCCCGGCAGCGCCCCGAACGCATGACGCTCGCCGACACGACGATCGTCGATGCGCCCCGCTTCGCCTATCGCGGCATGATGCTCGACGTGGCCCGCACCTGGATGGGTCCGGATGAAGTGAAACGTTATATAAACCTGCTTTCATATCACTGCATCAACAAGCTGCACCTGCATCTGGCCGACGACGAGGGGTGGCGCATCGAGATCCGTTCGCACCCCGAGCTGACCGAGATCGGCGGATTCCGGGGCGGCGATTCGCCCGTGCGGGCGGTCTACGGCAAGTGGGACGAGAAGTACGGCGGCTACTTCTCGCAGGAGCAGATGCGCGAGCTGATCGACTACGCCGCCGTGCGCAACATCGAGATCATTCCCGAGATCGACCTCCCGGGACACAGCCGCAACATCGCCTCCGTGCACCCCGAAATCCGCTGCAACTACCCGCCCGACACCGTGTCGACGAACGGCTACGACTACCGCTCGGCCTGGTGCGTGGCCCGCGAAGAGAACTACGCACTGCTGGAGGATATCCTCGGCGAGATCTGCGAGCTCTTCCCGTCGGAGTATATAAATATAGGTGGCGACGAGGTGGAGATGGAGCAGTGGCAGCGCTGCCCCGACTGCCGGGCGCTGATGCGGCGCATGGGTACGGAGGATCCGCGGCGTCTGGAAGACCGTTTCATGGAGCGGCTGACGCAGATCCTCGCGGCGCACGGCAAACGCCCGGGCGTCTGGAACGAGGCGGCTGCGACGGGCGAGTTCACCCGCGACTGCCGCGTTTACGGCTGGTCGAACGTCAAGGCGTGCCTCGATGCGACGGCCAAAGGCTACCCGACAGTCGTGATGCCCGGCTCGCACTTCTACTTCGACATGCGCCAAAGCCCCCACGAGGAGGGGCATGACTGGGCCGCGATCTTCGATGCCGGCAAGGTCTGCGGCTTCGACTTCGCCGCCCTCGGATTCTCCGAGGAGCAGATGCGGCACGTCGTGGGGTTGCAGGGAGCATTCTGGAGCGAGGCCTACGTATCGCACGAGCCCGAGAAGCCCGACTACCTCGACTACATGTGTTTCCCGCGCATCTGCGCCCTGGCACGCCTCGCCTGGCGGGGCGACACGGGCGGCTGGGAGAGCTTCTATCGCGAACTCGTCGCGGAGCACTACGACCGCATGGCCGCCATGGGGATCCGCTTCCGCCTCTCCCCGCCGAAGCTCGTCTACGCGAACGGCCTGCTGAGTGCCTCGACGGACGACGGCTCGGAGCTGTGGTTCTCCGAGGACGACGGCGAGCCGCAGCCCTACGTCGGCCCGATCCGCACCGCCAAGCCGCACCGCTACCTGCTGCACAGCCGCTACCGGACGGCCCGCAGTCCGCAGGTGGCCGTCAAGGCCTACTACCGGACCATCGCCCCCGCCGTGACGATCACCACCTCGATGGGCGAAAGCTCCCGCTTCCCTTACACGAATGCCTCCGGCTACAAGGGGCTGTCGCGCACGCGCCGGGCCTGCCGGCAGGGCGATTGGATCCGCTACGACTTCGAGCGTGCGGTCGCCTGCCGCGAAATGTTCCTCCAGACGGGCAACCGCCAGCTGCCGAAGACGATCATTACGACGGGATACGTCGAAGTCTCCGCCGACGGAACGACCTTCGAGCGGGTCGGCGAACTGGAGAAAGGAAGCATCACCCTGCGTCCGACGCGCCCCGTCAAGGCCGTGCGCATCGTCTCCACCTGCTCCGACAACGGCACGCCCTACGTAACGATCCAGCCGCCGCAGATCAAACCGGTATTATGACGAAGCGAGGTGCGACCGAAAGTCGCACCTCGCTTCGTCATGGTCGGCTCGCCGGCATCACGCCCGCACCGTCGCACCGCACTTCTGCTCGAACTGCTTCGCGAGGTTGGACATCACGCGCTCGATCGTCCGCTCGTCCAACGTGCGGCTCTTATCCTCCAGGATGAAGCTCAACGCATAGGACTTCTTGCCCGCGGGGAGTTTGTCGCCCTCGTAGACATCGAACAGCGCGACGCGCTTGAGCAGCTTGCGCTCCGTGGCCAGCGCCACCTCGCGCAGCGCCGAGAAGGTCACCTGCTTGTCCACGAGCAGCGCCAGGTCGCGCTTCACCTCGGGGAATTTCGACAACTCCTCGGCCGCGATCCGATGCTTCTTGGTCGACTTGGCCAGTGCGTCGAAATTGAGCTCCAGGAAGAAGACGTCCTGCTTGACGTCGAGCTGCCGGCGGATCTTCGCGCTCACGATGCCGATCTGCAACAGCTCCTTGCCGTTGAGCGACATCGAAAGCCCCTCGCCGAACAGATCGCTGCGCAGCGTTTCGGTCTTCAGCGCGTAGATGTCGATGCCGAAGCGGCGGAGCAGCTTCTCGGCCTCGGCCCGCAGCGTGAAGAACGACGCCGGCACAGGCTTCGTATTCCACGAGGCGGGTTCGGCCACGCCCGTCACGGCCATCGCCAGCCGGTACTGCTCCGAGTAGGCGGCCAGCGGCTGTTCGTCGGTGCGCTTCGCCGCGTCGTAATAGTAGCAGTTACCGAACTCGTAGAGCTTCAGGTCGCCGTTGCGGCGATTGGCATTCAGCGCCACCGCCTCCAGCATATTGAAGAGCAGCGTCTGCCGCATGACGTTCAGATCGGCACTCAGCGGATTGAGGATTCGCACGCAGTGCTCGGCCTTGTAGCTCTCCAGCCCCTCGTAGTAAGCACCCTTGGTCAGCGAATTGGACATGATCTCCGTGAAGCCGTTGGCCGTCAGGAAGTCGGCCGCGAGATTCATCAGCCGGTTGCGATCGGGGCTCGGCGCATAGGAGAGCGTCGAACGCACGCGGGAGGGGATCTCGACGTTGTTATAACCGTAGATGCGGAGGATGTCCTCGATCAGGTCGGCCTCGCGCTGCACATCGACGCGATAGGGCGGAACGGCCACGGTCAGCACGCCGTCCTTCTCGGCGAGGATCTTCACTTCGAGCGCATCGAGAATCGTGCGCACGGTCGCCTCGGGGATCTCCTTGCCGATCAGCGCGTCGATCCGGGCCAGCGAGATGTCGAAGACGAAATCCCCGATCGGCTCGGGATAGATATCCGTGATGTCGCTCGAAATCGTACCGCCCGCCAGCTCCTTGAAAAGCAATGCGGCGCGCTTGGCGGCGTACACCTGCATATTGGGGTCGATGCCGCGCTCGAAACGGAACGAGGCATCGGTGTTCAGGCCGAAGCGCTTGGCCGTCTTGCGCACCCACACGGGGTTGAAGTAGGCGCTTTCGATGAAGACGTCGGTCGTCGTATCCGAGATGCCCGAATCGAGCCCGCCGAAGACGCCGGCGATGCACATCGGGCGCTCCGCCGAGCAGATCATCAGGTCGCGCTCCGAGAGTTTGCGCTCCGCGCCGTCGAGCGTCACGAACGGCGTCCCCTCGGCGCAGGTGCGGACCACGACCTCGCGGCCCTCGATCTTCGACGCATCGAACGCATGGAGCGGCTGCCCCAGTTCGAAGAGCACGAAGTTGGTGATGTCAACCAGATTGTTCTTGGGATTGATGCCCGCAGCCCGCAGGCAGTTCTGCATCCACTCGGGCGAAGGGCCGATCTTGCAGCCCTTGACCGTGACGCCCGCATAACGGGGGCACGCCTCGGCGTTCTCGACGCGGATCTTCACTTCGAGGTCGCGGTTGTCCGCGGCGAATGCCGAAACATCGGGCAGCTGCACCCGCACCTCTTCGCCGCGGCTGCGCAGCCAGGCGGCCAGGTCGCGCGCCACACCGACGTGCGACGTGGCATCCACGCGGTTGGGCGTCAGACCGATCTCGATCAGATAGTCCTCCTCGATGCGCAGATACTCCTTGGCCGGCATGCCCACCGGAGCGTCGGAGGGCAGCTCCATGATGCCGTCGTGTGCCGTGCCGATCCCCAGCTCGTCCTCGGCGCAGAGCATGCCGAGCGACTCCACGCCGCGGATCTTCGAGCGTTTGATCTTGAACTCCTCGTCGCCGCCGTCGGGGTAGAGCACCGCGCCGACCGTGGCGCACAGCACCTTGAGCCCGGCCCGGCAGTTGGGAGCGCCGCAGACGATCTGCAACGGCTCGCCGGCCCCCACGTCGACCTTCGTCACGTGCAGGTGGTCCGAATCGGGATGATCCTCGCAGGTCAGCACCTCGGCGACCACGACGCCCTGCAGGCCGCCGCGGATGGTCTCGATCTTCTCGAAGCCCTCGACTTCGAGTCCGATGTCGGTAAGAATCTTCGCAATCTCGCCGGCCGGCAGGTCGGTGTCGATGTAGCGTTTGAGCCAATTATACGAAATGTTCATATCGTTGTTATGTTGAATTTTCAATACGTTCCGGCAAAGATACCATTTTTCGGCGAACGGCGCAAAAAAATCCCCCATAATGAACAGGTGCGAAAATTCTCCGGCAGAAATTTGTTTTTTCCGCCCGGGAGCGCTATATTTGCTTTCGATATGGTACGCAACGCGAACATCCGGAACTGGTGGTGGCGCTCCTCGACTCTCGCAGACGATGAGTGCGGCCGGGCACGTCCGTAACAGCCCCGTACCGAAAACTACAACCCGTTGTCTGCGCATGCAGGCGACGGGTTTTCTTTTTGCGAACACTTCAAAAAACGAACCGCTATGAAAACGAAGAAATTCTGCCTCACCGAGGCGCAGATGCCGACCCAATGGTACAACATCGTGGCCGACATGCCCAACCGTCCGCTGCCGCCGCTCCACCCCGCGACGAAACAGCCGGTCACCAAGGAACAGATGAGCGCCATCTTCGCCGACGCGCTGATCGACCAGGAGATGTCCGTCGAGCGCTACATCGACATCCCCGAGGAGGTGCAGGAGATCTACCGGATCTGGCGCCCCACGCCGCTCGTGCGGGCCACCGGACTGGAGAGGGCCCTCGACACGCCGGCGCGCATCTACTTCAAGAACGAGAGCGTTTCGCCCGCCGGATCGCACAAACCCAACACCGCCGTTCCGCAGGCCTACTACAACCGGAAGCAGGGCATCCGCCGGCTGACGACAGAAACCGGGGCGGGGCAGTGGGGTGCATCGATCGCCTTCGCGGCCAAGCACTTCGGGCTCGAACTCCAGGTATTCATGGTGCGCGTGAGCTACGACCAGAAGCCCTACCGGCGTCTGATGATGCAGACCTGGGGCGCTGCGTGCTCGCCGTCGCCCAGCACGCTGACCGCCTCGGGCCGCGCCGCGCTGGAACGCGATCCGCACTGCTCCGGAAGCCTCGGGCTGGCGATCTCCGAAGCGGTGGAGATGGCTCTGCAACACCCCGAGGATACTCGCTACTGCCTGGGCAGCGTGCTCAACCACGTGCTGCTGCACCAGACCGTCATCGGGCAGGAGGCCGTCGCGCAGATGGAGATGGCCGAGGCCGATCCCGACGTGGTGATCGGATGCTTCGGCGGCGGCAGCAACTTCGCGGGCCTGAGTTTCCCGTTCCTGCGCCGGAAGTTCGCCGAGGGCCGCGACCTGCGTGTCGTCGCCGTCGAACCGGCCAGCTGTCCGAAGCTCACGCGCGGCTCGTTCCAGTACGACTTCGGCGACGTAGCCGGCTACACGCCCCTGATTCCGATGTACACGCTCGGCCACGAGTTCCAGCCTTCGGACATCCACGCCGGCGGTCTACGCTACCACGGGGCCGGTGCCATCGTCAGCCAGCTGCTTCGCGACGGCATCATCGAGGCACAGTCGGTTCCGCAGACCGAAACGCTCGCCGCGGGCATCCTTTTCGCCAAGACCGAAGGGATCATCCCGGCCCCCGAGTCGACGCACGCCATCGCCGCAGCCATCCGCGAGGCGCAGCGCGCCAAGGAAGAGGGAAGCCCCCGCACGATTCTTTTCAACCTCTCGGGCAACGGCGTGAACGATCTCTCGGCCTACGAGCAATACCTCGCCGGCACGCTGCGCGACTACGCGCCGGGCGACGCGGAGATCCGCCGCACCGTCGACCTGCTCGAAAAAATCATATAGGATGCGATCCTGTTTTCGGTTAAAGTCCCCTCTCCGAAGGGGACTTTTTCGGTCTTACTTCGACCCGATCCACAGACACGCCATACCCAGGAGGATGAAGGCCAGATCGACGGCTTTCGAGCGCAGATTGCGTTCGCGGAAGAGCACGGCGCCGCACAGGAACGACACGACGACCGACCCGCGGCGGATCATCGAGACAACCGAGATCATGGCGTCGGGCTCGCGCAGCGCGAAGAGGTAGGCGAAGTCGGCCAGCGACAGAAAGATCGAAATCAGGGGAATGGCCCAGCTCCAGCGCAGGGGCGTCGTGGTCTTTCGCCGGGGCCACCACACGATGCCGACCACGACGGCCATCATCGCCAGCTGATAGAGATTGTACCAGCTCTGCACGAAGACCGGATCGAGCCGCGACATGATGAATTTGTCGTAGAGCCCGCTCACGGCACCCGTCACGGCACCCAGAGCGACGAAGAGAATCCACAGATTATGCACGAAGTCGACCCCTTCGCGGCGGCTCGACCGGCTCAGCAGGAAGAGCGAGACGAGCGCCAGCGACACGCCGGCCCACTGCCAGGCGTTGAGGCGTTCGCCGAAGAGGAGCATCGCGCCGACGAGCACCATCACCGGACGCGTGGCGTTGATCGGCCCGACGATCGTGATCGGCAGGTGCTTCATGCCGAAATACCCGAAGATCCACGACACGAGCACGATAGCCGACTTGACCAGCACCAGTGCGTGAGCATGCGCCGAACCGGGTTCGGCAGCGAGCAGGGTGCCGTCGAACCACCCGAGCCGCAGCTCCGACGAGAGAATCGCCGGCAGAAAGATCAGCGTCGAAAAGAGCGTATTGAGCAGCAGCACGGGCAGCACGGCATTCCCCGTGAGGGCCTTCTTCTTGGCCGCATCGTAGAAGCCGAGCAGCGCCGCGGAGGCAAAGGCGAGCGTCAACCACATGGCGGTCAGAGCTCGTCGCTGTATACGGCGCCGGGCAGGTCGTGCAGGTTATAGCGCGAAGCCATCGACATGCCGTAGGCTCCGGCCGACTTGATCGTCAGCAGATCGCCGCGGCGGGTCTTCTTCAGACTGACATTTTCATCGAAGACGTCCGTCGACTCGCAGGCCGTGCCGACGATCGTATACTTCTCGCGGCCCTCCTCCTCGGAGGTGATGTTCTCGATGTTGTGGTACGAGCCGTAGAGCGCCGGGCGGATCAGCTCGGTCATCGACGCGTCGACGATGGCCAGCTTGCGGCCCGTAGCGGTCGTCTTGTTGAAAAGGACCGTCGTGATGAGCTCGCCGCACTCGGCCACGATCGAACGTCCGAATTCGAAATGCACCTCCTTGTCGCCCACTGCGAGGTGGTTGTGCACGATCGAGAAGAGCGAGGCGAAGTTGGGAATCGGCTCGTTCTCGGGCACGTCGTAGTTGACGCCCAGGCCGCCGCCCACGTCGACGAACCGGAACGAGAATCCGAGACGTTCGAGATTCTCGACGATCGCATTGACCTTGTTGCACATATTCTCGAAGACATGCAGTTCGCGGATCTGCGAACCGATATGCAGATGGATGCCCACGATATCGACATGACGCAGCGCCTTGATGGCCTCGGCGTGTTCGAGCACCTCCTCGTAGGAGATTCCGAACTTGCTGTCAGCCTGGCCCGTATCGATGCAGTGGTTCGTCTTGGGGTCGATATCGGGATTGATGCGCAGCGCCACGTCGGTCACGCGCCCCGCCTCGGCTGCGAGCGCATCGACGAGCATCAGCTCCTCGATCGATTCGCAGTTGATGGCCAGAATCCCCTGCTCGATGGCGTAGCGCAGCTCCTTGTCGCGCTTGCCGACTCCCGCGTAGACGATGCCGCGCGGATCGAATCCCGCCTCCACGGCCTTGCGCAGCTCGTTGCCGCTGGCGCAGTCGATTCCCAGCCCGTACTCGCGGATGATCGCCAGCAGATGGTCGTCGTAGTTGGCCTTGATGGCATAGTGCACCTTGTAGCCGTATTTGTTCGATTCGTACACGACGCTTTCGAGCGTCTGACGCAGCAGCGCCGTATCATAAAGGTAGAACGGGGTTTCGTAGGCCCGCAGCCCGGAGGCGATTTGTCTGGACAACATTTTCTAAACAGTCGGATGATTGAGCCGGCAAAGATAAATCATTCATACCGAACGTGCAAATCGGCCGAACGGAGAGATATCCGAAAAAAATCGTATATTTGCACACATTTTTACGCGACTCTATGAAAAATATCCGCAACTTCTGCATCATAGCCCATATCGACCACGGCAAATCGACGCTCGCCGACCGTCTGCTCGAAAAGACCAACACGCTCAACCAGCGCGAGATGCAGGCCCAGGTGCTCGACGACATGGATCTCGAACGCGAAAAGGGCATCACCATCAAGAGCCATGCCATCCAGATGGAGTACACGGCCCGCGACGGCGAGCGCTATACGCTCAACCTGATCGACACCCCGGGACACGTCGATTTCTCCTACGAGGTGTCGCGCGCCATCGCCTCGTGCGAAGGGGCGCTGCTGGTCGTCGACGCCACGCAGGGTATTCAGGCGCAAACCATCTCGAACCTCTACCTGGCCGTAGGGCACGATCTGGAGATCGTCCCCGTGCTGAACAAGATCGACATGGATTCGGCCATGATCGACGAGGTGAAGGATCAGGTCATCGACCTGATCGGCTGCAAGGAGGAGGATATCCTGCTCGCCTCGGGCAAGACGGGGCTCGGCGTCGAGGAGGTGCTCGAAGCCATCGTGCAGCGCATTCCGGCCCCCGAGGGCGACGAGAACGCCCCGTTGCAGGCGCTGATCTTCGACTCGGTATTCAACCCGTTCCGCGGCATCATCGCCTATTACCGCGTCTTCAACGGCACGCTCCGCAAGGGCGACCACGTGAAGTTCTTCAACACGGGCAGCGAGTACGACGCCGACGAAATCGGCGTGCTCAAGCTCAAGATGCAGCCGCGCCAGGAGATCAAGGCGGGCGACGTGGGATACATCTGCTCGGGCATCAAGACCTCGGCCGACGTGAAGGTCGGCGACACGATCACCTCCGTCGCCGCACCGGCCCGGGAGGCCATCGCCGGATTCGAGGATGTCAAGCCGATGGTCTTCGCCGGCGTCTATCCGGTCGAGGCCGACCAGTACGAGGATCTGCGCGCCTCGCTCGAAAAGCTCCGGCTCAACGACGCCTCGCTGACGTTCGAACCCGAGAGTTCGCTCGCCCTGGGTTTCGGTTTCCGCTGCGGATTCCTCGGGCTGCTCCATATGGAGATCATCCAGGAGCGCCTCTACCGCGAGTTCGACATGGACGTCATCACGACGGTCCCCAACGTTTCGTACCGCATCACCACCACGCAGGGCGACACGCTCGAAGTGCACAACCCCTCGGGACTCCCCGAGATCACGAAGATCGCCAAGATCGAAGAGCCCTACATCCTCGCGCAGATCATCACCAAGGCCGAGTTCCTGGGCAACGTCATCAAGCTCTGCATCGACAAGCGCGGCGTGCTGAAGAATCAGACGTTCATCACGCAGGACCGCGTGGAGGTCAACTTCGACATGCCGCTCTCGGAGATCGTCTTCGACTTCTACGACAAGCTGAAGAGCATCTCGAAGGGCTACGCCTCGTTCGACTACCACCGCACGGGCTATCAGCTCTCGAAGCTCGTCAAGCTCGACATCCTGCTCAACGGCGAGCCGGTCGACGCCCTGTCGTCGCTCATCTACGCCGACCACGCCTACGATTTCGGCCGCAAGATGTGCGAAAAGCTCAAGGAGCTTATTCCCCGCCATCAGTTCGACATTG
>CAMWWU010000088.1 GCA_947178025.1 uncultured Alistipes sp. | reverse complement strand
CGAGGCGAGCGGCTCGGTGCTCGACCATTAGCTGCGCCTCAACGCCTCGCAGGTTCCCGAGATGAATGCGCAGCAGATCCCCACGGGCCGTATGCTCGACGTCGAGGGTACGCCGCAGGATTTCCGCGCGTTCCGCCGCCTGGGCGACGGCATTGACGCGGAGTTCAACCACATCCGCGACTTCCGCGGTTACGATCACCCCTTCGCCGTCGACGGCTGGAAGCCCGGCATCCTGGGCGAGGTGGGCTGCCTGCGCGATCCGCGCTCGGGCCGTCGGGTCGAGGTGCTTTCGTCGCAGCCTTCGGCGATGATCTACACCGGCAACTGGCTCGCAGGCGGATGCCCCGAAACCAAGTCGGGCGGCCGCTACGCCGACCACGACGGTGTGGCGATCGAGTGCCAGAACTTCCCCGATGCCGTGAACCGTCCCGAGTTCCCGTCGCCGCTGCTGCATGCCGGCGAACTCTACTGCCAGAAGATCGTCTTCCGCTTCGGGACGTACTGACGCTCCCGCCGCCGATCAAAAAGGGCTCTCGATTCACGAGAGCCCTTTTGGTTGATGGTAACTATCTGCCGGTTTCTCGTCCGTCGGTTCGCCTGGTGCCGCACGGACTTTCGGCACGGCGCAGCCTGCGGACCCCGGCTGTGTGCCGGAACGCTGCGGAACAGCCGACAACCGCCCGCTGCTGCGGGACGAAGTCGGGCCTTCGGCGGCGGAGCTTCTTCTGAATAAATGCCCTATGCTCAGAACTTCAGCCGCACGGGGCGGCCTGCCCGGCATCGCACGATCGTCGGCTCGCCGCCCGTCAGGGCGACCCGCACCGTGCAGTCGCTGTCGGCGGTCAGCGTCGCCCGGCAGCAGCGTCCCTGCCGCCAGCGGCAGTCTACCGTCACGCCGCCCCGGGCCCTGAGGCCGCGAAACTCGCCGTCGGGCCACGCCGCCGGACATGCCGGCAGCAGGTCGATGCAATCGTCGTGGCTCTGCAACAGCATCTCGGCGATGCCGGCCGCTCCGCCGAAGTTGCCGTCGATCTGGAACGGCGGGTGCGAGCAGAAGAGGTTGGGGTAGGTGCCGCCCCGCAGCCCCTGTTCGGTGAGGGCCGGGCGGAGCAGGCTGTGCACCAGCGCGTAGGCCCGGTCGCCGTCGCCCAGCCGTGCCCGGAAGCAGATTTTCCAGGCCATCGACCACCCCGTACCGTCGTCGCCGCGCCGGTCGAGGGTGCGGCGGCAGGCGTCGAGCAGGGCGGCGGGCGTGCGGCTCGGCGTGAGCTGCGTGCCGGGGTAAAGGGCGAAGAGATGCGACACGTGACGGTGCCGCACGTCCATCTCGCGGTAGTCCTCCAGCCACTCCATCAGGTAGCCGGCGTCGCTCCGGAGAAAGGGCGGCAGTTGCTCCTCCGCCTCGTGCAGCCGGGCGGCGAACTCCGCATCGGTGTCGAGCAGCGCCGCGGCCTCGCGGACGGCTCCGAAGAGTTCGCGCACGATCTGCGTGTCCATCGCGGGGCCCATCACGACGAAGGTGATGCGGCGGTCGTCTTCATCGAAGAAGCCGTTCTCGGGCGAGGAGGAGGGCGACGTCACGAGCCATCCGTGCGACGGCTCGGGCGTGAGATTCTCCAGAAAGAACTGCGCGGCTCCCCGCATCGCGGGGTATACGCGCCGGAGGTAGGTTGTGTCGGGGCGGAAACGGTACTGCTCCCACAGATGGAGCGCCAGCCACGCTCCGCCCGTGTTGGTCGCCCCCCACGAGGGATCCTCCGAGGGGGCCGTGAAGTTCCAGGCGTTGGCCAGCACGTGCGCGCACCAGCCGCCCGTGCCGTAGAAATCCCGGGCCGTGCGTTCGCCCGAGGCCACCAGCCGCTCGGTGTAGTCGATGAGCGGTCCCTGCAATTCGGCGAGATTCCCCGGACCCGTGATCCAGTGGTTCATCTCGGCGTTGATGTTCAGATGATAGTCGCCCCGCCACGGCGTCGCGATCGTGTTGGCCCAGAGTCCTTGCAGATTGGGCGGCAGCGGCGACCCCTCGCGCGAGGAGCAGATCATCAGGTAGCGCCCGAACTGGAAGTAGAGCGCTGCGAAGGCGGGATCCTCCTCCGTGCCGAAGCGGGCGAGCCGCTCGTCGGTCGGCAGCTCGTCGGGCCCCGTTCCCAGGTCGAGCGACACGCGGTCGAAGTAGCGGCGGTGTTCGGCGACGTGTTCGGCCAGCTGCCGCCGATACTCCCCGCCCAAGGCGGCCCGCAGCAGCGAGTCGCATCGCTGCTCCTGATCCGTGCCGCCATAGGAGGTCGCCGCCGAGAGGTAGACGACCGCCTCGTCGGCCCCGGTCACCGTCAGCGAATCGCCGGCGGCCGCGAGCGTGCCGCCGCGGGGCAGTACGCCGACTTTCGCCGCATAGCGCACGCCGGCGACGCCAGTCTGTCCGCTCTCCAGCTCGCCCCGCATGGCGAGAATCCCCTCCTCGACGGTCGTGCGGGCCCGCTCGGGGCGTGCGAGTTTCAGCGTGAAACCGAGCGCTCCGGGCTTCGAGGCCCGCAGCCGCACGGCGATGACGTCGGAGCCGCGCAGTGCGACGTATTCGCGTTCGTAGCGAACCCCCGCCGCCTCGAACTCGGTCCGGGCCGCGGCGCGGCTCAGGTCGAGGCTTCGGAGATAACCGCTCGCCTCACCGGCGTCCGGCTGGGTCAGCAGGAGCGTTCCGAGCGTCTCGTAGGAGCCGTAGGCCGCTCCGGCCGACCCCTCGCCGCCGCAGACGAACCGGCGGTACATCAGCTCCTGTGCTTCGAGATTGCGCCCCTCGCGCAGCAGCCTGCGGATCTCGGGCAGCGCCTCCCGGGCACCGGGATTCGCTGTCTCTTGCTCGGAGCCGCTCCAGAGCGTGATTTCGTTCAGGACGATGCGTTCGGTCGCCGTTCCGCCGTCGGGCATGGCGCCCAGACGGCCGTTGCCCAGCGGCAAAGTCTCCTCCCAGCGGGCGGCGGGAGCGTCGTAATGCAGGGTCGGCACCCGGTTTCGGGAGGCTGCCGAGGTGCTGCCGAAAGCGAGGAGGGGCAGCAGCAGGAGTAGGATCGGTCGTTTCATGGAGTGGAGTATTCGGTCAGTAAAGATAGGAATTTTCGTTTTTAATACCTATCTTTGCCGCCGATAATTCGAAGGGGTGCCTTACTTTCAGGCTGAGATCATACCCATTGTACCGGATACGGGTAATGCCGAGACCGGGAAGAGTACAATCGACACGCATACCCCTTTTCAGTCCTTTTATTTAAAAAAAGTATTATGAAAAGGTTTTTTCCATTCGTCATGCTGCTCGCCCTGTGCGCGGGCGTCGACCCCCGCGCCGCCGAGCCGCAATCGGCCGATTCGCTCCGCATGTACCGCATGCAGGAGGTCGAAGTGACCGCCACGCGCGCCACGCGATCCACGCCCGTGGCCTTCTCCGACCTCTCGCGCGACGAGATCGCCCGCAACCTCTACGGCGAGGACCTGCCCTCGCTGCTGGCGCTCACGCCCTCGATGATCGCCACCAACGAAACCGGCATCGGCATCGGCATCGGCGGCACCTCGATCCGTCTGCGCGGCACCGACGCCACGCGCATCAACGTCACGATCAACGGCGTGGCGATGAACAACCCCGATTCGCACGCGATGTACTGGTACGACACCCCCGATCTGGTTTCGTCGGTCGGCACGGTGCAGGTGCAGCGCGGCGCCGGTCTCTCGACCAACGGCACGGGCGCGTTCGGCGGTGCGGTCAACATGACGACCGATGCGCTGTCGACCGAGTTCCGCGGTTCGGCGTCGCTCTCCTACGGTTCGTACAACACCAACAAACAGGCCGTGCACCTCTCGTCGGGGCTGCTGGGCGGACACTGGACGCTGGATGCGCGCCTCACGCACATCGGTTCGGACGGTTATGTCGAGCGCGGCGGTACGGAGCTCGCCTCCTACATGTTCCAGGCGGGCTACTACGGCGGCGGCACGATGCTCAAGTTCCTCTCGTTCGGCGGCAAGGCCCGCACGGCGCTCACCTACACGGGCGCCACGAAGGAGGAGATGCGCCTCAACGGCCGCCGCTTCAACCCCGGGGGCATGTACACCGTGTCGAACGGCTGGTCGCAGCGCGTGTGGCACGGCGATCCGCCCGAGTGGAAAGAGGTGGCCTACTACGATGACAATACGGACAACTACTTGCAGATCAACAATCAGCTGATTCTCAGCCAGCGCATCGGCGACCGGTGGACGTTGAACGCCACGGCGTTCTACACCTACGGCGACGGGTTCTACCGCCAGTACAAGGACGACGCCAAGCTCTTCGAGCACGGTTTCACGGGCGATGCGGCCTTCGACGCGAACGGCAAGACGATCAAGCGGGATCTGATCCGCGAGAAGCTGATGCGCAACCACCTGGGAGGCCTCAACGCCTCGGCGCTCTACTCCGCCGACCGCTTCGATCTGGCCTTCGGCGGCTCGTACAGCTACTACACCTGCCCCCACTGGGGCGAGCTCGACTGGGTGGAGGGCGTCGACGCCTCGCAGCTCGGCGGCCGCTGGTACGACAACGACGTCGAGAAGCAGGATGCCAACCTCTTCGTCAAGGCCGACTGGGAGGCGGCGCGCGGGCTGCACCTCTACGCCGACCTGCAATACCGCTACGTGCACTACCGGGCCTGGGGCGTGAACGACAACTACTCCGAAAAGGTCGCCGGCATGCAGCCCATCGACGTCGACGAGACCTACGGATTCTTCAATCCGCGCGTGGGCCTGAACTGGCAGCCGGCCGAGCGGCATACGCTCTACGCTTCGTTCGCCGTGGCGCAGAAGGAGCCCACGCGCAGCGACTTCACGGACCGCTACCTCTTCGCGGCCGACGACGCCTATCCCTCGCGCGAGCGGCTCTACGACTACGAGGTCGGCTACCGCTACGAGGCGCCGCGCTTCTCGGCCGGCGTGAATCTCTACTATATGGTCTACCGGGATCAGCTCGTCCCGACGGGCATGGTCAACGACGGCTCCGACGTGCTGAACGTCAACGTGCCGGACAGCTACCGCCGCGGTGTCGAGCTCTCGGCGTCGTGGCGCGTCGCGAAGTGGTTTACGGCGAGCGCCAACGCCACCTTCTCGCAGAACCGCATCGAGAACTACGTCGACCTGCTGGCCGCCAGCCCGACCTTCGAACAGAACCTCGGGACGCGGACCATCGCTTACTCGCCCTCGGCCATGGGGTCGCTCTTCCTCGACTTCCACGTCGGGGGCTTCGAGGCCGTCTTCCGCACGCAGGCCGTCGGACGCCAGTATCTGACCAACGACGAGAACGAGGCGCTCACGCTCGGCCGCTACTGCGTGACGAATCTCGACCTGGCCTATACGTTGCGGCGCCGCACGTCGCGTTCGGTGCGCTTCGGCGTGACGCTCTACAACCTCTTCGATCAGACCTATTGCAGCAACGGCTACGGCTATTCCTACATGGATACCTGGAGCGGAGCCACGCCGCAGCGGATCGATATGGGCTACTACTTCGCGCAGGCGCCGCTGCACCTGCTGGCCAACGTGACGGTGAATTTCTGATGCGATGGAGCTGAAACTCGTCCTGCAAATCGCCGGCATCGCGCTCGGTCTGCTCTACCTCTGGCTGGAGTGGCGGGCCGACATCCGGCTGTGGATCGTCGGGCTCGTCATGCCGCTCGTCCACGGTACGCTCTACTGGCGTTCGGGCCTCTATGCCGACTGTGCGATGCAGGTCTACTACGTGCTGGCCGGACTCTACGGCTGGATCGTGTGGCACCGGGCCGGGAGCGGCGGACGCACCGGACGGTCTGCCGGACGGATCGGGCATACGCCGTGGCGGGCGGTGCCGGCGCTCGCAGCGCTCTACGTCGCGGCCCATGCCGGCATCTACCTGCTGCTCGTGCGCTTCACGAACAGCACGGTACCTTTCTGGGACAGCCTCACCACGGCGCTCTGCATCGTCGCCTACTGGATGCTCTCGCGCAAGTGGGTCGAGCAGTGGCTCGTGTGGCTGGTCGTGGATGCGGTGACGGTCGGGCTCTACCTCTATAAGGATATTCCGCTGACGGCCGGGCTCTACGCCCTCTATTCGGCGCTGGCCGTCGCCGGATGGCTGCGCTGGCGGCGCATGATGCGCGAATCGGCCTGACGACGAGCGGCGATCCGCCCGGCTAAGAGCCGGTTTTAGGAGGGGATGGGCCCCTCCTGCTTCTGTCCGCTTGCTGTCCCCGGCTATATTCGAGCCCTCGGGGCTCGGCGGGCCGCAGCCTCCCGGGCGCGGCGGCCCGCTCTCTGCATTCGCAAAGACCTCCGCAGGCTGCTGTCCGATCCCGATAAATTCCCCGCAGCAAGGTGCGGAGCGGTCGGATAGTTATTCGGGCAGCCCCTGCTCTTCTACCAGGGCGAGGAGCTCGTCGCGCAGCGAGCGGGGCGTGACGCTGCGGCGCAGCACCAGCATATAGGAGTTGCGGATCTGCTCGTGCAGAAACGCCTCAGGCAGGTCGCCGTCGGTGCGGATGCCGTTCCAGTGGCGTTTGTTGAAGTGGTGGGCGGGGGTGACGTCCGCGTGGCGTTCGCGCAGGGCGATCGCCTCGTCGGGGTCGCACTTCACGGCGAAACGGTCGAAATCGGCCATGTCGGCGCAGGCGAACATCTTGCCGCCGATCTTGTAGACGAGGGTCGTTTCGTCGAACGGCGTCGACTCCTCGGCGAGCGGGAGCGAGAGGCAGTAGTCGCGGAAAGAGAGTATGTCCATGGTCTTGTCGTTGTTCGGCAGGTAAAGATACGTTTTTTTGGCACACGGATTGCGTGCGGGAGGGTAGTAAAACCAAAATCAAGGTGAAAATGAAAAGATTTCTTCTCAGTATCTCCCTGCTGACCCTCTTCGCGGCAGGTCTTGTCGGTTGCTCGCAGACCCGCGAGTGGAATCGCGAACAGCGCAAGGCGATGCGCGAATCGCTGCGCGACTACCGCCGGATGGTCTATCTGAACGATCTGAACGACGCCGAATTCGCGGCCTTCACCGACGACGTGGCCGAGCAGCTCGAAGAGAGCTATCCCGTCTATACGACCTTCATCGCCATGCCCGGCGTGAACGACACGGTGGACGTGGTGGTCGTGACGACGATCGTCGACGAACTGAATGCCGACGCCCGCAACATGCGCCACATCTTCCCCTACAACTACCTCGTGGCGCAGGGTACGCTGCCCGCCGGTCTGGACCACGACCAGCAGCACGCCTTCTACAAATGTTTCGCCGGCAAGGTGAATGCCGCCTACCTCACCACGGGGCAGTTCTTCAACGCCGTGCTGGCCGATACGACCGACCGTTCGCAGCTGCGCCGCATGGCGAACGCCTGCGCCAACGATCTGTTCGATTGGACCGTGACCGAAGTGGATATCATTGAGGTCGACTGATCGGCAGCCGACCGGATGCAACCGAACGGCCGCTCCCCGAAAGAGGAGCGGCCGTTTTCGTTCGCGTGCGGCGCAGCGTCAGCCGGCCTGCTCGGCTTCGGCCGTGATCCGGCGGTAGAAGTCGGCGCCCACGACGATGCGGATCGCCTTGTGCAGCACCGAAAATTCGAGGGGCGTTTCGCCCAGCAGTTCGCCGTCGACCTCCACCGAGATCTCGGGCGAGGATTCGATCCGGATGCGGCTGCCGCGCTCGCGCAGGATGTGGCGGATGCGGTAGATGCCGCCGTTGAAGAGGTAGCGCAGGCGGAAGAGGATGTGCCAGAAGTGCACGGGGCGGACGAGCGACACGTCGAGCATGCCGTCGTCGGCCACGGCGTCGGGCAGCTGCTGGATGCCGCCGCCGTTGTATTTGCAGATGCCGATGGCGATCGAAAGCAGCAGGTTGTTGTAGACGAGCCGGTCGTCGACCCATACCTTGACGCCCGTCGACTTGTAGCTGAAGAAGGTGTGGATCAGACACCGCGTGTAGCGCCAGCGGCTCGTGCGCCCCTTCTTCTTGAGGTGGGAGATGCGGCGGACGACGCAGGCGTCGAATCCCGCTCCGGCGACGTTGGCGATGTAGCGGCTTTGGCGGTAGTGGGCCTCCTCGTAGGAGACCACGCCGACGTCCTGAAGGAACGAGTGCCCCTCGGCAATGGCCCGCACGGCGTCCTGATAGCGGTTCGAGATGCCGAACGTGCGCACCCAGTCGTTGCCCGTGCCGACGGCCACGACGGCCAGCAGCACCTCGTCGGGCCGCACCTCCTGCTGAATGAAGAGGCCGTTGACCACCTCGTGCAGCGTGCCGTCGCCCCCGACCGCGATGATGCGGCGGTAGCCCTCCCGGACGGCCGTCACGGTGAGCTCCGTCGCATGGAACTTGTGCTCGGTGAAGACCGGTTCGTAGAGGATGTGCGCATCGCGCAGGTGCTTCGAGATCTGCGGAAAGTCATCGAGCCCGCGGCCGCCTCCGGCCACGGGGTTGACGATGACGAACCATTTTTCGCGCTCCACCGCTGCGTTATTTTGCGGGGACGTTGCCCAGCGTGTGGATCAGGAAGTCGTAGAACTTGGCCACCGAGGCGATCTCCACCTTCTCGTCGGGCGAGTGGGGGTAGCAGATCGTCGGACCGAACGAGATCATGTCCAGCCCCGGATAGCTCGTGCCGATGATGCCGCACTCCAGACCGGCGTGGATGGCCGTCACGGCGGGTTTCACGCCGTAGAGCGCTTCGTAGGATTCGGTCATGGCCTTCAGAATCGGCGAGTACATGTCGGGATTCCAGCCGTTGTAGCTGCCCGAGAGCTCCGTTTCGGCACCGGCCAGCGCGAAGACCGCGGCGATCGCTTCGCCGAGGGCCTCCTTGGCCGTGTTGACCGAGCTGCGCAGCAGGCATTGCAGCTGCACGGACCGGCCGTCGGATACGACGCGCGCCAGGTTGGTCGAGGTCTCGACCAGGCCGGGCATCGCCGTCGACATGCGCTGCACGCCGTCGGGGCACGCCACGACCGCCTTGACGAGCTTCGCGGCCACGTCGCGGGCGATGATCGCCTCGGGGGCGTCGCACGGGGCGACCGTAATCGACACGGCATCCTCCGTCGCGGCGTATTCGGCGCGGATCGTCGCCTCGTAGGCGGCGACCTCTTCCGCGAAGGCGGCGTATCCGCTCTGAGGAACCAGCACCACGGCCTCGGCCTCGCGCGGAATGGCGTTGCGCAGACCGCCGCCGTCCACCGAGGCGAGCAGCACCTCGCGGCGTGCCGACGCGGCGTTCAAGAATCGGAAGAGCACCTTGTTGGCGTTGGCGCGCTGGGCGATGATCTGAATGCCCGAGTGGCCGCCCTTGAGCCCCTTGACCGCGATGCGTGCCGCGGCGTAGCCGGCGGGCGCTGCCTCGGCCGAGTAGGCGAAGCGGATGTTGGCGTCCAGACCGCCGGCGCAGCCCACGTAGAGTTCGCCCTCGGTTTCGGAGTCGAGGTTGAGCAGGATGTCGCCCTGCAACATCCCGCCTTTCAGGCCGAACGCGCCGTCCATGCCCGTCTCCTCGGTCGCCGTGAAGAGCGCCTCCAGCGGACCGTGTACGAGCGTGTCGTCCTCCAGTACGGCCAGGATCGCCGCAGCGCCGATGCCGTTGTCGGCTCCGAGCGTCGTGCCGTCGGCCGTCACCCACTGGCCGTCGATGTAGGCGTCGATCGGATCGTTTTCGAAGTCGAAGGTCTTGTCGTTGTTCTTCTGCGGCACCATGTCGAGGTGGGCCTGCAATACGACGCCCTTGCGGTGCTCCATCCCCGGCGTGGCCGGCTTGCGGACGTAGACGTTGTGCGCCTCGTCTTCGAGGCAGTAGAGCCCTTTCGAACGGGCGAAATCGAGTACGTAGGCGCGGATCTTCTCCTCGTGGCCCGAGGGGCGCGGGATGCGGACGATCTGGGCGAAGTGCTTCCAGACGAGTTCCGGCTTGAGTGCGGTCAGGTTTCTCTCCATGGTTTGCGATGTTTTATAGGTAATTGACTGTTTGTCGTTGTTATGTCGGGTTGGCCGGGGCGCAGCCTGCGGACGGCACGCGGACGAAGTGCTGCGGGCCTCCGCGGGGGGAGG
>CAMWWU010000087.1 GCA_947178025.1 uncultured Alistipes sp. | reverse complement strand
GGCCTGTGTGGATCTCGGTCGCGGGCTTCGTCCTCTTCGAAATTTTCCTCAATGCCGGGCCGCATCTGATGACCTTCATCATCCCCTCGCAGATCTACTCGGTCGCCGAGCGCGGTGCGGGGGCGGGGCTCGCCGCGGCGTGCGGCAAGTTCGGCGCTGTCGTCGGGGTGCTCTTCATGCCGCTGTTGCTCCGGTGGGGCGGTGCGGCGCTGGTTCTCGCGGTGACGATCGCCGTGCAGCTGCTCGGGGGCGTCGTGACGGCTCTCCTGGGACGGCGGGTGTTGCCGCCCGCAGGGGCGGGTTCAGACCGGCGCGGTGCGAAGTGAGACGGGCTGCTCCAGCCCGCAGGTTTCGAGCAGTTCGCGGTCGCGGAATATCTGCGCCGTCGCGCCGTCGGCGACGAGTTCGCCCCGGTGCATGACGAGCGTCCGGTCGCAGAGTTCGGCGACCATCTCCAGATCGTGCGTGGCGATGAGCGTCGTGTGGAGGAAGCGGCGGAGCAGTTCGATCGTCTGTCGGCGGGCACGCGGGTCGAGCGCCGCCGTCGGCTCGTCGAGCACCAGAACCGAGGGTTGCATGGAGAGGACCGTCGCGATGGCGACGCTCTTTTTTTGTCCTCCGGAGAGCCGGGAGGGGATGGCCGTGCGCAGATGCTCGGCCCCGACGGCCCGCAGGGCTGCGTCGACGCGCTGTTCGATCTCTTCGGGCGAGAGCCCCATGTTCGCGGGGCCGAACGCCACGTCCTCCTCGACCGTCGGCATGAAGAGCTGGTTGTCGGGGTCCTGGAAGACGATGCCGACCGACTGCCGGACGAGGGGCAGTGTCCGCGGCGTCAGGGCGATGCCGCCCACGACGACCTGACCCTCGCAGGGCAGCAGCAGTCCGTCGGTGTGCAGCAGCAGGGTCGATTTGCCGGCGCCGTTGGCTCCGACCAGGGCGACCTTCTCGCCGTGGCGGATCTCGAACGATACGCCCCGCAGGGCTTCGTAGCCGTTGGGGTAGCGGTAATGTACGCGGTCGAATCGGAGGTAGTGATGGCTCATGATTCAGTAGGTTATCCAATCGGAAAAACGTTCGGCGGGCCGCAGCAGGCGCAGGAGCGTCAGCGCGAGGGTCCAGCCGAGAAGGAATGCCGTGTCGCGCGGCTGCCAGCGGTCGGGAGCCCGGAGTCCGTCGGGGATGCGGCCCGAGAATCCGCGGGCCGCCATGGCCCGGCCGATCGCTTCGGCCCGTCGGAGGGTGCGGAGCAGCAGCTGCCCGATCAGCTCGCCCCACAGAGGCAGCGGATAGGTCCGGCGGCCGAAGCTGCGGGCGTCGCGGGCCATCGACATGCGTCCCGCCTCCTCGATCAGCACGTAGGTGTAGCGGTAGACGAAGAGCAGCTGGGCGGTGAAGAGAGCCGGGATGCCCAGCCGCTGCATGCCCCGGCAGAGGGGGTAGAAGCCGGTGCCGAGGATCAGCACCAGCAGCGCCTGCATCGAGAGCAGCCCCCGCAGCAGAATCGAGAGAAAGGAGACGCTTCCCGTCGTGACGGTCAGCGTGCCGATGCGGAAGGCCGCCTCCCGGTCGTAGAAGAGATTGAAGATGCCGATCAGGGCGACGAACGGCAGCACGACGAGCGACTGCCGCACGATATCGCCGTAGCGGATGCCGCCCATTGCGGCGCAGAGGAGCGGAAAAAGCGCGTAGAGCAGCAGCTCGGAGAGCTGTGCGAGCGGGACGGAGAGCATCGCGACGAGGAAGAGGAGCGTCGCGAGCAGCTTGGCCCGGGCGTCGAGCCGGTGGAGCGGCGTGTCGGCCCGGGAGCTCAGCTCCACGGCATCCATGCGGCAGAGCGCTCGCGTCAGCCGCTCCCTCATGACTGTCGTCTTCCGACCCGGATGAAGAGCGAGGCACCGAATGCGACGGCGAGCAGCAGCCCGCTGCCGACGATCCCCGCGAAGGAGGTGCCGTAGTCGGGCAGGAGGGCCGTGCGCTCCTGAATCACGGCCGCCGTGCGGTGCGGCGCGTCCGATCCGGCGGGGAGTTCCGAGGTGCCGGCGACCTGCTCGATCGACCACTCCAGCCCGTCGGGATCCGACGAGGCGATCCACGAAAAGGTGCCGGCGACGAGCAGCGTCGCGACGATGATCGGAAGCAGCCGCCGCACTCCGCGGCGGGAGGGACCGGCATGTTGCGGGCCGTTCAGCAGCTCGGGGCGGTATCGGCGCACGGCGGCCAGCACGGCGGCCGTGGCGAGCCCTTCGCCGATGCCGATCAGCAGGTGGATCGGGAGCATGAAGAGCAGGAACCGTCCCCACGGCAGCGCCGTGATGCCCGAGAGCTCGGTTTCGGCGGTGACGGCCAGAGCACCCAGCACGGCGGCCGCGATGCCGGCGAGCAGCGCTGCGGCGAAGACCCGCCGCGGTGATCCGCCGCTTCCGGCGATGGGGCGGTAGACTGTCGGCCAGGCCACCAGACACGAGAGCACGGCCATATTGAAGAGGTTGCACCCCAGGGCCAGGAATCCTCCGTCGGCGAAGAGCAGGCACTGGAGGAAGAGGACCGAGGCGAGGGTCAGCAATCCCGCCCACGGCCCCAGCAGGGTCGCGAGGAGAATGCCGCCGACCAGGTGGCCGCTCGATCCGGTGCCGGGAATGGCGAAGTTGATGAGCTGGGCGGCGAAGACGAAGGCTCCCATGACCCCCATGCGGGGTAGCGAGGCCGTGTCGTCGCGGCTCTCCCGGCCGACCTTGCGGATCGCCGTGCCGAGCAGGATCAGCGAGACGGCCCCTGCCGTCGCTGCGACGGCAGGGGATATCAGGGCGTCGGACATGTGCATGGCGTCGGCTTATTTGCGTGGCGATGCGAGGTGCGTCTTGTTCTCGACGTCCCAGTTCGAGTGGTCGGGATGCTCGTTCTCGTCGAAGCGGATGCGCGGCAGCAGGAAGAGCCATGTCGTGACGCAGAAGGGCGCCGTGAGCGTGGCGATGCCCAGCGGCGCGAGCAGCACGTACATGCCCGCCTGGACGAAGACCGTGACCAGCGTGCCCACGACGGCCCATGCGGCCGAGTAGCGGTTCGGCCGGTAGAAGACCGTGGCCAGTGCGATGGCCGTCAGCACGGGGCTGTAGCCGTAGAGGCCGCCGGCGATCTGGCTGCCCGAGGCTTCGAGCGCGATGGCCGTGAGCAGTGCCAGAGCCGACCCGACGGCGGCCCAGAGCGCCGCTCGCAGGCTGCTCGCGGCGAGGCCCGCCAGGAAGAAGAGGCCCGTGACCCACGAGTCGATCAGGAAGACCTGCGCGATGCCCCGGAGCCAGTAGGCGATCAGGTGCCCGAAGCCGAGGTCGGCCATCGAACTGAAGGTCGAGGGGAGCTCGGGCGCCGACATGTGGGTCGTGGGGAGCCCGTGCATGGCGCGCGCGGCGAGCAGGAAGATCCAGGTGCAGAAGACGAAGGGGAAGGTGAGCGAGTTGACCTTCCAGGGGGCCATCATGTTATTGAAGCCTGTGCGGACCCAGGTGGTGAGCGCCGCGCAGAGGATCAGCGAGAGCCACATCCACCACGTGTTGCCCAGAAACGTGGGGAAGGCGCAGCCGACCAGCACGCCGTTGAAGCCCCAGAGCCCCTGCACGCCGTCCCGTTCGGGAAGCCGGAGCAGGCGGCCGGTGAGGGTCGAGACGACGACGCCCAGCAGGGCGCCCCAGGCTACCGCGCCGAGGTGTCCGGCGTAGGCGCCCCAGAAGATGCCGCAGAGGAAGAGCAGGCCCGTCCAGGCGTTGTTCTGAAACATCACCTGCCCCGTGCCGCGCAGTACGATGCGCAGGAAGTCGAACGAAGGGCGTCGGGTAAGATCGGTAATTGTCGTTGTGTTCATGGTAGAATGGTTTTACGATATGGTTCAGCGCCACGGGAACTCCTCGGGGAGCGGGTGGCCTTTGACTTCGAGACGTACTGCGGAGCAGAAAGCGCGCACGAGCCGCTTGACGGGGCCCGTTTCGCTGCCGAGGACCTTGTAGAGCACGCCGCAGCCGTTGGGCAGCCGCGAGATGCCGGCGGCGAGCCGGCGGTCGCGGTCGATGAAGGCTTCGGTCCGTTCGAACAGTGCGTCGGCGTGGTTCGCAGGGGTCAGCACGATGACGTTGGCGAAGACGTCGCAGCCGTTCATCGCGCCGAGCGTGTCGGGCGAATGCTCTCCGGGGCGGATGATGAACTTCTCGCGGAAGAGCCGTTCGCCGTCGGGCCGCTCGGCATGCGTGCAGACCGAGAGGATGTCGTAGCGGAAGCGCTCTCCTGAGCCGAAGTACTTGCGGCCGCTCTGGTAGATCTCCGAGTAGAAGAGCGTGGCCGTGGGGTCGATGCGGATCGAGGTGTCGGCGATGAAGCGCGTATGCCGGCAGGGGATCGTCGGCTCGGGCAGGTACTCCAGGTAGGAGTGCGGCGCCAGCTCGAAGCGCTGCCTGAGGCCCGAGTAGTTGTAGCGCATCTCGGCCAGCTTGGTCGAGGCGCCCGTCGAAACGTGGGCGATCGCCCCTTCGCGGAGCACGAAATGCTGTTCGTAGCGGTCGCCGTCGACGTTCGGGCCTCCCGACGAGAGGATGTAGACGCACGGCATCTCGGGCATGCACTCGTCGAAATAGAGCTCCTGCTGGACGATCAGCGGAGCCCGCCGGTCGAGGTCGCGCAGGATCGGGCGCCCCTCGGGATCGATCTCGAATCCCAGGTAGAGATAGCCCGATTTGCCCGGAGTGCCTACCGGCATGGCTTTCGGCTCTTCGAGGTAGGGGGCCATCTCGCGTGCGGCGGCGAAACTCATCGTGCGGCGGCGGTCAGGGGTTCTACGTCTGCGGATTTTTCGATGTCGAAGAGCGCCATGCGGCGGATCAGCTCCACGAGCTCCTCGATGCCCTCGCCGGTCATGCAGTTGGTGAAGATGAACGGTTTGCCGGGGCGCATCCGCTCCGAATCGCGGCGCATGACCTCCAGGTCGGCATGCACGTAGGGGGCCAGGTCGGTCTTGTTGATGACCAGAATGTCCGACTGCGAGATGCCGGGGCCGTCCTTGCGCGGGATCTTGTCGCCTGCGGCGACGTCGATCACGTAGATGAAGAAGTCGACCAGCGCCGGGCTGAACGTGAGGGTCAGGTTGTCGCCGCCCGACTCGATCAGCACGATCTCCCCGTCGGGGAACCGCGCCTCCATCTCCTCGACGGCCGCGATGTTCATCGAGGGGTCCTCGCGCACGGCCGTGTGCGGGCAGGCGCCCGTCTCCACGCCGATGATGCGCTCCTCGACCAGAATGCCCTTGAGCATTTTGCGGACGTGTTTGGCGTCCTCGGTGGTCACTACGTCGTTGGTGATGACCAGCACCTTGTAGCCCATGTCGAGCAGTCGCGGGGTGATGGCTTCGATCAGTGCGGTTTTGCCGGAGCCCACGGGGCCTCCGATGCCTATTCTGCAAGTGTTGCTCATTTCTTTCGGTAGGTTTGTCAGTTCATGAAAAGTCGTTTGGATCCCTTCTCGTGGAGCGAGGCGAGGATGTCGATCTGCGGCGCGAAGGCGTGCATGTCGGCGAACTCCGACTGCCGGACCTCGGCGTAGAGCGCTTCGGCCTCGTCGCTCAGCCGGAAGAGGATGCGCTGCGTGTCGAAGTGCGAGACGCGCACGCAGCGCAGGGCGGCGCTCAGCACCAGGTTGACCGCTCCGTAGTGGCCGGCGCAGAAGAGCGCCCGCTCGGAGATGCCGCACGCGGCGAAGAGCATGCCCTGTGCGACGGGGTAGGTGCCGGGAACGGTCTGGGCGGTCAGGTCGTCGAGCCAGCGGTCGACGAACGGGTCGGGGAAGATGCGTTTCGACAGCTCGGCCAGCTTGCGGCCCATGCGGCGCGTCATGAGGCGGGTCTCGCCGTTGAGTTTGCAGAGCAGGGCCTGCCGGTCGGCTTCGAGAATCCCCTCGTAATCCTCCGCGAGGCGGCTGCGGAAGGCGTGCAGCGCCGCGATGCCGTCGGTGAAGGCGGCCTGCCGGGCGATGTCGCGCGTGTAGCGTTCGAGCGTCTCGGCGTCGCGGACCAGCCCCTCCTCGGCGGCCGTCTCCAGCCCGTTCGAGAAGGAGAACGTGCCGACCGGAAAGGCCGAGTCGGTGAACTCCATCAGCCGCATCAGGGTCGTGGCGTCGCAGTTCATACGGCTTCGTGGCAGTGTTCGTGGCGATGCGTGCTGCTGTCGGGGCCCGTGCCGCCGAAGAGCCGGCGGATTTCGTGGGGCGCCAGATAGGGAATCACCTCCGAACCGGGCTGGAACGAGTAGGCGACTCCTTCGAGCCGGTGGGTGCGCATGACGCTCTCCATCACCTTGCGGTCGACCGTCAGCGGCACGTAGACCCGCCAGCCCTTGACTACGGCGGGCCAGTGCTGGTTGCCGATGGCGTGTCCGAGCTCTACAGCGATGCGGACGGCCGTTTCAGCCGTTTCGGCCGCGAGCGGCGAGAGGTCGGCGACCAGTACGTCGTTGAGCCGGATGCGGATCACGACGTAGCGGTTGCGTGCGGGGTCGTATTCGAGGATGTCGCCGTCGAGCAGCTGCGCATGGCGCCGCAGCGCTACGGCGTATTCGTTGCCCCGGTCGCTGTGGAGGCGGAAACGGCTCTTCTGGGCCGTCCACTGATCCAGTTCGAGGTACTCCACGTCGGCGGGTCCTTTTCGGCCGCTCCATTCGGGAGCGTGGAGGTTTCCGATGATTTCGGTGTAGATCTTCATGTTTCGCAGGTTAAAAAAAGTGTCCGGGAGCTGGCAGAGGCTCCCGGACGGGATGAATCAGCTGAAGAAGTAGAGCTGGCTGAGCGGGAATTTCTGTGCGGGCTTGATGTAGGCGCGGACGCCGTCGATCAGCACGTCGAACGTTTCGGGGTTGACGTCGATCTGCGGCATGCCGCCGTTGCGCACCATGTCGGCCTTGGTCAGCTGGCGCGTGCGGCGCACCGGGCAGACCATGCGCTGGAGGCCCAGGCGCTCCTTGATGCCGTTCTGCCAGGCGGCGTTCGAAACGAACGAGACGCACGTATGGGGCAGCGTGGTGCCGAAGGCGCCGAACATCGGACGGTAGTAGCAGGGCTGCGGCGTGGGCAGCGATGCGTTGGGATCGCCCATGTTGGACCAGTTGATGACACCGCCCTTGATGACCATCTTGGGCTTGGCGCCGAAGAACTGAGGCTCCCAGAGCACCAGGTCGGCGATCTTGCCCTTCTCGACCGAGCCGAGGTAGTCCGACACGCCGAACGTGATGGCGGGATTGATCGTCACCTTGGCCAGGTAGCGCAGCACGCGGAAGTTGTCGTTGCCCTCGGCATCCTCGGCCAGCTTGCCCACGGCGTTCTTCATGTACGACGCCATCTGGATCGTGCGGGTGAACGATTCGCCGATGCGGCCCATGGCCTGCGAGTCGGACGAGACCATCGACAGCACGCCCAGGTCGTGGAGCACGTTCTCGGCAGCCTGCGTTTCGGGGCGCACGCGGCTCTCGGCGAATGCCACGTCCGACGGGATCTTGGGGTTGAGGTTGTGGCACACCATGATCATGTCGAAGAGCTCGGCCTGCGAGTTGATGCCGAACGGCAGCGTGGGATTGGTCGACGAGGGGAGCACGTAGGGCATCGAAGCCACCTTCAGCAGGTCGGGAGCGTGGCCTCCGCCGGCGCCCTCGGTGTGGTAGGTGTGGATCGTGCGGCCGTCCATGGCGGCGATCGTGTCCTCGACGTAGCCGCCCTCGTTGAGCGTGTCGGTGTGGATGGCCACCTGCACGTCGTAGCGGTCGGCGACGCCCAGCGCCGCGCGGATGGCGGCCGGCGTGGAGCCCCAGTCCTCGTGGATCTTCAGACCGCAGACGCCGGCCTCGATCTGCTCTTCGAGCGGCTGGTCGACCGAGCAGTTGCCCTTGCCGAGCAGTCCGACGTTCACCGGAACCCCTTCGAACGATTGCAGCATACGCTCCGTGTTCCAGCGGCCCGAGGTGATCGTGGTGCCGTTGCTGCCGTCGGTGGGGCCGATGCCGCCGCCGAAGACGGTCGTGATGCCGTTGCTCAGGCAGGCGTAGGCCTGCTGCGGGGAGATCACGTGCACGTGGCCGTCGATGCCGGCGGCCGTCAGGATGAGGTGTTCGCCCGAGATGGCGTCGGTGGCGGCGCTGGTGACCAGATCGGGATGCACGCCCTGCATGATATTGGGGTTGCCGGCCTTGCCGATGCCGGCGATCTTGCCGTCCTTGACGCCTACGTCGGCCTTGACGACGCCCAGCATCGGGTCGATGATCGTGACGTTGGTGATGACCAGGTCGAGCGATCCCTCCTTCGAGGTCATCGTGTTGGCCAGACCCATGCCGTCGCGGATGGTTTTGCCGCCGCCGTAGACCACTTCGTCGCCGTATTCGCGCAGGTCCTTTTCGATCTCGACGTAGAGATCCGTATCGCCCAGACGTATCTTGTCGCCCGTGGTCGGGCCGAACAGATTGTTGTATTCCTGACGGGAAATCTTTGCCATTATTGTTTGTTTTTAGAGTGGTTATTCTGTTTCATGGCAGCTTCTGCATCGTGCTCGGAGATGACTTTGAAGCCCGCTTCCCGAACCTTGCGCAGCGCATGCAGGCGCGCGGGATAGTAGGTCGGGGCATCTTCGTCGCCCGTGTAGCCCATGACCAGCCCGTTGAAGCCGATCACGCGGCGCTTGCCGGCGAAGGTGACGACCTCGACCTCCTTCTGGTCGCCCGGCTCGAAGCGGATGGCGGTCGTGGCGGGGATGTTCAGGTGGTAGCCGAACGCGGCGTCGCGGTCGAACTCCAGATAGCGGTTCACCTCGAAGAAGTGGAAGTGCGAACCGACCTGGATCGGACGGTCGCCCGTGTTGCGCACGACCAGCTTCACGGTCTTGCGGCCCGTGTTGTATTCGATCGGCTCGGAGGCGAGGATGACGCCCCCGACGCTCGTTTTCTTTCCGGGTTTGAACCCCGGCTTGTTCGGATAGAGGCTCGACACCTGCGGCGTTTCGGGGGCAGGTGCGGCGGTGTTCGTCGTATTCATGGATTGCGGTTTTAGATTACTTGATAGGTTGGTGGATGCTCACCAGACGCGACCCGTCGGAGAAGACGGCCTCGACCTGCAACAGGTCGATCATGTCGGCGACGCCCTCCATCACGTCGTTGCGGGTCAGTACGCTGGCGGCTCCCTTCATCACCTCCTCTACGGTTTTGCCCTCGCGTGCCTCTTCGAGCGCCGTCGAGGTGATGTAGGCGACGGCCTCGGGGTGGTTGAGTTTCAGCCCCTTCTTCAGACGGCGTTCGGCGATCGCGCCGAGCGACAAGAGCATCAGTTTGTCGATCTCTTTCGGTGTCAGATGCATAATAACGGTGTTTTTACGGTTTAACGGGGTGTTGCGGCAGTGCACTGGGGATGAATCTTACGCCTTGACCGCCTGCTCCGGTTGTCGATCGGTCGCAAAGAACATGCCATCGTGCCGCCGGGCGATCGTGCGTGCGGGTGGCATCGTATTTGATACGATCGTTTTCCGTTTCCGATTTTTAATATGCGGCGATCCGCATGCCGCCGTGCTGCGGACGGATTTGCGGAGGCCCGAAACTTTTGAGAGATATGTTCAAAGCGATGATCATCGCCGGCTTCGGCGGCTTTATCGGCACCTGCCTGCGCTTTCTGACCGGGAAATTCGCGCACTACCTTTGCGCTTCGGCGTTCCCGTGGGGGACCTTCGCCGTCAACATCGTCGGCAGCTTCGTGATCGGCATCTTCTTCGGCATGGCCGAAAAGACCCACCTCGTGTCGCCCTCGATGAATGTCTTCCTGATTACGGGATTTTGCGGCGGCTTCACCACCTTTTCGTCGTTCGCCGACGACATGTACCTGCTGCTCCAGCAGAAGCACTGGCTCTATTTCGGCCTCTACGTGGGGTTGAGCTTCCTGCTCGGCCTGCTGCTCGTCTGGCTCGGCCGTTCGCTCGTGAAAGGGGCCTGACGGGCGCAGGACGCGCTTGCGCCGCTTTCACGAAATAGCGGGAGGGATATGACTGCGGGTTTTTAGTCCGTTGCGTTGCGGGACTGCGGGGCGGAATGCCGAAAACGAAAAAAGCGGAAGACTTTCATCTTCCGCTTTCGTACCCCCCCAGGGGCTCGAACCCTGGACCCCAACATTAAGAG
>CAMWWU010000086.1 GCA_947178025.1 uncultured Alistipes sp. | reverse complement strand
CCCCCGACGAGGGGAGTTCGCACATCGTGTCCATCATCTCCGCCGCGCCGATCGACCTCAGACCGCGGGCCCCGAGCTTGAACTCGACGGCCTTGTCGACGATGTAGTCGAGCGCCTCGTCGTCGAAGGTCAGCGTCACATCGTCCATGTCGAACAGGCGGATGTATTGTTTGACGATGGCGTTGCGCGGCTCGGTGAGGATCGAGCGCAGCGCCTCGCGGCCCAGCGGCCGCATGTAGGTGAGCACCGGCAGACGCCCCACCAGCTCGGGAATCAGTCCGAACGACTTGAGGTCCTGCGGCGTAACGTACTGCATCAGATTCGAACGGTCGATCGGGTCGGCCGTCAGGCGGCCGTAGCCCAGCGCCCGGGTGTTGAGCCGCTGGGCGATCTTCTTCTCGATGCCGTCGAACGCACCGCCGCAGATGAAGAGGATATTGCGCGTGTTGACCTGAATGAACTTCTGATCGGGGTGCTTGCGGCCGCCCTGGGGAGGCACGTTGACCACCGTACCCTCCAGAATCTTGAGCAGCGCCTGCTGCACGCCCTCGCCCGAGACGTCGCGCGTAATCGAGGGGTTGTCCCCCTTCCGGGCGATCTTGTCGATCTCGTCGATGAAGACGATGCCGCGCTCGGCCTGCTCGACGTTATAGTCGGCGACCTGCAACAGCCGCGAGAGGATGCCCTCGACGTCCTCGCCCACGTAGCCCGCCTCGGTGAGCACCGTGGCGTCGACGATCGTGAAAGGCACCTTCAGCAGCTTGGCGATCGTGCGGGCCATCAGCGTCTTGCCCGTACCCGTAGGGCCCACGAGCACGATATTCGACTTGTCGATCTCCACGTCGTCGGCCCCCGGCGCGCAGAGCAGCCGCTTGTAATGATTGTAGACCGCCACGGAGAGATAACGCTTGGCGGCGTCCTGACCGATGACATACTGATCGAGAAACTCCTTGATCTGAGCCGGTTTGAGCAGTTCCTCTTTTTTGAGCGGTTCGACGGGAGCGCTCTTGCGCCGTCCGGGGATCAGGTCGTTTTCGACGATCATCCGGTACCCGTTCTCGATACACTTGTTGCAGATATTGGCGCCGCCCACGCCATCGAACATCAGCTCCACGTCGCCGCGCCGCGTGCCGCAGAACGAGCAGCAATCCTCGCCGGAGCCGTTTCTATGGTTGTTTCTGTTTTGAGCCATCTTCCCTATTTTTCACGTTTGGAGAGCACCTCGTCGATCAGACCGTACTCCTTCGCCTCGCGGGCCGTCATCCAGTAGTCGCGGTCGGCGTCGCGCTCGATCTTCTTCACCGAGACGCCGGCGTGCTCGGCCAGGATCTCGTAGAGCTCGCGCTTGGTCTTCAGAATCTCGCGGGCCGTGATCTCGATGTCGGAGGCCTGGCCCTGCGCACCGCCCAGCGGCTGGTGGATCATCACCCGCGAATGGGGCAGCGCCGAGCGTTTGCCCGCAGCGCCGGCCGTCAGCAGCACGGCGCCCATCGAGGCCGCGAGCCCCGTGCAGATGGTCGCCACGTCGCATCCGACGAGCTGCATCGTGTCGTAGATGCCCAGACCGGCCGAAACCGACCCGCCGGGCGAGTTGATGTAGATCTGAATATCCTTGTCCGGATCGACCGATTCGAGGAAAAGCAGCTGGGCCTGGATGATGTTGGCCGCATCGTCGTAGATCGGAGCGCCGAGGAAGATGATGCGGTCCATCATCAGTCGCGAGAAGACATCCATCGTGGCGATGTTCAGCTGGCGCTCCTCGATGATCGTCGGCGAGACATAGGCCGCGCTCACCGACTGGAAATCGTGCAGCTTGAGCGAGCTGATGCCGCAGTGCATGCGTGCGTATTTTTCAAATTCAGACATAAACGTACGATATTTTCAAAAAAAGGACTTTGCAAACATCACGCCTGCAAAGTCCGTAGCAGCTTTTTTCTACGCAAAAGCTAAAGCTCCTTGGCCAACTTGGCGAAATCGTCTGCGGAAACGGCTTTTTCCGTCACCTTGATCTTCGACTTCACATCCTCGACCACCTTCACCTCGTAGAGCTTCTCGTAGATCTTCTGACCCTGCTCCTTGTCCGAGAGGATGCGGCCGGCATACTCTTCGAGCATGTTGTCCGGAGCCGACGGCATGCCGTACTGGGCGAACTGGGCGGCGGCGAGCGCCTTGGCCTCGGCCGTAGCCTCCTCCTTCGTCACGGAGAGGTTGTCGGCCTTGATGAAGTGCTTCTGGATGTAGTTCCAGGTGAACATCTTGAGGAACTGATCGAAATCCTTCTCGATCTCCTCCATCGAGAACTTGCCCTCGTTGATCGTGTAGAGCCAGCGCTTGAGGAACGCCTCGGGCATCTTCAGCGCAGCCTTCTTCACCAGGTAGTCGCGCAGCTGGAGCGTGAAGAGGTAGTCGCTCTCGCGGCCCAGATCCTGGGCGATGCGCTCGTCGAGGAACTTGTCGAGCTCGGCCTCCGAGGTGACGTTGCCCGTCGGGAAGGCCATCTTGAAGAACTCCTCGTTGAGTTCGGGTTCGGCGAACTTGCGGATCTTGGTGATTTCGAGCGTGAACTCGGGCTTGACGCTCGCCAGCTCGTCCTCCTTGACCTGGAGAATCGCGGCGCGCTGCGACGGGTTCTTGTAGAGCTCGTCGATGTTTACAGTGGTCTTGTAGCCGACCTTCTGACCGATGAAGGGCTTGCGCTCCTCCTCCGACATCGAGATCAGACCCACGTAAGCGTCGGCGACGTTCATATCGCCGTTATCGAGCGTCACCGAAAGGGCCTCGTCCGAGGTCACCTCGTCGGCGTCGACCAGCCGGCCGTAGCCGCGCAGGTAGTTCGAGCGGTAGTCGTCGTGCATCTTCTTGTCGACCTTGATGCGGCTGTAGGTCAGCTTGTCCTTCTCCGAGAGGTCGAGCTTGATCTCGGGTGCCTCGCCGAACTCGAAGACGAACTCGAACTCGGTGCCGTTCTCGAAATCGAAATCGCCCTGCTCGTCCGAGGGGATCACGTCGCCCAGATAGTCGATGTTCTCCTTCTGGAGATACTCGAAGACGGCATTCGACGCCGTGCGGTACGACTGCTCGGCGAGCACGCCCTTGCCGTACATCTTCTTGACGATACCCATCGGCACCATGCCGGGACGGAAGCCCGGGATATTGGCCTTGCGGCGGTAGTTGCGCAGCTCCTTCTCGACAGCCTCGCGGTAGTCCTGCTCCTCGACGGTGACCTTGACCAGCGAAGTGCCGGCTTCGCGTTGTTCTCTTACGATCTTCATAGTGAATGTCTTGTATTTGTTTTTCTTACTGATTTCCGTACAATTCGGACCGCAAAGGTACGAAATTATTCCGTAGACAACAAATTTGCGCCTATTATTTATGGTATCTTCGCACCGCTTCGCATCGCTCCGGTTTCCCGGCGGCAGATTCGCGGCGGGCCGGCGATCCGCCTGCGGCCGCAACCGCCCCGGCCGACAGACCGGACAGCGGGCGTTCACCGCTTCGCGGCGATCACGAACTCGATCTCGCGGAAGAGGTATTCGTGCAGGCTGCCGTCCTCGTGGCGCAGCACCAGTTCGCCGGCGGGGCGCACCCCCTCGATCGCGGCGCGGACGGTCGTGCCGTCGGGACGACGGTAGTCGTGCAGCTCGCCGAGGCGGTACATCCGGGCGCGATAGGCCTCCTGCAACGCCTGCCGCCCGCCCTGCTCCAGCTGCGCGTAACGCGCCATGCAGCGGTCGAGGAACGTTTCGAGCACCTCGCGGCGGTCGAACGGCCGCCCGGCGGCCTGCGCCATCGAGACGGGGTTGGGCAGCGCAGGGTCGAACGCCGTCTGGTTGACGTTGATGCCGATTCCGGCGATCGTGCGCCCGAGCGTCCCGCCCGAACAGTTGTGCTCGATCAGCATCCCGACCAGCTTCCGGTCGCCGGCATAGATGTCGTTGGTCCACTTGATGCGCGTGTCGATGCCGAACGCCGCGAACGTGTCGACCAGCGCCAGGGCGATCGCCTCCGAGAGCAGAAACTGCTCGCCTACAGGCAGGAAGCGCGGTTCGAGCACGAGCGTGAAGGTGAGGTTCTGCCCCTCGGGACTGGTCCAGACATGGCCCCGCTGACCGCGCCCGGCGGTCTGCCGCTCGGCCCACACGACGTCGCCGTGGCGATACTTCGCATCGCGGGCGTCGTCGTTGGTCGAGGTGGTCTCTCCGATGCGGTAGATCATCGCGCTATGCCGAAACGCCGAACTCGCGCAACGCGTCGTTCAGCGACGTCTTCTTGTCGGTGGACTCCTTGCGGCGGCCGATGATCAGGGCGCACGAAACGCTGTACTCGCCGGCCGGGAACTGCTTGCGGTACGAACCCGGGACGACTACCGAGCGGGCGGGCACATAGCCCTTGTAGGTGACGGGCTCGGGTCCCGTGACGTCGATGATATGGGTCGATCCGGTGATGACGGTATTCGAGCCGAGCACCGCCTCGCGACAGACGTGCGCCCCCTCGACGACGATCGCGCGCGAGCCGATGAAGCAGTTGTCCTCGATGATGACGGGAGCTGCCTGCACGGGCTCCAGGACGCCGCCGATGCCGACGCCGCCCGACAGATGCACGTGCTTGCCGATCTGGGCGCACGACCCGACCGTCGCCCACGTGTCGACCATCGTTCCCGTGTCGACGTAGGCGCCGATGTTGACGTAGGAGGGCATCAGGATGGCTCCCGGAGCGATGTAAGCGCCGTAGCGGGCCACGGCGTGGGGCACGACGCGCACACCCAGCTCCTCGTATCCGTGCTTGAGCTCCATCTTGTCGAACCACTCCAGCTCGCCCGCCTCCATCTTGCGCATGGGCTGAATCGGGAAGTAGAGGATCACAGCCTTCTTGACCCACTCGTTCACGCGCCACTCGCTCCGTTCTGAATCCACGGGCTCGGCCGTCCGCAGCCGCCCCTTGTCGACCAGCTCCACCACGGCGCGGATCGCCTCGCGCACCGTCTCGTCCTGAAGCATCGCGCGGTTCTCCCACGCGGCCTCGATTATCTTTTTGAGTTCTTCGTACATATATTTTCAGTTGTAAATTTTCACAGACCCAAAGTTACGCAAATTTTGCTAACTTTGTCCCGATATATGCCCAAACACCCCGTTCCAAGATGAAAAAAACGTACCGGGCCGCAGCGGCGATCGCGTGTGCGGCGTTATTTGCAGGTTGCAACAACATGAAGAGTATCAAACAGCTGCCCTATCCCGAAACGGAGCGCGGCGAGGTCGTGGACAACTACTTCGGCACCGAAGTGGCCGACCCCTACCGCTGGCTCGAAGACGACAATTCGGAGGCGACGGCCGCCTGGGTGCAGGCGCAGAACGCCGTGACGCAGGACTATCTGTCGCAGATTCCGTTCCGCAATGCCATCCGCGAGCGGCTGACCCAGCTGTGGAACTATCCCAAAGAGTCGGCCCCCTCGAAGCACGGCGACTGGTACTATTACTCCTACAACGACGGTTTGCAGAATCAGTCGGTGCTCTACCGCACGAAGACCCTCGGCGAACCGGGCGAGGTGTTCCTCGACCCCAATACGCTTTCGGACGACGGCACGGTGGCCCTCTCGGACATCTCCTTCTCGAAAGACGGCCGCTACTGCGCCTACGCGACGGCCGCCTCGGGTTCGGACTGGGTGGAGATCCGCGTGACGGACACCGAAAGCATGACGCAGACCGCCGACCGGATCGAATGGGTGAAGTTCTCGGGCGCCGTATGGGCTCCCGACTCGAAAGGATTCTATTACAGCGCCTACGATGCGCCGAAAGCGGGCGTCTACTCGTCGCAGAACCAGTTCCAGAAGGTCTACTACCACAAGCTGGGCGACCCGCAGTCGGCCGACCGGCTCGTCTACACCGACCCGCAGCACCCGCTGCGCTACTTCCACGCCTGGCCCAGCGACGACGGCAAATGGCTCTTCATCATCGGTTCGGAGGGTACGTCGGGCACCGAGATCCTTTATAGAAAGGTATCGGACAAATCGTTCCGCACGCTGCTCGCCGGCTTCGACTACGACTACGACATCGTGGACTGCAAGGACGACCGCCTCTACTACATCACCAACCGCGACGCCTCGAACTACGCGCTCCGCCGCCTGACCCTGGGCGCCTCGGAGCCCGAGACGGTGATTCCCGAGCAGGAGTTCCTCCTGAGCGGCGTCGGCACGGCCGGCGGCTATCTCTTCGCCTCCTACCTGAAAGATGCGCAGAGCAAGATCTTCCAGTACGACTACGACGGCAAGCTCCTCCGCGAGGTCGAGCTGCCCGCCATCGGTTCGGTCGGCGGCTTCGACGGCAAGGAGGGCGACACGGAGCTCTACTACACGCTCTCGAACTACACGTCGCCCGCCACGAGCTATCGCTACGACATCGCCTCGGGCGCCTCGACCCTTCACAAGGCCCCGCAGGTAGACTTCGACCCCGAGCGCTTCGTCACCGAGCAGATCTTCTACACGTCGAAGGACGGCACGCGCGTGCCGATGTTCGTCACGCACCGCCGGGACATGAAGCTCGACGGCCAGAACCCCTGCTACCTCTACGCCTACGGCGGCTTCCAGATCAACCTCACGCCCGGATTCAACCCCTCGGCCCTGATGTTCGTCGAGCAGGGCGGCATCTACTGCGTCGCCAACCTGCGCGGCGGCTCGGAGTACGGCGAGGCCTGGCACAAGGCCGGCATGCTCGCGAACAAGCAGAACGTCTTCGACGACTTCATCGCGGCGGCCGAGTACCTCGTCGCCAACCGCTACACGTCGACCGACAAGCTGGCCATCGCCGGCGGTTCGAACGGCGGTCTGCTCATCGGCGCCTGCGAGGTGCAGCGCCCCGACCTCTACGCCGTCTGCCTCCCGGCCGTGGGCGTTCTGGACATGCTGCGCTACCACAAGTTCACGATCGGCTGGGGCTGGGCCGTGGAGTACGGTTCGAGCGACGACGAGGAGCAGTTCGCCTATATTTATAAGTATTCGCCCCTGCACAACCTCCGCGAGGGCGCGAAGTACCCCGCGACGCTCGTCACGACGGGCGACCACGACGACCGCGTGGTGCCGGCCCACTCGTTCAAGTTCACGGCGCAGATGCAGCACTGCCAGGCCGGCGAGGCACCGGTGCTGATCCGCGTGGAGACCAACGCCGGCCACGGCGCCGGAAAACCCACCTCGAAGCGCATCGACGAGGCGGCGGACACCTACGCGTTCCTCTTCCAGAACATCGGGGTTCCCTACGTCGCAGGCAAACGGTAAGGATCGGATCATGAAAGTATACAAATTCGGAGGCGCCTCGGTCCGCAATGCGGACGGCGTGCGCAACCTGCACAAGATCATCGGCGACGAACGCAATCTGTTCGTCATCGTCTCGGCGATGGGCAAGACGACCAACGCCCTCGAACGGGTATTCGAAGGGGTGCAGAAGGGCGATCGGACACTCTGCGCGGAGCAGATCGCCGCACTCAGGGAGTATCATGCCGCGATCGTCGACGATCTGTGGCACGGCCCGACGCGGCTCGAACGGGTCGAGGAGCTCTTCGGCGAACTGGAGCGGATCGCATCGGAAACCGTCTACCGGCCCGAGGACGCCGAGCTGTGGTACGACACGATCGTGGCTTTCGGCGAGCTGATCTCGACGACGATCATCTCCGAATACCTGCGCTTCGCGGGGACGGAGAACGGCTGGATCGACATGCGCCGCTGCATCCTCACCGAACAGCGGCACAAGGATGCCGCGGTCGACCTGGAGGCCTCAGCCCGCCGGCTCCGCGACGAACTGGCCGGCCGTCCCGAAACGGTATTCGTCGGGCAGGGCTTCATCGGCGGCGCGCCCGACGGCACGACCACGACGCTCGGCCGCGAAGGTTCGGACTACTCGGCGGCCGTGGTGGCCAACATCCTCGACGCCGAGTCGATGTCCGTGTGGAAAGACGTGGACGGCGTGCTGAACGCCGACCCGAAGATCTTCCCCGACGCCGTGCAGATCGCCGAGCTCAACTACCTCGACACCATCGAGCTGGCTTACAGCGGCGCGCAGATCATCCACCCCCGGACGATCAAGCCCTTGCAGAACAAGAACATCCCGCTCTACGTCCGGCCGTTCGGCGACAAGCGCAAGCCGGGCACGGTGATCCGCGGCATGTCGGCCCCGGTCGACGTGCCGATTCTGATCCTCAAGAAGGACCAGATGCTCCTGACGATCCGCTCGCGGGACTTCTCGTTCGTGCTGGAGGAGAAGTTCGCATCGATCTTCTCGCTGCTCGAACGCTTCCGCATCAAGGCCAACCTGATCCACAACTCGGCCGTCAACCTGAGCCTGTGCGTCGACAACACGTGGCACATGGACGAGGCGGTCGAGGCGCTGCGCGAAGCCGGCTTCGACGTAATGAAAACCAGCGACATGGAGCTGCTGACGATCCGCGGATACACCGACGAGCTGTGGCGGCGCTACGCCCGCGGGCCGCAGGTCTTCATCCGGCAGGCCACGCAGGCCACCGTCCGCGTGGTCCGCAAACGAAACCGGAACTGACGAAATCGGCGATCCTTACGGGTCGCCGATTTCGCAATGACAGGCCGGCCTGCACCGACGACCCGGCTACCGCCGGCCGAACGGATTGCATCCGAAGGCCCCTCCGAGCCGGGGGGGGGCAATGCGGACAAAGGCTGCGGCCCGGATGAAAGGACGGCAAACCGAGAGCGGAAGACCGGGAGGCAGACGAATGCGTCCGATGCTACTTCAGCCCCTCCCGGAGCCGGTGCAGGACCGTGAGGTAGGAGTCGCCGCGGATCTCGCCGCGGCGTTTCATTTCGAGGATCGTGCGGACGATGTAGCGGGTGATGTCGCGTTGCAGACGCTTGTAGAGCGGACACCGGGTGTAGTTCTCGTTGTCGAGCAGCACGTCGCGGACCGACCGCAGCGAATTGGTGTAGTTCGACATCTCGTTGCGCAGCGCCACCCCCTGTTTCTTCGAAGAGTTGATCTTGGCCACCGAAAGATCGCGCAGCTTCTCGCAAACGGTGTTGAGCAGCACCATCACCACGTTGTCCATCAGCGTATGGCCGTGCATGAAGAGGTAGGCGGTCTCCGGCGTGAGGCCCCGCTTCCGGAGCTGCTCCCCGAACTCCCGCAACGGAGCCGCCATCTCCGGATGACGTGCGGCGAGCGTCCGTTCGCTGTGCGCGACGTTGCGCTCCACCCAGGCAAGCGTCCGAGCCCCGTTCTCCTCGATGTCGAGGTAGTTCAGACGCACCGACGCCCGGAAGTCGGCCAGCGGGAAGAGGTTCTCCGAAGCGAGCTGCGCCGAGTAGGCGTACCAGAGGAAGAGCGGATAGATCGTCCGCGAGTAGGCCTCCAGAAAACGCACGAAGTCGAAGATCCGGGTGTCGTTCTTCGTCGCCCGGACGCAGACGTTGTGCAGCGACGGCGCGTAGCAGAGGTAGTTCTCGGTAGCGTAGGCGTAGGTGTGGAACATGAACTTCGAATCGTTGACCTGCTGCGACTGGGGCGTGCGCCCGGCGAAGAGGTAGTCGAAGTCCGAATCGACGCACAGCAGCAGCCGCTCCGACGAACGGGGCAGCGTCCCGAGCAGCACCTTCTTGCCCTTGGGCAGATCCTCGCGGTTGGGCACCGAGATCTCGAAACGCAGATAGGGATTGCGGAAGTGGTCGAAGATCCCGCGCCAGAAGGCGACATCCTCGTACCCCTCGACATAGACCTCGACCAACTGCTGATCGGGGTCCGCGGGGAGCGGACGGGCCAGCCCGTCGGGATCCGTCCGCCGGGCGAACGGGTTGAACTTGCGCAGTTTTTTTCCGATTTTCGTCGCCATACGCAAGCAAAGATAGAATTTCGGATCAAGAATTAAAAATTAAGAATCAAGAATTTTTCGCTGGGCGCCGCCTGCCCCCTCCCGGCATGCCGACCATTTTAATCTTCCATTTTTCACTTTTAACGGTTAATTAATGTATTTTTGCAGAAAATATAACGCCCCGTTTCGGCGTTAGATTCCCGACAAAAAACGAACGACATGGCGGACAACGACTGGAAATCGCGACTGGGGATGGTCTACTCGACGAATCCCGACTTCGAATATACGACCGACGAGGAGCCCGAAGCGGAGCTGCTCCCCCCGGCGCGGCAGCAGCTGCGCGTATGGCTCGACCGCAAGCAGCGGGCGGGCA
>CAMWWU010000085.1 GCA_947178025.1 uncultured Alistipes sp. | reverse complement strand
TTCGTGGGAGCTGAGGGATTCGAACCCCCGACCCTCTGCTTGTAAGGCAGACGCTCTGAACCAGCTGAGCTAAGCTCCCCTAAAAATGGCTCGGGACTGCAAAGGCGAATCTTTTCACTCCGAGCGGCCGTCTCATTCGAGATCCGCCGTCCGACGCTCTATCCCTTGCAGATAAAGACTTCATTTCGAAAGAACCTTACGCAACCCTCGCGCATCTGCGCCTGAACAAGGACTTGAACCTAGGACCCCATGATTAACAGTCATGTGCTCTAACCAACTGAGCTATTCAGGCATTCGATTCGGTTGTTTAACCGTTTCGGAGTGCAAATATAGGGCAGTTTTTCATTCCTGCAAAATTTTTGCACACTTTTTTTCAAAAAAATATAACTTTGCATATCCGAACACACCGCAGAACCATGCACCGAACACACCGCATACTACTGACAATCTTCGCATTATGCGCCATTCAGGCCCATGCGCAGCTGATTTTCGATCCCGACGTCCACGATTTCGGTTCGATCCGCGAAATCGACGGACAGGTGCGATATACCTTTACGGGCGTCAACCGAGGCACGAAACCGCTCGTGCTGCTCGACGTCGTGACCTCGTGCGGTTGCACCGTCCCCGAATTCTCCCGCAAACCGGTCGTTCCGGGCGCCTCGACGCAGATTACCGTCACGTTCGACCCGGCGAACCGCCCCGGAGTCTTCGACAAGGAGCTCGCCGTCTACTCTTCCGAACGCGAGAAGATCGCCACGCTCTCCATCCGCGGCAGCGTCGTCCCGCGCCCCAAGAGCCTCGAAGAGCGCTACCCCGTCGATGCGGGCGGCGGCCTGAGGCTGAGCAACACGCTCAGCGCCCTCACTTATATATACCAGGGCAAAAGCGCCTCCGCCTCGATCGGCTACGCCAACACCTCCTCCCGGACGCTCTCGCTCGACCTGCGGCCGCTCCGCCGCAGCGGGCTGCTCACCATCGACGCCCCGCAGCGCATCGCCCCCGGCGAAAAGGGGTCGATCACCCTCACCTACCGCATCCCGGCCGAGAAGCCCCGCTACGGCACGCTCGACGACGCTCTGGAGGTCGTAGTCGACAACCGCAGCAACGGCACGCTGCTCACGGCACACGGCATCGCCGTCGACGATCCGACCGCTGCAAGCGGAAAAACGGCTCCGAAGTCGCAACTATCCGAAAATATGCTTAAATTTGGGGCTGTCAAACGCAACAGCCGGCCCGTGCGGCGGCAGTTCACGCTCTCGAACGAGGGCGACGGCGAGCTGATCGTCCGGGCCGTGGAGAGCGACGGCCGCATCGGCACGTCGCTGCGGGCGGGTCGACGCATCGCTTCGGGCGGCAGCATCCCGGTGGAGGTGACGCTCGACCCCGCACGGCTCGACTACGGCGTAATGACCGACCGATTGCTCATCGTCACCAACGATCCGCAGCGTCCGATGCGGCGGCTGCGGGTGACGGCGATCATCGAACCTGCCCGGTAAGCCACGAGCAGTGCCGACCCCGTTCGCACGCTGCCGAGGCGCGCGAAGGAGCAAGACTTGAACAGTAAAGAACACGAAACTATGTACCCCATTCTCGAAAAGAGATACCTCGCGGAGGGTATCTGCCTGATGAAGATCCTCGCCCCGCGGGTCGCCCGGTCGGCGAAACCGGGCCAGTTCGTCATCGTCCGAGCCACGGAGCGCGGCGAACGCATTCCGCTCACGGTCGCCGACTTCGACGCCGAAGCGGGCAGCGTGACGATCGTCACCCAGACGATCGGCGTCTCGACCCGCAAGATCTGCGCCCTGGAGGCGGGCGAAGCGCTCGTCGACTTCGCCGGACCGCTCGGCCACCCCTCGGAGTTCGTCGGCATGGCGCCCGAAGCGCTGCACGGCCGCCGCTACCTCTTCATCGCGGGCGGCGTCGGCACGGCGCCGGTCTATCCGCAGGTCAAGTGGCTGCACGAGCACGGCATCGCCGCCGACGTCATCATCGGCGCCAAGACGCGCGACATGCTCATCTACACCGACGAGATGCGCGCCGTGGCCGACCGCCTCTACATCGCCACCGACGACGGCTCGGAGGGCTTCCGAGGGCTGGTGACGCAGCTCTTCGAACAGCTCGTCGCCGAGGGCCGGCACTACGACGAAGTAGTAGCCATCGGTCCGATGATCATGATGAAATTCGTCGCCCTGACGACGAAAAAATACGGCATCCGTACCACCGTGTCGCTCAACGCACTGATGGTCGACGGCACGGGCATGTGCGGCGCCTGCCGCGTGACGGTCGGCGGGAGGACGCGCTTCACCTGCGTGGAGGGCCCCGAGTTCGACGGCCACGAAGTCGACTTCGACGAGGCGATGCGCCGCCAGGGCATGTACCGCACCGAGGAGCAGCGCCGCCTGGCCATCGAGGCCGAACGCACCGCAGGCCACGTCTGCAAAATAGGATTGGACCGCTAACACCGAACGATTATGGCAAACAAGATACCGCGCGTCGCCGTGCGCGAACAGGAACCGGCGATCCGGGCGACCAACTTCGAGGAGGTCTGCCACGGCTACGATCTCGCGGAGGCGACGCTCGAAGCCTCCCGCTGCCTGAACTGCAAGAATCCCCGCTGCGTAGCGGCCTGCCCGGTCGGCATCCGCATCCCGGAGTTCATCGAGGCGCTCGGACGGGGCGACCTGCCGGCAGCCGCCGGAGTCATCGCCCGCGACAGCTCGCTGCCCTCGGTCTGCGGCCGCGTATGCCCGCAGGAGACGCAGTGCGAGGGTTCGTGCATCCTCGGCATCAAGGGGGAGCCGGTGGCGATCGGCAAACTCGAACGCTTCGTCGGCGACTGGCAGCTCGAAAACGAGCCCGAAGTGCCGCAGATCGCACCCAACGGGCACAAAGTAGCCGTCGTCGGGAGCGGACCGGCCGGTCTGGCCTGCGCCAGCGACCTGGCCAAGATGGGCTATGCGGTGAAGGTATTCGAGGCGCTGCACAAGATCGGCGGCGTACTGGTCTACGGCATCCCCGAGTTCCGCCTGCCGAAGGAGCGGATCGTGGCGCGCGAAATCGCCGCCGTGGAGCGGTTGGGCGTGGAGTTCGAGACCGACGTCATCGTCGGGCGGACGGTCACGGTCGACTCGCTGCTCGACGAAGAGGGCTACGACGCCGTATTCATCGGCTCGGGAGCCGGACTACCCCGTTTCATGGGCATTCCGGGCGAGAACCTCAACGGCGTGGTCTCGGCCAACGAGTTCCTCACGCGCGCCAACCTGATGCACGCCTACGACGAGACATACGACACGCCGATCTACGTCGGACAGCGGGTCGTGGTGGTCGGCGGCGGCAACGTGGCGATGGACGCCGTGCGGACGGCCCGCCGGCTGGGCGCCGAGGCGACGATCGTCTACCGCCGCTCGGAGAAGGAGCTCCCGGCACGCGCCGAGGAGGTGCACCACGCCAAGCAGGAGGGGATCGACTTCCGCATGCTGACCAACCCCGTGGAGGTGTTGGGCGACGAGCGCGGCTGGGTGCGCGGCATCCGCTGCGTCGAGATGGAGCTGGGCGAGCCCGACGCATCGGGCCGCCGTTCGCCCGTCGTGAAGGCCGGGTCGGAGTTCGAGGTGGCGTGCGACGTGGTGATCATGGCGCTGGGCACCTCGCCCAATCCGCTGCTGGCCGCCACGACCGAGGGGCTGGCCACCGACCGCCGCGGCTGCATCACGGCCGACGACGAGGGCACGACCTCGCGCCCCGGAGTCTTCGCCGGAGGCGACGCCGTAACGGGTGCCGCCACGGTGATCCTCGCCATGGGCGCCGGGCGCAGCGCTGCGAAAGCCATCGACCGCTACATCCGGGAGCGGAACGCCTGAACGGGCGGGCCTGCCTGCGGAAATTTTCGGCTCCGAGAGCCGAACGGACCGCACCTGCGGGCGCCGAGGTCCGCATCCGAAAAAGTGCGCGCTCCGCAGGCTGCGGCCTGCCGGCAAGACAACGAAAAACCTCCGAGGATGCTCCCCGGAGGTTTATTCGTATGCGGCAGCACCCGTCACTTTCCGACCACGGCCGCAACCCGTTCCGCGATCATCTCGGGCGTCACGGCCCGCAGGCAGCGATAATCCCCGTACCGACAGGGTTTGGCCCCGAACACCGAGCAGGGCCGACACGGCATGTCGGCCTGCAACATCCCGCGGGGATCGCTGCCGTAGCCGGCGAATCCCAGCCCGGGATGCGTCGCGCCCCACACCGAGACGACGGGGGTGGCCACGAGCGACGCGAGGTGCATGACCAGCGAGTCCATCGACACCACGCAGTCGAGGTGCGAAAGCAGATCCATCTCGCCGGCGAACCGCACCTTGCCCCACAACGCCGTGACGTTGGGGTGCAGACGCTCCATCTCCCCGGCGAACTCGGCCTCGCGGCCGCCGCCGCTGTGGATGAAGACCCGCTCGTAGCGCGCCGCGAGCAGCGCCACCGCCTCGCGGCTCTGCGCCTCGGGGTAGGTCTTGCCCGCCTGCGCCGAAAAGGGCGCGAAGCCGACCCACACACCCTGCTTCTCCCCCATCGGATTGGGCCGGACGGCCGGAGCAGCCGGCACCGGATCGTCGATGCGGAAGCCCAGCCGGCGGAAGACGTCGCAATAGCGCTGCACGGTATGCCGCAGCGGTTCCATCCCCTGCCCGTGGCAGCGGATGAAGCGGCGTTTGTCGGCGCGCCCCTTGCGGATATGAGCCACCGGAATGCCGTGCAGCCACATCGAGAACCGGAAAGCCTTCGAGCGCAGCACGCCGTGCACGTCGGCCACGGCATCGACACCCAGCCTCCGGGCCTCGGCGGCCAGCCGCCACATGCCGGCGAGCGAGCGGTGCCGCCCCTTGACGTCGACCTCCAGCAACTCCACGTCGAGCCCCGCGAAGAAGGGACGGAACATCGCCTGCGTGGCCACCGTCACCCGCAGCCCGGGATAGGCGGCCTTCAGCGCCCGGAGCGCATGCGGCAGCATCGCCACGTCGCCCATCGCCGAATTGCGCATCACCAGCAGGTGACGGCACGCAGGCACGCAGGCTCCGCTATTTTTTCTGACCATAGAGCACCGGATTGAGCGCCGGGTCGTTGTACATCTTCATCTGCTTGTAGGTCTTCATGTACTTACGGCCGGCCTCGATATCCTCGATCAGCTCCTCGATGGCACGCGACAGATCGACCTGCTGCGTCAGCAGGACGTCGAGTTTCTTGCGGCAGGCGGCGCGGTGGGCGTCGTCCACGTCGGTGCGCTCCGTTTCGCGGGCCATGTGGTAGATCTTCAGCGCCAGGATCGAGAGGCGGTCGATGGCCCAGGCCGGAGTCTCGGTGTTGAGCCGCGCGTCGGCCGCGGGCTTCACCTCCTTGTATTTGTCGAGCAGATAGGAGTCCACGTACTCCACCATGTCGGTGCGGTCCTGATTCGATTTGTCGATGCGGCGCTTGATCTTCAGCGCCTCCGCGGGGTCGATCTCCGGATTGCGGATGATATCCTCCAGATGCCACTGCACCGTATCGATCCAGTTCTTGTGGTAGAGCAGGTGATCCAGCGTGCCCGCCTCGTAGGGATTCTCGATCGCATGATCCACGTCGTCCCAGCGGTGATACTCCTCGATGGCCCGGTTGAAAATCCGGTTTGCATTTTCCGTAAACATAGGTCTGATGTTATGTGTTGGTTATTGTTAATTTCGCGGGAAACCCCTATCTTTGTCCGTAAAGATTTATACAAAGATAATGATTCTTTCCAAAAAAGCAATAGTTCTCTCCCTGATCCTCGCGGCAACGCTCTCTGTCGCCGCGGCCCAGACCCGGCAAACCCGCGAGGAGTACATCGACCGATACAAATCGATCGCCGTCAGCCACATGGAGCGCTACGGCATTCCGGCCAGCATCACCATGGCGCAGGGCATCCTCGAATCGGACTGCGGCAACAGCTCGCTGGCGGCCCGTTCGAACAACCACTTCGGCATCAAGTGCAAGCGCAACTGGACCGGCGAGCGGGTCTACCACGACGACGACGCCAAGGGCGAATGCTTCCGCAGCTACGCCACGGTCGAGGAGTCGTACCGCGACCACGCGGAGTTCCTCGACTCGCAGCCCCGCTACGACTCGCTCTTCGCCTACTCCAGCACCGACTACAAGAGCTGGGCGCGGGGACTGAAGGCCGCGGGATACGCCACGGCCCCCGACTACGCGCAGCGCCTCGTCCGCATCATCGAGGAGAACCGCCTCTACCTGCTCGACCGGCCCGACGGCGAACGGCTCTACGCCTCGCAGACGGGCGGCTCGGCCGACGCCGGGCAGTGGCTCTCCGACCAGTCGAGCGTCGCCGAGATCGCCGTGGCGGGCACGGCCGTCGATCCGGACAACTACCGCGTGACGATCAACGCCCACAACGGCTACAACATCTACCTGACCAACGGCGTGCACTACATCCTGGCCCGCGAGAACGACACGTTCGAACACATCGGCCGCGAGTTCCGCCTCTCGCCGCGCAACCTGCGCAAGTTCAACGACCTGAAAGACGCTTCGGCCCAGCCGATGACCGGCGAGGTGGTCTACATCGAACGCAAGAAGAAGCGCTGGGAGGGCAACGCCCGCCAGCATATCTGCCGCGCGGGCGAAACGGCCTACGCCGTCGGACAGGCATACGCCATCCGCACCCGGTCGGTGGAGAAACTCAACCGGCTCGCCGCCGGCGCCGCGCTGGCCGAAGGCACACAGATACGCATTCGATAGACTCCGGCACCGCCTTTCGCCCGAACGGAGCGCCTGCAAGCGCAGCCTGAGGCCGCAGGCGGCACAAGCAAAACAGACAATCGCAGACAAACACGACAGACACATGGAAACCACCCCCTTGAGGAGCCGCATCCTCGAAACCGTAGTCCGCAAGTCGAACCTCAAGCAACGGGTCTTCGACAACACTTTCGCCGCCTTCAACCTGCTGAAAGAGACCCTGCTGGAGATGGCCTCGGAGATGGACGACGAGCTGGACGGCAAGCTCGACCGCCGCGTGCGCCTCGAATACCGCGACCGCGGCAAGTTCGAAGCCCAGCTGCAAGTATCGAACGACATGCTGATCTTCCAGATGCACACCGACGTCTTCCGCTTCCCCGACGGACACCCCGTCTGGCAGACTCCCTATGCACAGCAGGATCGCCAGAACGCCTACTGCGGCGTCATCAACATCTACAACTTCCTCTCCGACTCGTTCAAGTTCAACCGCAACGCCGACGAGGGCTATCTGATCGGCCGCATCTTCGTCAACCGCGACCGCCGCTACTTCGCCGAGGGCAAGGAGCAGCAGTCGCTGCGCGTGGACCGGTTCGGCAGCGAGGAGATCGACCGCGAAGCGTGGGTAGCCGTCCTCGAATCGGCCATCGCCTTCTCGCTGGACTTCGACCTGCTCATGCCGCCCTACGCCGAGAACAAGTGCGTCACCGTAGACCAGTTCAACACCCGCATGGACAACTCGAAGTTCGTCACGGGCAAACGCAAGGGGTACGACTTCGAAATCGACGACATTTAAGCACATCCGCCACCGCATGAAACTCCTCTGCAACCTGCTTCTCGCAGGCGCGCTCCTCCTCGGAGCCCACCCCGCCTCGGCCCGGGGCGAATACGCCGAAATCGCCCGCCTGCGCTCCATGAACCGCGGCGTCTACGGCATCCGCTCGATGGCCGACGGCGAGCACTACACCACCCTCGAAAACAACCGCATCGTCCGCCACCGCTACGACTCGGAGGGGCCGGGCGAGCAGCTGCTGCCCGCATCGGCCGACCTGCGCATCACCGACTACGCCTTCTCGCCCGACGAACGGTGCATCCTGATCGCCTCGGGACGCACGCCGATCTACCGCCACTCCTACACCACGACCTACCACCTGGCCGGCGACGGCACGTTGCGGCAGGCCCTCCCGGCGGCCGAAGCACCGCGCGACGCGACCTTCACGCCCGACGGGCGGGCAATCGTCTACTCCGACCGCAACGACCTCTACGTCTGGAATATCGCCTCCGGCGCCACGCAGCGGATCACCGACGACGGCGCCTGGAACGCCGTCATCAACGGCACGACCGACTGGGTGTACGAGGAGGAGCTGGGCGCGACGCGCGCCTACGCCGTATCGCCCGACAGCCGGCGTCTGGCCTACCTGCGCTTCGACGAGCGGGAGGTTCCCCTGATGGAGATGATGCGCTTCGACGGCAAACTCTTCAACGAAGCCTTTTCGTTCAAATATCCTAAGGCCGGCGAGCGCAACTCGACGGTCCAGCTCTGGGTCTACGACCTGGAGACGGGGGCCCGGGAGCGCATCGACACCGGCCGCGAGGAGGACCAGTACATTCCCCGCATCGGCTTCACGCCCGACGGACGGCTCTGGTATCAGCGGCTCAACCGGCGTCAGAACCTCTTCGAGCTGATTCTCTGCGAACCCCACGGCGCCCAGCGCACGATCTATTCCGAAGGGGCGCAGCAGTACGTCGAGCGGGTCGACGACCAAACGATCACGTTCGTGGACAAGGATCGCTTTCTCGTCCGGCAGGAGGGGCATACGGGATACATGCACCTCTACCTGTACAGCATCCGCCGGGGCCTGCTGGCCCAGGTGACCAAGGGCGAATGGGAGGTGACGCAGGTCGTCGGGACCGACGGCAAACGGGTGTGGTACCTCTCGACCGAGACATCGCCCCTACGCCGCAACCTATACAGCGTGGGGCTCGACGGCAAGGGCAAGAAGCGCCTCACCGCGGCCGAGGGATTCTACTCCATCGCACCGAGCCGGGGCGTGAAGTACTACATCTCGACCTTCTCCAACGCCTCGACGCCCAACCGCGTGGAGATTTGCGACGGCGAGGGCCGCACGGTCCGCACGCTGGTCGACAACGGCGAACTGCGGGCCGAACTGGCCGCCACGCGCCGCCCGGCCAAGGAGTTCATCGTCATTCCGACCGAACGCGGCGACCGCCTGAACGCCTACGTCGTCAAACCCCGCGACTTCGACCCCTCGAAACGCTATCCGGTGCTGATGACCCAGTATTCGGGTCCCGGCTCGCAGTCGGTGCAGGACCGCTGGTCGCTGGACTGGGAGGACGCACTGGTCGACCGAGGCTACGTCGTGGTCTGCGCCGACGGACGCGGCACGGGATTCCGCGGCGAGGAGTTCAAGAAGCAGACCTACGGACGCCTCGGAGCCCTCGAAACCGAAGATCAGCTCGCAACGGCCCGCTTCCTGGCGTCGCAGCCGTGGGTCGACGCCGACCGCATCGGCATCTACGGCTGGTCTTTCGGCGGATTCATGGCCCTGAGCTGCGCACTGAAGGGACACGGGCTCTTCCGCATGGCGATCGCCGTGGCCCCCGTCACCTCGTGGCGCTACTACGACACGATCTATACCGAGATCTACAACGGACTGCCCCAATACAACGCCTCGGGTTACGACGACAATTCGCCGATCAACTTCGCACGGCTGCTCGACGACACGAAGACGCGCCTGCTGATCGTCCACGGCACGGCCGACGACAACGTACACTTCCAGAACACCGTCGAGATGACCCGAGCGCTCAACCGCTTCGGCAAACAGTACGACATGATGGTCTACCCCGACCAGAACCACTCGATGATGCCCGACGACACGCACAACGTCCGGCAGAAGATGATCGACTACACGCTGGAGCATCTGTAAGCAATCGATGGAACGGACCCGAATCATCGCCACGCCCGTCGGACCGATGGGTATCGCCGCCACGCAGCACGCCGTGACGCGGATCTTTTTCGCCGACGGAGAGCCGCCGACGGGCCCCGCCCCGGAGCACGAAGACGACGCCCCCGCCGTTCAGCTGCTGCGACGGGCCGAACGCGAACTCGGGGAGTATTTCGCCGGCCGCCGCCGCGACTTCACCCTCCCGCTGGCTCCGGCCGGCACGCCGTTCCAGCAGGCGGTCTGGGCCGAACTCCGCCGCATTCCCTACGGATGCACGCGCAGCTACGGACAGATCGCCCGGGCGATCGGACGCCCTGCAGCCTGCCGGGCCGTCGGCATGGCCAACCACCGCAACCCGATCGCGATCGTCATCCCCTGCCACCGCGTCGTGGGTGCCGGCGGGGCGCTCACCGGATACGCCGGCGGACTGGAGGCCAAATCCCGGTTGCTGGAGATAGAGAAAGGGGCTGCCGAGTAGGCAGCCCCTTTTCCATGACCGGCAAAGATAGCGGGGCGGATCGGCCGCCCGAGACGACCGCTCGCGGCCCCGAGCGCCGAAGCC
>CAMWWU010000084.1 GCA_947178025.1 uncultured Alistipes sp. | reverse complement strand
TGCTCGGCCTTGAACGCCTCGGCCATGTAGTCGATCAGCACGTGGTCGAAGTCGTCGCCGCCCAGGTGCGTATCGCCGTTGGTCGACTTCACCTCGAATACGCCGTCGCCCAGTTCGAGGATCGAGATATCGAACGTACCGCCGCCGAGGTCGTAGACGGCGATCTTCATATCGCTGTCCTTCTTGTCCAGACCGTAGGCCAGTGCGGCGGCCGTCGGCTCGTTGATGATGCGGCGCACCTTCAGTCCCGCGATCTCGCCGGCCTCCTTGGTGGCCTGGCGCTGCGAGTCGGAGAAGTAGGCCGGAACCGTGATGACGGCCTCCGAAACCTCCTGACCGAGATAGTCCTCGGCCGTCTTCTTCATCTTCTGGAGGATGATCGCCGAGATCTCCTGCGGCGTGTACTGACGGCCGTCGATATCCACGCGCGGCGTGTTGTTGTCGCCGCGGACGATGGCGTAGGGTGCGCGGGCGATGTCCGAGGTCACCTTGTCGTAGGTTTCGCCCATGAAGCGCTTGATCGAGAAGACCGTGCGCTTGGGGTTGGTGATCGCCTGACGCTTGGCCGGATCGCCGACCTTGCGCTCGCCGTCGCCCGTGAATGCTACCACCGACGGAGTGGTGCGATGTCCCTCGCTGTTGGGAATAACCACGGGCTCGTTGCCCTCCATCACTGCGACGCAGGAATTGGTGGTTCCCAGGTCGATACCGATAATCTTTGCCATAATAAACTATGTTTAATTGTTCGTTTTCCGTTTTATCCGGCCATCCTCGACCGGTTTCGGCTCCTATAGGAACAAAGGTCGTACCAATCGCGGAAGTCTGCCAAATTGACAGCCTTATGGCAGAAACGGCCGGTCGGACGACGGCCCGGGGTGTTATTTTGGCAGACGAGGAACCCGGAAGGCGGGCGGCTCCGCTATTATTTTCGCGCAAGCCCCGCCCCTCGGGCGTCACGACGAAAAAAGCGGGTCCGCCTTACCGCGAACCCGCCCGTCCGGTCCGAAGACCGACAAAAGGTATGGAATTATTGCTGCTCGCTCAGGATGCGCATCGCAACGTCGAGGATCGTCGTATCGTCCAGCGTAACGACACCGCCGTCCGGCCCGGGCTCGAAATGAACGCCGACGCACTCTTTGGACTCGTGTTTGCCGCCGAAATAGTTGCGCACGGTCTCCACATCAATTCCCAATTCGTCCGCGATACGCTGGGAGCTGCCGCTCGGAAGTCTGTCCTTGATACGGCGCAGTTCATTGAAGGTGATAATCATATCCGTTGGATTTTAAGTTGATAATTCTCGACAACTAAGTTAACACTATTTTACGGAACTGCAAAATTTCAGCCGAAAAAAGTGCGAAAAAATCCGTCCGGCACGAAATCGGGACTTTCGGGGGCACATATATTTAAGGAATGGCGGCTTATTCGGCGACCTCCTTTTTCGAACGCCTGCGGGTGTTGACGGCCAGGTAGCGTTGCAGGATCTGTTGCAGGCGCGCCGGATCGAGGTCCCGGCGCAGGTGGCCGCCCTGTGCCGCGGCGATCTGCCCTGTCTCCTCCGAGACGACCACGATGATGGCATCCGAGATCTCGCTCATGCCGATGGCGGCGCGATGGCGCGTGCCGTAGGATTTCGGCACGTCGGTCTGCGTCACCGGCAGGATGCACTTGGCCGCGACCACACGGTCGCCCTCGACGATCACCGCCCCGTCGTGGAGCGGCGCATTCTTGAAGAAGATGTTCTTGAGCAACGGCACGGAGACCTTGGCGTCGACGGCGATGCCGCCCTCGGCGATCAGCCGCAGGTCGCTCTGCTGGCCGATGACGATCAGGGCGCCGGTCTTCGTCTCGGCCATTTCGCGGCAGGCCGTGACGATGGGCACGACGTTGGTCTGCACGCGGTCCTCGCCCGTGGAGAAGATGCGCGTGATGAAGTTGAACTGCTTCTGCCGCATGCCGATCATCTGGAGAAAGCGCCGCAGCTCGGGCTGGAAGACGATGATGAGCGCGATGGCGCCGACCGATATGAGCTGTCCGAGAATGGTCGAGAGCAGCTCCATGTTGAGCGCCCGGACCACCACCCACAGCAGGTAGACCGCGATGATGCCCGAAAGGATATAGGGGGCGTTGGTCCCCTTGGTCGTGCGATAGATCCAATACATGATCATGGCCACCAGGATGATGTCCATGAAATCGATGAAAGTGAACGGAACGAAGCCCATGTCGTCGTTTTTTTGCGGCCCCGGGCGAGCGGGACCAAATTTTCCGGGAAACAAAAGTAGAAAAAAAATCCGGCTTCTCCTCGGGGAAAAGCCGGAAATTCATGCCGGAGCGGAAATCGACTACTTCTTGGTCTCTTTCTTGTCGGCGGCGTAGAGCTCGTTGACCTTGGCCAGCACGGCGGGCGTGATGTTGAGCGTCGAATCGGCGTCGATGAGCGCCGAAGCGTTGACGATCAGCTTGTACTTCCGGTCGGCGTTGATCTCCTGCACGGCGCGCTGGAGCAGGTCCTGCGCACGGTTCGTGAAGACGTAGTTCTCTTCGTCGAGCGTCTGCGCCTCTTTCTGAGCCGAGCTCTGATAAGCGGCCGCACGCTTCTCGATACTCTGCTGCTGAGCCTGGGCATCGGCCGTGGTGATCAGGCCTTTCTGATACTTCTCCTGCAACTGGGCGGCTTCCGACTGGAGGCTCTTTTCGCGCTGAGCCCAGCTCTTCTGCGCCTTCTGGGTCTTCTCCTGAAGCGCTACGCCCTCGTTCTGATAGAGGTCGCACTGTGCCAGCACGGCCTCGACCTGCACGTAGGCGATGTCGCTCGCACCCACCTCGCGGGGGGCAGCCTCTTCGGTCGTCGTCTCCGTCGATTGCGTACCGCAGGCCGTCATGGAGAGCGCTGCGACGAGGAGCGTGAAAAGCGTCTTTTTCATATGGTTTTTCCTTTTGTTGGTTAATTATTTTCCGGATCGAGACACAAAGGTAGAAAAAAATCTTTACTTTTGTCGCTCTCCCGATAAAATATTGCACCATGTACGAATACATCAGCGGAACCCTGGCCGAAGTGGCCCCGACCCATGCGGTCGTCGACGCCGGCGGCGTGGGCTACTACCTGCATATTTCGCTCGAAACCTTCACGGCGATCGAACGCGCCCGCGAGGCGAAGCTCTACGTGCACTACGTCGTGCGCGAAGACGCCCAGCTGCTCTACGGCTTCGCGGACAAGGTGGAGCGCGAGCTGTTCCGCCTGCTGCTGAGCGTCTCGGGCGTGGGCGGAAATACGGCCCGCATGATCCTCTCGACCTACTCGCCCCGCGAGTTGCAGGGCATCATCTCGTCGGGCAATGCCGTCCTGCTCAAAAACGTCAAGGGGCTGGGGCTCAAGACCGCACAGAAGATCATCGTCGAGTTGAGCGGCAAGATCACCTCGGCAGCCGAGGCATCGGCGCCGGGCGCCGCATCCGACGGGCAGGCCGACGAGGCGCTCGCGGCGCTGGTCATGCTCGGATTCGCGAAGAGCGCCGCCGAGAAAGCGCTGCGCGCCGTCGTGCGGGAGAATCCCTCGGCTCCGGTCGAGGAGCTGGTGCGCATGGCCCTGAAAAAACTCTGATCCGCGCGCCATTCGGACGGAAAGATGAACGAAATCGGCAAAACGCTCGGCGGAGCGGATTTTTGTGCTACCTTTGTATACCGATCCTAAAAACTGTCTCCGCCATGAGTGCTCTTCCTTCGGACTTTCTCCTGCTTCTGCTCGGCTTCTGCGCCGGGGCTTTCGCTTTGGCGATCACAGGCTTCCTGCTCCGGCAGCGCCGTGTGAACCGCCTCAAGGACGGGCATCGGGACCACCTCCGCCAAAGCGACGAACCCTGACCCGCGACCGTTTTCTCCGCCCGCAAGCCGACCTTGCGGGTCTTTTTTCGCATAACATGCACGGAAATCGGATTGTTTTTGTAAATTTGCACGATTATGCCGATGAAAAAGATTTTTTCCATTCTGCTGTTGTGCCCCCTGCTGCTGTGGAGCTGCAAGGAGGACGACGACGTGCTGCCCAGCCAGCAGCAGCGCATCGTGTCGTTCCTCACGTCGAGCCACTCCCCGCGCCTGGTCGCAGCCGAGGATCTCGAAGAGGAGAGCCAGCTGGCGTTCTACACCGTCGCGGGCAACTCCGTCTACCGCTACATCGAAAGCTGGTATAATCCCGACCGGGTGAACTGGCCCGAAGTGACCGCCGCGTCGAAGATCGCGATCACGTTCCGGGCCTACGTATTCAACTATACGGCCATCACCGACTCCACGATGCCTTATTTCTCGAACGATCCGCTGCTCGAACAGGCTTTCTATCAGGCGGGGCTGACGCCCGGCGCCTGGTCGTTCGAACCGATGGCGCTCGACATGGCGTCGTCCGACATAATAAACGGGCTGCGTCTTGCGTTATTGGGGTGTCGCCGGGGCGATACGGTCGAGGCATACATGACCTACAACATGGCCTACGGCGATGACAAATTCAGCATCATCCCGCTCCAGAGCCCGATCGCCATATTTTTTACCGTTGACAGTGTGGAATAAAAAAACAGATTCTCGAAATATGAAATCGACCAAACGTTTCTTCTATGCGGCGCTCGCCGGAAGCCTGCTGCTCGGCTCCTGCGCCGAGGATGGCGAGGAGAACTACGACATCTACGAATTGCAGTCGCTCCACGCCTGGGTGGCGCAGCACCGTCCCGAGCTGAAGGAGAACTTCCAGCCCGCGGGCGAATCGGGCTACTACGTCGAGGTGCTCGACGAGGGCCGCGACGACGCCTCGCCGATCGGCGACGACGACATGTGGGTCTCGTTCGACTTCTCGGCCCGCGACCTGAACGGCAACGTCGTGCTGACGCGCAACGCCTCCGAAGCCAAGCTGCTGAACACGTTCACCCGCTACACGCGCTATGTCCCCTACTACCGCTACTGCGGTTCGGAGAACTCGGGCATGCTCGAAGGCGCCTGGCTGGCCATGCGCAATCCGCTGTCGCTCGAAGGGGGCAAGCGGACCGTCCGCCTGCGCGAGGGTTCCCGCGTGCGTCTTTACCTTCCGTCGCTGCTCATCGGCACCGGCGGTGTCACCGGATCGGGCGGTTACGAGGGCGAGAAATCCCTCTCGGCAAGCCGTCCGATGATCGCCGAGATGACGATTCGCGACACGGTGAACAACCCCTTGCAGCTGGAGGGCGACCAGATCGACCTCTTCTGCTCGCTCAACGGCGGCGTGGAGGTCTACGACAAAGAGGAAAATCCCGCGCCGACCGATCCGCTCAACGATCCGAACCACCCCTACCGCACGACCAGCAAGCGCTGGGTATCGGCCTGCGACACGGTGGCGCAACTCTACGTCAACCACCGCTACGACCCCACGAAGGAGGAGTGTTTCACCTACTCCGAGCCCTACGACGTAGGCTACGCCCCCTACAACGATCCGCAGCTCGACACGAAGATCGCCAAGATCCTCGCCGACCGGTTCCACTCGGAGAAGAGTTACGCGGGGCCTGCCGATCTGCACGCCGATTCGGTGGGGCTCGAAGGCACGGCCAAGATCTGGTACATCGGACGCTTCCTCGACGGCTTCATCTTCGACACGAACATCGACGAGGTGAAGGAGCTCATCTACGGCAGCGACTACACGGCCGGCGAGGCGCTCTCCTACACGCCGAGCGAGGGCGGACTGATCCAGGCCTTCTACTACGTCATTCCGCACATCCAGTACGGCCAGTGGGCTTCGCTGCTCACGATTTCGACCCAGGCCTACGGCTCTTCCGGCGTAACGGGCAGCACCTCGACCTCCACGACGGGCGGCAGTTCGATGGCGAGCTACTACGACTACCTGAACTATCTGAACTACGTCAACAGCTACTATAACGGCTACTACGGCGGTTATTACGGCAGCTATTACAACAACTATTACGGCGGTTACTACGGAGGCTATTACGGCAACTACTACGGCTACGACGATTCGAGTACGACGACCACGACGACGACCGTCTCCACCGAAATTCCGTCGTTCGCCCCGCTGATCTTCCAGTTCTACGTCGAACCGCAGGAGTAGGCACACCTTTTTTAAGAGATGACGGATCGCATCCGGAAAACCGCCTCTGAGGAGGGGATTTCCGGATGCGTCGTTTCAGGCCGCCCGGATGCGGAAAGCGCATCGGGTCGTCGAGGCGGCCGGATCGGGGCCTTTCGTGTCGTACAACTATGTCGGTCGGCACGACTGCGACGCGGCGATAGCGCTCGGAGGGCATTCTCGGATGATATGGGCAGCAGCCTGCGGGGACTGCATCGACAGATGCGGACCTCCGCAGGGCAGAGGCTGCGGCCCGCCCGGCCCAAAAGACCGAACAAAAACCGACGAACAGTTTTCAGGTGTTGGGTGACGTTATAATACGACGAAAGCTCCTCCGCACAGTTCGGCGGTCGCAGCGTGCACCAAAATAACATACGACACGTGCTTATGGTTCAGCTGACCGCAGAGGGCACTCGAACAGCATCCGAATCGTCGAACCCTCGGGGCCCGGCTGACCGCAGAACGCCTCCTAATAACATGCAGATCGAGCCTCCGAGGGTTCGGCGGGCCACAGCCTCCCGCAGCGGAGGCCCGCTCACTCCGTTCGCGGAATCCCCCGCAGGCTGCCCCCGCGACAACCGACAAGTCGTTATTTCACTCTGTTCACGGAATCCCCCGCAGGCTGCCCCCGCAACAAAAAAAAGAGGACCGCAATCATGCGGTCCCCGTTTCGCGAGGGAAATCCCCGGCCCCGAATTATTCGGCAGCCTGCTCCTCGGCCTGCTCGGGCTGTGCTGCGGGAAGCTCGGCCTGCGGTACGGCGGGCACCGATTCGAGCACACGCTCCTGAAGCGCCTTGGCATCCTTCGAAATCTCCGAATTGCTCTCGGCAACCAGCCCCTTGTCCATAGCCAGCGTAGCGACGAGGCTCAGCACCACGATGACGATGGCCATCGTCCAAGTGAACTTCTCCAGGAAGTCCGAGGTCTCGCGCACGCCCATGACCTGGTTCGATGCGCCGAAGTTGGCGGCCATGCCGCTCTTGGGGTTCTGCACCAATACCGCCAGGATCACCAGAATGCTCGCAACGACTATCAGGGCAATGCAAATCGTGTATAACATATCGTTGAATTTTAATTATTGTTATTCATGTTACGAATCAGCTCGGCAAAGTAAACACTTTTTTCGGGATTTAGCAAACTTAATTTACGATAAATCGCCTCGGCACGCTCGCGAAGCCCTTGTGCGAGATAGATTTCGGCCAGCTGTTCGCTCACCAGCTCGTCGTCGTCGTCCAGTTCGGGAGCCATGCGCACCACCTCGCCCGGATCGGGATCCCCCTCCTCGGCCACGATGCGCAGATCCTCTTCGCCCAGGAAGCGGTCGATCAGCTCGTCGTCCGAAACCGTCAGCAGCGCCTCCGCATCGACCGGCAGCGCGCACAGCGCGCTCTCGGCCCGCCACGGCTCGACGATCGCCAGCCGGGCGTCGGAAGCCCCCGTAAGCTGCCGGCGCAGCATACGTGCCGGCGCGAACCACTCCTGCTCGGCGACCAGCGCGTCGAGCTCGGCCTCCGACGGCGTGCCGGAGCCTGCGGGAAAAAGCAATCGGGAAATCGTTTCGATCATGTCGCAGACGGATTACCAGTTCGAGGCGGAGGCCTGGAAGATGTCCGTAACGAGCTTGTCGACGATCTCCGGAATGAGCGTGCCCTCGGCCTCGGTGAGCAGCAGCGTGGAGTCGTAATCCTCGTAGGCGGTGAACGTGCGGCTCCACGAGGCTTTCTCGTCGACAGCATTCGTGAAACGCACCTTGACGGTGATCGTCAGGCGGTTCAGCAGCGCATAATCGTCGCTCGACACCGACGCCGTGACCGACGTATAGTTCACGATCTCGCCCTCGAAAGCAAAATCGCCCCCCTCCTCGACCTGCGTCAGGCGCGTGCGGCGCGAGAAGATGTCGACCAGCGCATCGGTGAGCGTCGAGCTCAGGATGGGCGAAACCATCGTCGCGTTGTTGGGGAAATAGGCGACCGAAAAGGTCTTGGCATCGGGCGGGATCGACGCACCCGACAGCGAGTACTTGATCGCCACGCCGCAGCCGCCCGCCGCCAGGGCGACGAACCAGCAGAGAGGGTAAACGACCGAAGAGAGGTATTTTCGCATTTTCAGTTTCATTAAAATATCGCGAGTCGATATAATTCTTCATTTTTCATCCGGTTCCCCGGCCGCAGCCGCAGAGGGAACGCATCTTCGGAGCAGGCCCCGCCGTCCGGAGACTCGGCCCGCCGGCTCCGAAGAGCCGGGCCGGCAGCTCCATTCGCGTCGAAGGCAGTGCTCAATTCTCCTCGATCCCCAGCTCCTTGATCTTGCGATACAGGGTGCGTTCGGACATGAAGAGTTCGGCCGCAGCCTCGCGGCGCCGGCCGTTGTTGCGACGCAGAGCGCGGACGATCTGTTCGCGCTGCACGTCGGCCTTGGTCTTTTCGCGCACCGGCTCGTCGGTCACCTCCTCGCTCTCGGCGTAGACCGCGGAGCCCGCACCGTAGGCCTCCGTCACATAGGGAGCCGGCTGCACCGAAGTCGGCAGCAGCGCTTTGACGTCGTGCGGCGGTTCGCGGCGCACGGCAGCGCCGGAGGTACCCTGCATCAGTTCGGAGAGCATCCGCTTCAGGTCGTTGATGTCCGACCGCATGTCGAAAAGGACCTTGTAGAGCAGTTCGCGCTCGGAGGAGACCCCTCCTCCGTCGAGCGGCGGCACTCCCGCCGTCACGGCCGCCCCGCCGCCCTGCGGCGGCAGATATTTCGCCAGCACCTCGGGCGTCACGAGCCGCGTCTGCTCGATGGCCGAGATCTGCTCGGCGACATTCTTCAGCTGGCGGATGTTGCCGCGCCAGTAGTAACGCATCAGCATCTCGCGGGCGGCCGGATCGAGCGTCACGGCCGGCATGCGGTACTGCACGGCGACGTCCGACGCGAACTTGCGGAACAGCAGCGGAATATCCTCCGGGCGTTCGCGCAGCGCCGGAACGACGATCGGCACCGTGCCGAGGCGGTAGTAGAGATCCTCGCGGAAGCGCCCCGCGGCGATGGCCTGCGGCAGGTCGGTATTGGTGGCCGCCACGACACGCACGTCGGTCTTCTGCACCTTCGACGAACCGACGCGGATGAACTCGCCCGACTGCAACACGCGCAGCAGACGCGCCTGCGTCGAATGCGGCAGCTCGGCCACCTCGTCCAGGAAGATCGTGCCGCCGTCGGCCTCCTCGAAATACCCCTTGCGGGCCTCCAGCGCACCGGTGAAGGCCCCCTTCTCGTGCCCGAAGAGCTCCGAGTCGATGGTGCCCTCGGGAATGGCGGCGCAGTTTACCGCTATATATTTATTGTGCTTGCGCGCGGAAAAGGCGTGGATGACCTGCGGGAAAAACTCCTTTCCCACGCCGCTCTCGCCCGTGACGAGCACCGAGAGGTCGGTCGGAGCCACGCGCACGGCGACATCGAGCGCCCGGTCCAGCAGTTCCGAGTTGCCGATGATGCCGAAGCGTTGTTTTACTGAGGTTATCTGCGTCATCTATTCAAGCTGTTCTGAGGAAAATCCGGATTCCGCGCCGTCGGACATCGGCAGCACGATCGACTCCGTCTCCAAGGCTTCGGCACGCCGGTCGCACCACCAGCCGTAGGCGATGGCTGCGATGGCGATGACCGCCACGAGGATGCCCAGCAGCAGGAACCGGTCCAATCCGCGGCGACGCGGCGCCCGGTCGACGTAGCGGTAGGCATCGGTCGTCTTGGCCGGTTTGCCGTAGCGAAGCCCCCGCACGTAGGGTTCGGGATTCATCTTCGCCGAAGTCGAGACATGTCCCGGAGCGTCGGAGAACGCCGAACGGACCGCCTCGGCCATCCGGTCGGAGTCGATCGACGAGCGTTTCGCACCGCGGACGGGGGCTTCGGCCGCCGGTTCGGAAGGCTCGGCGGCAGGCGCTGCGGCCGCAGCGGGTGCAGCGTCGGCCGAGCCGACGGGCGCCGGACGGTATTCGAACGCGATCGTCCCGTTGGGGCCGGGGTGCAGCACCCCGAAACCTTCGAGCGGATAGTTCTCGCCGCGCTCCACGGCGTGGCGCACCTCGAAGACGAAGCGGTCGATCATGCCGGCCGCCTCCAGATCGCCGACGCCCGCCTCGCGCAGCAGCCCGCGCAGCAGGCGGTGGTCGCGCTTAATCAACTCCGAAATGACGACGCTCACGCCCGGCT
>CAMWWU010000083.1 GCA_947178025.1 uncultured Alistipes sp. | reverse complement strand
GATACCAGGTCTTGCCGTCGTCGGAGACGATGCCGCCGCTGCGGACCTTGCGGTTCCAGTGACCCTCGGTGAGTTTGTCGCGCTTCACGGCACGCCAGCCGTCGCCGTTGCCGTCGATAACGCCCTCGCCCGTGATGGCCACGTTCTTCGCATCCTTAGCCGAGATCGGCGACTGGCAGCGCCAGGTGTTGAGTCCCTCGAAAGTCGTCTCGACGAGCGGATAGAGATTCGTATCGTCGCTGAAAAGGACGATCGCATTGCGCTCCAGATGCAGGTCGATGTTGTCCGTGAGGACGATCGGCCCCGTATACCACACGCCGGCAGGCACGATCACCCGGCCGCCGCCCTGCTTCGCGAGCGAGGCGATCGCATCGGCGAAAGCCTGCGTGCAGAGCGTGTTGCCGTCGCCTACGGCACCGAAATCGGCGATGCTCGCCGCACGTGCCGGAATCGAGGGGCGAACCACCTCCGGCAGCGCGAACGCCGACACCGGGGACGATGCGCAACCCGCACCGGCGTTGCAGCATCCGGTCGCCGCGACGCTCAGCGACGCCACGGCCAAACCAATCATCAAAAGTTTCCGAGTCATAAATTAAATCGAGTAGTTTGTTGTTTGTCTTTTTTTTCAGGGATACAAATGTAAACCGAACGCCGTGTATGGATTTGGATTTTTTATCCGAAAAACCGAAATTTTCATCAAAACGCCCCGACGATTCTTTTTATATAAAGTAGACCGGAGAAGTGCGAATAAATGCGGAAATTTTAGCTCCGAAGTTTTGCAGTTCCCCAAAAAGATTCTATATTTGCACACCCGTTTCGCGCAAACGCGCTGCAACGGGCAACCGGAGAGTTGGGTGAGTGGCTGAAACCACCAGTTTGCTAAACTGACGTACGGGATTACTGTACCGGGGGTTCGAATCCCCCACTCTCCGCAAAAAGCGACGGAATATTCCGTCGCTTTTTCGTTTTCCCCCGCAGCCCCCGGCAAAGAGTATGCAGCCCGGCGCGCAGCGAAAGCCGCCGTTCCGCCACGCCCCCCGAAGGCATGAACGCGCACGGGGCCCGTCCTTTGCAGGACGGGCCCCGTATCGGCATCGCCGGAGCGGCTTCCGACGCTCCTCCGCGAGCCTTGCGCTACTCCTGGGCGGCGCACTCGTTGACGTACTCCTCGGCCAGCACCGTGAGCAGACCGTCGGTCTTCTTTTCGCCGGTCAGGATCGTATTGAGCAGACGTTTCACCTGCTTCTCGGGCAGGTAGTCGGCCAGCGCCTTGAGCGTGCCGTAGGTGGCGATCTCGTAGTGCTCGACCTTCTGGGCCGCGAGAATCAGCCCCGCATCGCGCACCAGGCTGTTGGCCTCCGTGTCCTCGATCATGCTCTCGGCCTCTTCGAGCAGTCCGGCCATCGCGGCGCAACGCTTGCCCTGCGGCTTTTCGCCCATCAGCGAGAAGATCTGTTCGAGCTGCGCGAGCTGTTTGGAGCCCTCGTCATGGTGTTTCTTGAAAGCGGCGGTCAGCTTGGGGCTCGTCGCCGCACGGCTCATCTTCAGCAGCGCCGGAGCGAGATGCTCCTCGGCCCAGTAGATATCCTTGAGCTGCTCCACGAAGAATTTGTGAAATTCGGTCTGGGGATTGACGTTCTTTTTCGTATTCATGATCGGAAATTTTATAGGTTATCCGGCATACAGGCAAATCCCATACCACAAAATGCGCCCCGGCAGGCACGGTCTTTGCCGATCCGATCCGAAAAAATACGCAATGATGGAACAACGAAACGTTACGATGCCTCTGATCGGCGACAAGGCGCCCGCATTCGAGGCGGAGACCACGCGGGGAACGGTCCGCTTCCCCGAGGATTTCAAAGGCAAATGGGTGATTCTCTTCAGCCATCCCTCGGATTTCACGCCGATCTGCACCTCGGAATTCGTGCTCTTCGGAGCCATGCAGCAGGAGTTCGAGGCGCTGAATTGCAGTCTGCTGGGCCTCTCGGTCGGCACCAACGCCAGCCATATCGCTTGGCTGAGGTCGATCCACGACAAGATCGAGTTCAAGGGACACCGGAACGTGGAGCTCAACTTCCCGCTGATCGCCGACATGTCGATGGACATCGCCCGCAAATACGGCATGATCCAACCCGGAGCGAGCACCACGGCGGCCGTGCGCGCGGTCTTCTTCATCGACCCTTCGGCGACGGTCCGCGCCGTGGTCTACTATCCGATGCAGCTGGGACGCAACTTCGACGAACTGAAACGCATCCTCGTCGGCTTGCAGACCATCGACGAATACCACGTGGCGCTCCCGGCCGACTGGCGTCCCGGCGACGACATCATCGTCCCGGCCCCCGCGACCTACGACGGCACGGACAAGACGACCGAAGGGATGAAGTGCTGCGAATGGTACTTCTGCACCCGTCCGCTGCCCGAAGCGCGCGAGAAGCGCGAACCGGCACATGCTGCGACGCATTAGCCCCGGAAAAGGCGAAAAAATCAGTCGGCCGGCGACCGGCGAATCGACAAAAAGGTTATCTTTGTGCAGCAAACCGCCAAACAAGATCGCCTATGAAGCATTGACCGTCTGAAGAAACACCGATCCGACGCCGCGCGTAACGCGCCGGCACACATATAAAAGCGTTAGCTTTATCTCCTGTCTTTCGAAACTTCGCAACTTTCAAAAGCAGCCGGGAGTAAGGCGTAAACGCTCACGTTTCTACGTGGGCTTTACTCTTTATTTGGCTGCATGGTATTGCGAAGACCTCGAAAGACAAATAAAAGTGCTGTCCCACGTTTTTATATGCCTCAATCCCAACACTTGACCGCCGAGGGGACACGGCATACGACCCAAACCATGAAACGTATTTCAATCCTGCTCTGCTTCGCACTGGCATCGAGCTCGTGCGCGACCGTCTTCTGCGGCTCCAAAGCGAAAGTCACCTTCGAAAGCGACATCCGCGAAAAAGCGACCCTCACCATCGACGGCCGCAAACACACGAACGTCACATTCCCCTACACGACGAAAATCAAACGCGGCTTCGACGAAACGGTAGTAAAGGCCGAAGCCCCCTCCTACTCGACCGAAACGATCGTCATCAACAAGAGCTTCAATGCCGTATCGGTCATCAACCTGCTGGATATTCTCGGCTGGGGCATCGATGCCGCCACGGGTGCCATGACGAAACCCGAGTTCAAGTTCTATCAGATCGACTTTCAACCGAACGACAAAAAAACGGAGTAATCCCCGCATGCAACGAAAAAAGGTTGTCCTTCTCGGACAACCTTTTTCGTATTCATCTCTCCCGGTCGGGCGAGCCGCCCCAATCGCACTCCGCCCTCTCGGGCGATCTATTCGAATGCGTACTCCCCGATGTCGCGCAGCCCCAACAGCAGCTCGCGGACCGACAGGCGCTTCTTGCCGGCGATCTGAAGCTCCCCGAGGGCGATCCAGCCGTCGGCGCAGGCCACGCGGATGCAGGTACGGCCGTCGCTGCGGACCGTGCCGCACGGCAGGCCGTGTTCCGCGGATTCGAACGTCGCGGAGAAGATCTTGGCGGTCGACGGTTCGCCGTCCGCCTTGCGGAGCGACGCCCACGCGGCGGGATAGGGCGACAGCCCGCGGATGAAATTCACGATCCGCACGCCCTCGTGCGACCAGTCGATGCGGCAATCCTCCTTGAAAATCTTCGGAGCGGGCCGGAGCGTCGCCTCGTCGATATGCTGCTGCTCGATGCCGCGGATATCGCCCGCAGCGATCCGCTCGACGGTCTCGGTCACGAGCGACGTGCCGCGCAGCATCAGCTTCTCGTAGAGCGTGCCGACGTTGTCCTCGGGCTCGATGGTCACCTCGGCCTGCTCCAGAATGGCCCCCTTGTCGATCTCGTGGTTGAGCAGGAACGTCGTCACGCCCGTGCGGGTTTCGCCGTTGATGACGGCCCAGTTGATCGGCGCCGCACCGCGGTACTGCGGCAGCAGCGACGCATGCAGGTTGAAGGTCCCCAGGCGCGGCATGGCCCAGATGATTTCGGGCAGCATGCGGAACGCGATGACGATTCCCAGGTCGGGCCGAAGCTCCCGCATCGCCTCGACGAATGCCGGATCGCGGAGCTTCTCGGGTTGCAGCACGGGGAGCCCCAGCTCCTCGGCGGCGATCTTCACCTCGCTGCGGTGCAGCTTCTGTCCGCGGCCGGCGGGTTTGTCGGGTGCGGTGACCACGGCCACGACGCGATAGCCCCCTTCGACCAGCGCCCTCAACGACGGCACGGCGAATTCGGGCGTACCCATGAATACGATGCGTAGATCCTTGGCGTTCATGGGGCGATCAGTGTTTGTGCAGCCCGAGGCAGTGGTTCATGCGCTCCTCCTTGGTCTCCAGATAATGGAGGTTGTATTTGTTGGGGGCGATGACGATCGGCACGATCTCGTCGATCGAGAGGCCGTAGCCCTCCAGCCCCGCACGCTTGAGCGGATTGTTGGTCATCAGCCGCATGTGCTTGATGCCCAGCTCGCGGATGATGCTCGCACCGACGCCGTAGTCGCGCTCGTCGGCCCGGAAGCCCAGTTCGAGGTTGGCATCCACCGTGTCCAGCCCCTCCTCCTGCAGCTTGTAAGCGCGAATCTTGTTGAAGAGCCCGATGCCGCGCCCCTCCTGGCTGAGGTAGACGACGGCGCCCTTGCCCTCCTTCTCGATCATCTTCATCGCCTCGTGGAGCTGGGCGCCGCAATCGCAGCGGCACGACCCGAGGATGTCGCCCGTGGCGCACGACGAGTGGACGCGGATCAGCACCGGCTCCTCCTCCGACCACTCGCCCTTGGTGATGGCCATGTGCTCCAGACCGTTGCTCTTCTGCCGGAACGCCGTGATCCGGAAGTGGCCCCACTCGGTCGGCATGTCGGCCGTTTCGCCGCGCTCGACGATCGACTCCTCGCGCAGGCGGTAGGCGATCAGCGAGGCGATGGAGATGATCTTCAGATCGAACTTCTTCGCGATCTCCAGCAGCTGCGGCAGGCGGGCCATCGTGCCGTCCTCGTTCATGATCTCGATGAGCGCTCCGGCCGGCTGCAATCCGGCCAGACGGGCCAGATCGACGGCCGCCTCGGTATGTCCCGGACGGCGCAGCACCCCTTTCTGACGGGCCCGCAACGGGTTGATGTGCCCCGGACGCCCCAGATCGGCGGGACGGGTCTTCGGATCGGCGAGCGCACGGATCGTGGCGGCGCGGTCGTGGATCGAAACGCCCGTCGTGCACCCCTCGCCCAGCAGGTCGACCGTCACGGTGAACGGCGTGCCGAGCAGCGAGGTGTTGTTCTCCTCCATCATGTTGAGCTCCAGCGCAGCGCAACGCTCCTCGGAGAGCGGCGCGCAGAGCACTCCGCGACCCTCCTTGAGCATGAAGTTCACGATTTCGGGCGTTATCTTCTCGGCGGCGACGATGAAGTCGCCCTCGTTCTCGCGATCTTCGTCATCGACGACGATGACGACTTTTCCGTTGCGGAAGTCCTCGATGACCTCCTCCACACTATTGAGTATCGTCTCTTTTTCCATGGCGTTTGAGCTTTGTTTTCAGTTTATCGAAGAGCGGCGCCAGCTTCTCGCGGACGACCTTGATGCGTCCGGCATACCAGTCCGTATCGAGCAGCGCCGAGTCGTTGGTGGCCTTGTAGGTGAGATAGACGGCGATGGGGGTCAGCACGAACGTCGAGAGCCACATGCCGTAAACGGCGTCCCAGGTTCCCTCCTTGGCGAACTTCTCGCCCGTGAGGCTCACCATATAATAAATAACGAAGAAAATCACCGACACCACGACCGGAAGCCCCAGACCGCCCTTGCGGATGATGGCCCCGAGCGGCGCGCCGATCAGGAAGAAGATCATGATCGATACGGGCAGCGAGATCTTCTTGTGCCACTCCACCTTGCTGCGGTAGAGCTGGTTGAGCGCCTCCTTCGAAGCCGACTCGTCGAAGGCGAACATGTTGCGCGAGTTCTTGGCCAGCGACCGGGCCTGGTTCCACACGCGCTCCTTCTCGCGCATCGGCAGCCGGGCGATCGAATCGGTGAAGAGCGCGTCGCGGAAGCCGCTCTTGTCGATGCGCATGCTGTCGGGCAGCGGCAGCACGGAGTTGTCGCGCACGAAGAGCTGCTCCTTGAGCAGCGGCTCGTAGGAGCGGGTCGTGGAGGTGTTGACCGTGCGTTCGAGCGAGTCGATATCGCCCTGCAACTCGTTGATGTTCTTGGTCTGGCTGTTGGAGAACATGCTCGCGTCGCTGCGCCCCATGTCGAAACCGGCCATGGCGATCTTCTGATCCTGGAGGTCGAACGTATGGTGGCGCAGAGCGCTCTTGGTGAACCACTGGTTGTTGCGGGTCTGCTCGTAGGTCTCGCCGTGGAAGAGCGTCACGTGCAGGTACTTCTTGTCGTCCGAGAGGCGGATGTAGCCCGAGTCGGCGACGATGGTGTTCATGTTGCCGTTCGCCTGACGGTTGTCGTAGATCAGCACGTCGTGCAGCAGATGCGTATCGGGATCCTGATGCGCCACGCGGATCGACATGTTCTCGATGCCGTTGAAGAAGAGGCCGTCCTGAAATTCGAGGCTCTGCTTCTGCTGGCGGATGTCGAAGATGATGCTGAACATCTTCTTGTTGGAGTACGGCACGAGGTTGTTGCCGATGAAGAAGCTCCCCACGGCGATCAGGCTCACGAGGATGATGAGCGGCTTGGTGATCCGGATCAGCGACATGCCGGCCGACTTCATGGCCAGCAGCTCGTAGTTCTCGCCCAGGTTGCCCATGGTCATGATCGCCGCCAGCAGCATGGCGAGCGGCAGCCCCATGGGGATCATGTTGGCCATGGCATAGGAGATCAGCTCGATGATGATGCCGGCGCTCAGGCCCTTGCCCACCAACTCGTCGATATAGCGCCACATGAAGTTCATCAGCAGGACGAACATCACGATGAAGAACGTGAGGATCATCGGGCCGAGATAGGCTTTCAGAACGAACTTGTGAATGGATTTCATGCGGCGGATCCCGTTTTTTTTCTACGCAAAGGTAATAGTTTTACCAGAATAAGCGTAAAAGTGAGGATAAATATTATGGCGGCGCCGGGAGGAACTTCGAAACAGTAACTGGCGGCGAGCCCCGCGACGTTGCCCGCGACGGCCACCGGAGGGGCTGCGAGGGCGATCGTGCGGTAGTCGCGCGAGAGGGTGTTGACGATCACGACGGGCATGGTCACCAGCGAGATGAGCAGCACGATGCCCATGATGCGGATCGACAGGACGATCGTCACGGCGACCAGCGCCGCCATCAGGTAGGAGATCAGCCGCGTGGGGATGCCCCGGCTGCGGGCGAAGTCGCGGTCGAAGGCGACGTACATCACCGGACGCAGCCATAAGAGCGCCCCGGCGAGCAGGCATCCCGTCAGCAGGGCGAGGGCCGTAACGTCGCCGCGCGTGACGGTGACGATGCTGCCGAAGAGGTAGGCCGACAGGTCGCCCGAGGTGTATCCCGGGCGGAGGCTCATGAAGAGCGCCCCGACGGCCATGCCCACCGACCAGATGATGCCGATGGCCGAATCCTCGCGGATCCGCCCCCGGCTGCCGGCCCACTCGATCCCGAGGGCCGAGAGCACGGCGAAGACCAGCGCCCCGCCGATCGGGTTCGCACCCGCCCAGAAAGCGATGCCCAGTCCGCCGAACGAGGCGTGGGTGATGCCCCCGGCGAGAAAGACCATGCGGCGGCAGACGACGTAGGTGCCGACGATTCCGCACGTGATGCCCGAGAGCACGCACGCCAGCAGGGCGTTGGAAAGGTAGCCGTATTGCAACAGATCGCTGAAAAATTCCATCCTTATCTATATAGCGCGCAAATTTACGCTTTTTTATCGGAAAGCGCCCATTTTTTCGGGTGTTTTCGTAATTTCGCACCGTAAAAAACAAACGATCGAAAACCATGCAATCGCGCAGAGTCAGTTTCCACACCCTCGGCTGCAAACTCAACTTCTCGGAGAGTTCGACGCTCGCCCGGGAGTTCGAACGCGGCGGGTTCGTCCGCGTCGCCCCCACGGCCGAGGCGGACATTTGCGTCATCAACAGCTGCTCGGTGACCGAGCACGCCGACAAGAAATGCCGCAACCTCATCCGCAAACTCCACCGCCGCAACCCGCAGGCGATCATCGCCGTGACGGGCTGTTACGCGCAGCTCAAACCGCAAGAGATCGCCGCGATCGAGGGGGTGGACCTCGTGCTGGGCAACAACGACAAGGGCGCCCTCTTCGCCCGCGTGGCGGAGCTCGCCGGCAAGGGCCGAGCGCAGGTTTACAGCTGCGACGCCGACTCGATCACCACCTTCTTCGCGGCCTTTTCGAGCAACGACCGCACGCGTGCCTTCCTGAAGGTGCAGGACGGCTGCGACTACTGCTGCTCCTACTGCACGATCCACTACGCCCGCGGCGCGAGCCGCAACATGCCGATCGCCGACCTGGTGGCCGAAGCGCGGCAGATCGCGGCGGCGGGTCAGCGCGAGATCGTCATCACGGGGGTCAACACGGGCGACTTCGGCCGCACGACGGGCGAGCGGTTCATCGACCTGCTGCGGGCGCTGAACGAAGTCGAGGGAATCGACCGCTACCGCATCTCGTCGATCGAGCCCAACCTGCTGACGGACGAGATCATCGACTTCTGCGCCGCCTCGCCCAAGTTCCAGCACCACTTCCACGTGCCGCTCCAGAGCGGTTCGGACCGGATTCTGGGGCTGATGCGCCGCCGTTACACCACGGCCCGCTTCGCCGAACGGATCGCCGCCGTGCGCCGCGCGATGCCCGACGCATTCATCGGCATCGACGTGATCGTCGGATTCCCGGGCGAGACGGAGGAGGATTTCCGCGACACCTACGCCTTTCTGGAGGAGCTGCGCCCCGCCTTCCTCCACATCTTCCCCTTCTCGGAGCGCCCCGGAACGCCGGCCGTCGGATTTCCCGGCAAGGTGCAGCCGTCCGTGGCCACGCAGCGGGTCGAAGAGCTCGAAAAGCTGTGCGACCGGCTGCACGGCGAATTCTGCTCGGCAGCATCGGGCAGCGAGGACGACGTGCTCTTCGAAAGCACGATGCGCGGCGGCATGATGTTCGGATACACGGGCAACTACCGTCGGGTGAAAGCCCCCTACGACCGGCGGCGGATCAACGCCATCTGCCGCGTGAAGCTCGGCGCGATGGACGATTCGCACGACCTGGAGGGAGAGATCCGGGAGTAGGGCGAGGTCCCCGAAATTCTTAACGTTAATTTTTAATTCTTGATTGTATTTAGTATCTTAGCCGCCGCAAATTGTTTAAAATACCGAAACCTATGAAACACGCATACGTATTCCCGGGCCAGGGCGCCCAGGCCGTCGGCATGGGCAAAGACCTTTACGACAACGTACCCGCAGCCAAAGAGCTTTTCGAAAAAGCCAACGAGATTCTCGGTTTCCGCATTACGGACATCATGTTCGCAGGCACGGACGAGGAGCTCAAGCAGACGCGCGTTACGCAGCCCGCCGTATTCCTCCACTCGGTCATCATGGCCAAGGCCCTCGGCGTCGAGCCCGATGCCGTAGCCGGTCACTCGCTGGGTGAGTTCTCGGCACTGGTCGTTGCCGGCGCACTCTCGTTCGAGGACGGTCTGAAGCTCGTCTCGAAGCGCGCCATGGCCATGCAGGCCGCCTGCGAGGCTCAGCCCGGAACGATGGCCGCCGTGCTCGGTCTGGAGGACTCGGTCGTCGAGGAGATCTGCGCATCGATCGACGGCGTGGTGGTCGCCGCCAACTACAACTGCCCCGGACAGCTCGTCATCTCGGGCGCCGTCGAGGCCGTCGAGGCCGCCTGCGAAAAGGCCAAGGCCGCAGGTGCCCGCCGCGCACTGCGCCTGCCCGTGGGCGGTGCGTTCCACTCGCCGCTGATGGAGCCCGCCAAGCAGGAGCTCGAAAAGGCGATCGCCGAGGCTCCGTTCCGCACGCCGACCTGCCCGATCTACCAGAACGTGGACGCCAAGCCCTACACGGACCCCGCGGTCATCAAGGCCAACCTGATCGCTCAGCTGACCGCCCCCGTGCGCTGGACCTACATCGTGCGCAACATGCTCGCCGACGGCGTGACGGAGTTCACCGAGCTCGGACCCGGCGCCGTACTCCAGGGGCTGATCAAGAAAGTAGACAACACCGTAGCCGTAGAGTCGAAATCGACCTTATAGCACAAAAAGGCGCGATATTAAGAGAATGCACTGATAATCAGTGTATTCTCTTTTTTATTTAAAAAATTAATAAAATTCATTAAAAATTTATTGGATTTTTTAAAGATCCTTATTATAT
>CAMWWU010000082.1 GCA_947178025.1 uncultured Alistipes sp. | reverse complement strand
AACTATGCGCCTAAAAAATTTTTACACTCGCGTAGTTTTTTAACATTTCAACCGGATTTTGCAGCTGACCCACTTTTGTGGTGACTCGGAGGGGTATAGTTGAATAAAAGACCGCTAACTCATTGAGAATTAGCGGTCTTTTGTGGTGCCACCAGGAATCGAACCGGGGACACAAGGATTTTCAGTCCTTTGCTCTACCAACTGAGCTATGGCACCATCCGCGAAAAGAACCTTTCGGACTTAACGTGGTGCAAAGGTAAGCAAAATTTCCGAATCTGCAAGCGTCCGACGAAAAAATATCGTTTTTCCGGCATAAAAAAAGGGGCGCCCGGTCTTCCGGACGCCCCGACAAGCACGCCGCCGCAAGCGCGGCGACGCCGGAAATTCATCAGAGGAAGCGCGGCGAGGCTTCGGACGGGCACTCCGCCGTGCGGGCCTCCAACTCTCCGGAGCGGATCTCCTCCGGGATGGTCGTCTTGGCGAACACCGCAACGTCGTCCGCACCGGCGGTGAGGGTCATCTGCGACCCGTTCGCGCCGAACGACACCCGATACGAAGCGCCCCACGCCACGCCGTCGCCGTAAACGCCCGAAAGCGTGCCGTCGGCATAGCGGTACGTGCCGTCGAAGTGCTCGTAGACGGGCTTCGTCAGACGCTGGTAGAGTTCGAACGTGCCGTCTTCGGCCAGCTCGAGGTAGATGTCGGCCGCCGAGAGCGTGCTCCACGAAATCAGGTGCCACTCGCCGACGACGGAGCCGCTGCCCGTCTGCGGGCCGGGCGTCTCTTCGGAGGAGCTGCTGCCGCAGGCGGCGCAGGCGCACGCCGCGAGCAGACCGATCAATAACAGTTTGATGCTTTTCATGATTCTCTTCAGTTTTTTATAACCAACCTCCGTTCGCAGCGTGATTTTCGCGGGCGATCAGGGCGAACTCCTTGGTGATCGTCATGCCGTTCATGCCGCTGCCGCTGTTGGTGCCGGCCTGCATGCGGATCCGGATGATCGCCGATCCCGGCTTCGTGCAGCGCACCAGCACCTGATTGGCGAAGATCGTCGGGTCGGACGCGATGCCGAGCCGGGCCTTGTCTTCGGCCGAGATCTCGACGGCCGACACCGTCAGCGTCGGATTGCCGTCGCCCAGATAATCCGTCGGACGGATCGTGGTCTGCGACCCCACCGCCGCCGGAATGCAGGTGATGCCCCGCACGTTCATCAGCACCTGATAGGCGTCGATGTATCCCGAGCCCATCTTGCCGGCATATTTCGCATTGCTGCCCGTGCAGTACCGGTCGATGTCGTTCACCGACGTCAGCAGCAGCGCCTTGAACTCATCGAGCGAGAAGCTCTTGCCCTGCTGCAACGCATACGAGAGACCCAGCGCGGCGACGCCCGAAACGTGCGGGCAGGCCATCGAGGTGCCCTGCATCCAGCCGTATCTGCCGCCGGTGATCGTCGACAGCACCTGCGACGTAGCCTTCGGATAGGCCTGGTAGGCGTCGCCGCCGGGCGCCGCGATGTTGCAGCCGGGGCCGTAGTTGGTGTAGTAAGCAGGCTCGAAGCTGCACGACATCGAAGTCACGGAGATGTAGTCGCGATACGCCCCCGGGTAGCTCGCCATGGCGGCTGCGTCGTTGCCGGCCGCGAAGATCACCACGCCGCCCTCGACCGCCGCACAGTTCCGCTTCGAGATGAAGTAGTCGATGGCCGCCTTCTCGACGCTGGTCTTGGAGCCGGAGGCATACGACGTATCGGCAGTGAGCCCACCGGCCGTGTAGCCGAAGCTGCACTGCGCGATCACGGCCCCGTTGTCGGCCGCATACTTGAATGCTCGCGCCGTCGTCTCGGCATCTCCGCCCTTGTCGTTATGGAAGATCTGGCACGCCATGATTCTCGCGCCGTCGCCGCTGCCCGATCCGCCCGCGACGCCGCACACGCCGGTGCCGTTGTTATTCACGGCAGCCACCGTTCCGGCCACGTGCGTGCCGTGATCCGGCGCATCGCCGGAGGTGCTGACCGCCAGCGGACCGTTGCTCACGAAGTTCCAGCCGTGGATATCGTCGACATATCCGTTGCCGTCGCTGTCCCGGCCGTCCTGAGCTTCGTCCGAATTGACCCACATGTTGGCCGCCAGATCGGGATGGTCCCACTGCACGCAGTCGTCAAGCACGGCCACCACGACCCGCGGATCGCCCGTGCAGAGACGCCACGCCTCGGCGCAGTTGACGTCGGCGCCGGCACGAATTCCCGCATAAAGATTCGTATCGCCGGTGTTGATGTAGTGCCACTGCTGGCTCAGATAAGGGTCGTTGAAGTCGGCGGCCGCCCGGCTCTGCACCGCAGACACCTCCTCGGTCAGGGGCACGGCACGGCCGCTGTCGATCCGCATGAGCTGCTGATTGAACTCCACGGTCTGCACCTCGGCCACCGCAGCCAGTCCGCGAGCCGCCGCGGTCAGATCGACCCCGGCATCGAACTCGACGAAGTACCAGCAATGCAGTCCGGCCGCCCGGGTGCTCGCCTCGTGCCGCTCGTCGACGGGGAACAGACGCCGCAGCGCCTTCACGCCGATGCCGTCGAGCACCGCATCGAAATCGCCGATTCCCGAACGGGTCGCCACCCCGCCCGCACGGGTCACGCACAACACCGACGCCTCGACGGCCTCGACAGCCGCCGCGTCGAAACAAACCAGCAGCTCGCCCGGCACGGCATGGTCGGCCGTGAAGACGAGTTTGGCGCTCACCTCGTCCGCCGGCTCGGTCTGCGGAGCCGGATCGAGGTCCTCCTCGGCGCACGATCCGGCGAGGACCGCGGCCGCGAACAGCAGGCTCCAGAGAGCCCTTTTCTTTGTCATCATCATAAAATCATATGGTTACGCCCCCTGACAGGGGCCCGGTTTCATAGGACCACAGAACCCGACACGGCATATCGGCCGTGTCGGGTCTTGCGGATAGTGTGTCGCGAAACTACTTCACGCGCAGGTTCTCGCGAATCTTGAATTCGCCACGGGCACCGAACTCCTTGACCGACGGCTCGCACTTCACGGGGCTTACCGAGAGGGTGCGGAGCTTGGGCTCCGTGTGAATCCCAGCATTCAAAATCTTCTCGCAATTGCTCGAAAGCACATAGGTATTGACAACCTTATCTGCGGCATAGCTGCGATACGGTACTTTGGCCACAGCAGGCACATCGAAATTCCGACTCGTCAGGAAGCTGCCAGCAACAGAAGCCCCTGCACTCTTAGGAGTAATCGTCGTTCCGTCTGCGAAGAACAGTGCTACAAGCTGACCATTTTCCACCTTATTTCCATTGATCGTTCCGACCATTATTTCGATATTCGTATTCAAACCCTTGAGCTGTTTCGTCGTCGGATCAACAACGATTTCGACAGGCGTCTTACCCGTAGGAGCTTCATCGTTCGGATCATACGAGAAGAAAAGAATGGCCCTTGTAGCAGTTACACCGACCCATCCGCCGAGGAAACTTCCTTTGGTTTCGTTTCCTTTCCAAACACCACTGAGAGTCATGGTCGAAGCCGTTGAATCATAAGCAGCATACCAATTGATAGTCGCCCCGATTTCCGCCCCGTATGCAAAGTTCGAAACAAAGAAATCATTGATCGAATCTTCTTCCTGAGGCACGACGCTGAAATCATTGTCCAGAGGAATCGTGCCTCCGTCTGTCGCTGCGGCATCGTAGTGCATGGAATAATCGCCAATCACCAAATCCCCTTTGAAATCGATCGATGCTGTCGAGCAGGTAGACGAAACAACCACACTTTTACTATAAACATTCGTTGCTTTGGCAATCAACGTAAAGGAAGTCCCTGAAGCCAGGCTGACAAATCCATCCTCATAGATTCCCGAACTTGCAAGTTCTGCTACGACATCCTCATCAGACTCTTCGTCCTCTACCAATTCCGCAAGCGTACCGCCTTCGGCAAGAACACTTTCGACGTATTGGGTTCGATAGCAAGCATACTGAACGGATGCAATCTCCGATCCTTCGAAAACAAATCCGAGGGAGGAAGTGTCGGGATATATGGAAGAGAGGCTCGGGAAAACTTCGCTCATAGGAAGCAATTTCGCCGAAAACTCGCAGTCGGGAGCGGCCGCACCGCCCATGCCGGGGAAGTAGAACGTTGCGGCGGCATAGTCGCCCGTGCGGGGCTGGCCGGCCTTGTCGTAGGCTACGGCAACCACCGAATAGGCACCCGACTCGTCAAGCACGAACTTCTCGGTAGCCGAGCCCGAACCGTCGACCTGGATTTCGTTGATATCCTCGGCCGAATTGTCGGCGATAGCAGCAGCATACTGGGCAGCCTGAGCGCCCGAAACGCTGCCGGCAACCACCACGTACTTGACACCCGTCACGTCGGCGCCATAGGTGAAGTTGATCACAGCCGAAGCCGTTTCGCCGTCAGCCTCCACGCGCATGCTGTCGTACTCGACGGCCAGCGTGTAGTCCACGATCTCGGCACCGGGCAGCATGACGCGGAACAGGCCGTCGTTGTTAGCATAATACCACGAGTCGGAGGGCATCATACCCATGAGCAGACCTTTTACGGGGAAAGTGATGACCTTGTTTTCCATCTTTCCAGGCTCCTGCGTTGCAATCCACATCTCGCCATAGCCCTGGATGCCCTCGTAAATACCGGACCACTGATCCTCGATGATAACGGCCTCGGGATCGGTTGCATCGATGACGATATTGGTCGGCGTATAGCTGAACTGACCCGACAACTCAGCCTGCGTAGCCTCGAAGCCCTCAGTCATGTAAGTCCAGCCGAAAAGCTCTTCGAGCATGTACAGGCCTTTCTTCGTCTTATGCTCGTACATATTCACCTCAAACTCGATCGCATCGCCGCCGAAACCGGTAATCATCCAGTCGTCGCGGTACATGCCGACGCCGAGATACTCCCACGGCCAGGGAACGATCGTGATGTTGAGCTGCGAGTTGCCGTAGGGCGTGGTGTTCTCCTCGTCGTTGATGAGGAGTGCCAGCGGATACTCCGCGCCGTCCTCGAGGGCCGTGCGGTCGAACGTCACGACCAGCTCGGCCTCGCTCTGGCCGGCGGCGAACGATACGGCCGATGGGACGGTGAAGAGCCCCGACTGATCGTCGGCCAGAATGGCAACGGTCTGCGCCTCGTCCGAGACGATGCGGTTTACCGGAATGGCGATCGAAGTCACCTCGTCACCGATACTGAACTCCGAGGGAATGCTCTCGGGGAAGTAGACCTGCGCACCGTCGGCAAGCGGTCCGGCTGCGAAGTCTTCGTCGCTGCAGGCCGTGAAGAGCCCGACAACGACGGCGACAGCCGCCAGAAAGAATATCTTCAGATTTTTCATAGGTTACAAGATTATTTTACAGACTGATACGTATAGGTTCCGTTGGGATTGTTGTTGTCGAGCAGCGCCTTGTTCTGCTGTACGGCAGAGAGCGGAATCACGAGGTTCCACCACGGAGCACGGCCGTCGGTCGTAATCTGGGACATCGAAGGAGCGTTCGTGCCGGCGTTGCCGTTCTGCATGCCGATGTTCAGACGCTTCAGGTCGTAGAAGATGATACCCTCGCCCCAGAACTCGATACGCTTCTGGAAGACGATCTCCTCGACCAGCTCGTTGGCTGCGGGGATCGTGTAGCCCGGAGCGCGGTTGGCCATGAACGACAGGAGCAGCGTGCGGGCCGTAGCGGCATCGTAGTGAGCCGTCGCCTCGGCCTCGATCAGATACATCTCCTCGACACGCATGAGCGGAATGCTCGTCACGTTGCCGACCGAGTAGTTGCGCTTCTCGCCGCCGTTGGTGTGGAACTTGAACGAGGTGTAGGGTGCGATCGCGCCGTTGGCGCCGTCCTCGCCCTCGAACTCGTTCGCCGTGAGGTTCATGTAGGGTGCGATAGCGGCATAGTCGCGATCCGCGCCTACGAAGATCTTCCGACGGAAGTCGCTGCTGTGCATGCGGTTGTAGCTGAAGACCGAAATACCGGGCTGCGCACCGTTGCCGTAGCCCCAGATGGCGTCGGGCGACATGTGAGCCGTCCACGACAGCAGGTTGTTGAGCACCGTGTCGGTCGACTGGATCATGGCCCACATCCACGAGGAGATCACCGTATTGAAGCCGGAGGTCTTGTCGAGCCACTGGGCCTCGGTCGTGATCGAAGCGCCCGAAGCGTCGATCGCCTTGCGGGCGTACTCGGCAGCCAGCTTATAGGCGTCGTTGCCGGTCGGGATATCGGCATACTGCTCGTCGAAGCCGCCCAGCCAGAGGTAGGCGCGGGCCTTCAGACCGTAGACCACGGCCAGCGAAGGGATATTCTTCGTAGCGGGCGAATAGTCGGCCAGCCGCGCCTCGGCATCGTTCAGATCCTCGAAGATGAAGGCGAACATCTCCTCTCTCGTAGCACGGGGGTTATCCTCCAGCTCCGCCATCTCCATGCCCTCGCGCACGATGGGGACCGTAAGACCGGCCACTTTCTGCACATCGGCTTCATACGAAGGTTTCAGCGGCGCCTTGGCGGGCAGCGGATCGTACTGACGAGCCAGATCGAGGTAGCAGTGCGCACGGAACGCCTTGGCTACGCCCAGGTTCTCGTCGGCGTCGGCGCTCTGCGAGAAGAGCGTGATCGCCTCGTTGGCCGCATAGATGAACTGGTAGTAGTTGTAATAGTGGAGCGGAGTCATGTATCCCGTAGCATCCATACCGGTGGAGTTGCCGGGATAGAGCTGCGCCTGCCAGCGGTCGTAATACTGGTTGCCGCCCGGCATGTTGCCCGACACGGGGAACACTTCGCCGGCCAGACGGTCGAGCGAACCCATGATACCGGGATAACCGAAGTCGACGTGCTCATCGATATCGACCGTATTGGTGATAAAAATCGTCGGCATGGCCGTCAGGACACCCTCCTGTGCGAACGGCGAATCGGCAATCTGTCCGCCGGTAGCGTATCCGCTCTCGGGGAAGGTCTCCTTGATACAACCCGAGAACAAAGCGGCGGAGCCGGCAAGGACGGCCGTGAATTTTATGATCTGATTCATTTTCATACTGTTCATCGTTTAAAAATTAGAACGTTACCGTCACACCGCCCGAGAAGGTACGGATCGGGGCGTAATAGTAGGGGTTCGTCGCACCGTTGATGCTCTGACGCGGGTCGAGACCCTGACGCTTGGACCAGTACCACACGTTGTCGCAGGCCAGGTAGACGCGCAGGCTCTCCACGAGGAACTTGCGGGTGATGTGCTTGGGCAGCGTGTAGCCGAGCGTGATGTTCTGAATGTTCAGATACGAAGCGTCGATCAGGAAGCGGCTCGACGGACCGGCCTGGTTCGAATCGTTGTAAGCCAGACGCGGGATGTTCGTATCCTTGTTCTCGGGAGTCCACGAGTTGAACAGGTCGCGGTGGTAGTTGGTACCGGTCGACGTACCCTGCGGCGAAGCCATGTAGTACTGGTAACCCGAGTCGTAGGCCTGACCGCCGATCTGGTAGGTAAAGCCGATCGAGAAGTCGATGCCGTAGGCGCGCAGCGAGGTGTTGAAACCGCCGTAGAGGTCGGGCAGTGCGTCGCCCTGGAACTCGCGGCCGTTGGCCGAAGCGGTCGAGTAGTCCTCGGTGATAACGCGCTCGATTTCGCCGGCCTCGTTGGTCCGATAGGTGTACCACTGCGACAGACCGGTGTCGGGGTTGACGCCCGCATAGGTCGGGAGGTAGAACTCGAAGACGGATTTGCCCTCGGAGTAGAAGCGCGAACCGCTCTGACGACCGACATACTTACCGTCGGAGGTCGTGTTGGACTTATACTGCTCGGGCAGCTTCACCAGCTTGTTCTTGTAGTGGGTCATGTTGACCGAGAAGTCCCAGACGAGGTTCTTCGTGCGGATCAGGTCGGCGTTCAACTCGATCTCGACACCGCGGTTCACCATGTCGCCGATATTGGTGAAGATCGACGTGTAACCGGCCTCGATGGGCACTGCCAGCTGGAAGAGCATGTCCGACGTCTTGCGATTGAAGAAGTCGATGCCTCCCGACAGACGGTCGTTCCAGAAGCCGAACTCGACGCCGACGTTGAGGTTCGAGTTGGTCTCCCACGTCAGATCGGGGTTACCCTTCTGCGCGAGCACGCTCGTCACACCGCCAGCGCCGTCGCTTTCGATGCTGTAATAGTCGGTATAGCGATAATAGGAATCTGCGGTGGAGCCCAGGTTGTCGTTACCCTGCGAACCGTAGGAGGCTTTCAGCTTCAGCATGCTGAGCCAGTCGGAGGTGCCGGCCATGAAGTTCTCTTTGGAGATGATCCAGGCGGCGCCCATCGACCAGAAGTTACCCCAGCGGTGATCGGGGTGGAAGCGCGACGAAGCATCGCGGCGATACGAACCCGAGAAGTAGTATTTGCCGTCGTAGTCGTACTGCGCACGGAAGAAGTAGCCCTCGTTGTTGTACTCGAGCACCGACGAACCGGAACGCGACGAATCCACGGTGGCGCCGCTGAGCTCGAGGTTGTCGGGCGAGAACATCACGGTCTTGTTGGCGTACAGACCGTACTGCTTGCGGTTGTACATCTCGTGACCGAGGAGGATGTCCACGTTGTGCTTCCCGGCGAACGTATTGCTGTACGAGAGCAGCTGCTGGAGGTTGTAAACGATATCGCGCGAGTGGCTCTTGTACACCAGACCGCCCGACTCGGCGAACTGTCCGTAGAACGGATTCATCACCTGCGTACCGCGCGTCTCGTCGACGGCCACGCTGCCGTTGAGCGTCAGCTTCAGCCCCGTGTAGAGGTTGATGTCGGCGAATCCGTTCGCCGTGAAGGCGTTGCCCTCGCTGATGTACTTGTTCAGCTGCACATCCTGCAAGTCGTTCGACATGCCGCCGTTCGAACGCAGCGCACCGCCGTTGCGGCCGTCGCCGGTATCGTAGAGCTTCATGCCGTACTGGTCGATCATGATGTTGCCCTGGCCGTCGCGCATGTAGACCGGATAGATCGGAGCCATCTGCATGGCCGTGGCGAAAGCGTTGCCGCCGTCGGCCTCGCCCTCGTCGTCGATGGCGTTACCATTGTTCCACAGAAAGTGGGTGTAGGACATGTTGCCGCCCACCTTGAGCCACTTCTTGGCCTGGTAGTCGGCACGCAGACGGGCCGTGTAGCGCTCCATGCTCGAACCGTCGATGATACCGGTGTTGTCCAGGTAACCGAGCGATGCGTAGAAGTTGGCGCGATCCGTAGCTCCGGAGACATTGACGTTGTACTCCTGGCGGAACGACGACGACTTGTAGATCTCGTCGAGCCAGTTGTCGGGCATGAGCATGTACTGCTTGCCGTTGTAGTCGACGACGCGGCCCTCGGTGGCCAGCGGGTTGAGCTTGCCGTTGGTACCGATGAGGTTCTGTCCGGCAGGAACGGTCATCACGTTGTAGCCCAGACCTCCGGCGTCGTTCGACGTCAGCAGCTTGTTGGCTGCGATGTTGGCCGACACGGCATCGTACTCCTGCGACAGCGTGTAGTAGTTGTAGAGCGACTTGTAGTGCATCTCGTAGTACTCGCCGGCATTATCCACGATATCGTAGTTCCGCAGCGCGCGGGTGTTGACACCCCACTTGCCGTCGAAGGTCACGGTAGCCTCGCCGGCCTTGGCCCTTTTGGTCGTCACCATGATGACGCCGTTGGCGCCGCGGGCGCCGTAGAGGGCGTTCGAGGCGGCATCCTTGAGCACCGAGATCGACTCGATATCGGCCGTGTTGATGTTGTTGATGTCGCCCTCGTAGGGAACGCCGTCGACAACCCACAGCGGCGTATTGCCGGCCGACATCGAACCGTAACCGCGGACGTAGATGGTCTGACCGGAACCCAGACGGCCCGACGGCGAGGCGAACTGCACACCCGAGACCTTGCCGACGAGCGCGTCCTGCACGTTCGACGACTGGGTTTTGACCAGATCGTCCGACTGGATCATCTTGGCCGATCCGGTGAAGGCCTCTTTCTTGGCCGTACCGAACGCCACGACGATCACGTCGTCGATCGACTGCGTATCCTCGGCCAGCGCGATGTCGAGGCGCGTTTTGCCGGCTACGGCGACCGTCTTGGTCTGGTAGCCGATGAAAGATATGGTCAGCGACCCATCGACGGGAGCCGAGATGGTAAAGCTACCGTCCGCATTCGAGGTCGTACCCACGTGCGTGCCATCGACCATGACCGTGGCACCTACTACGGGATTGCCGTTGGAGTCCGACACGACACCGGAAACCGTCCGGTTTTGTGCCTCCGCAAGCGCGAAGAACCCCAAAGCGGCAATTAACGATAGTACGAGTTTTCTTACCATAAGCGTTAATTTTAATTGTTTTTTAAAATAAAAAGT